>JAMCWJ010000055.1 GCA_023475105.1 Nitrospirota bacterium
CATGGTCAAATTCCTTCTTCTTGACCATGTGAGATTGAGCGAGGGAGACACGGTAGAGATCGTCTATTTTGTGGGAGGAGGAAGTCCTCATAAGGAGAGCAGGGATGAATGACATGCTGAAGATACGGGGCATTGAGTTCAGGTCGCGGCTTTGGATAGGGACGGGGAAGTACAGGGATTTTGAAGAGACGGCGCGTGCGGTGGAGGCCTCGGGAGCGGATTTGGTGACAGTGTCGGTCAGGAGGGTGAACATCACCGACAGGAAGTCGGAGAATCTGCTGGACTTCATAGACCCGAAGAAGTACAAGATTCTTCCGAATACTGCGGGCTGCTATAGCGTGGAGGACGCCCTGAGGTACTCGCGTCTGGCGAGGGAGGCGGGGGTGTCGGACATGGTGAAGCTTGAGGTGATCGGAGATAAGCGGACGCTGTTTCCCGACACGATAGGACTTCTGAAGGCGACGGAGATTCTTGCCGGAGAGGGGTTCATCGTGTTTCCTTACACCAACGACGACCCGATAATGGCGAAGCGGCTGGAGGATGCCGGGGCTGCGGCGGTGATGCCCCTTGGGGCGCCGATCGGCTCGGGGCTCGGGATAAGGAACCCCTGCAACATCAGGATCATCCTCGAAGCGGCAAAGGTGCCGGTGCTGGTGGATGCCGGGGTGGGGACTGCCTCGGATGCTGTGCTCGCCATGGAGCTGGGGTGCGATGCCGTATTGATCAACAGCGCCATAGCAGGGGCGAAGGACCCGATCGCGATGGCCGGGGCGATGAAACACGCGGTCATTGCCGGCAGGCTCGCCCATCTTGCCGGCAGAATCCCCAGAAAACTCTATGCGACTGCGAGCAGCTCCTTCGAGGGTATGCTCTAACTGCTGTTGAGATGGCGTCGATAGATTTTAGTCTTTACCTTGTCACGGACAGAAGACTTTTCCCTGCGGGTGATGCGCTCTTCACCGCAGTCGAAGATGGCTTGAAAGGAGGAGTAAGGGCCGTCCAGCTGAGAGAGAAAGACCTGACCGTACGGGAAATTCTGGATATGGCATACAGGATGAGGGAATTGACGGCGAAATATCACGCCGGACTCTTTATCAACGACAGAGTCGACATCGCTCTCTCGGCAGGCGCTGACGGCCTGCATCTCGCGCAGTCAGGCATTCCTGTTCATGCAGCGAGGAAGATCACCGGGGACACGTTCGCCATCGGCGCCTCCGCGCATAATCTCAATGAAGCCCTTGTCGCGGAAAGGGAGGGCGCGGATTTTATCACCTTCGGTCCGGTCTATCCTACGCCGTCCAAACTGAGATACGGCGCTCCCGTCGGGACAGAGGCGTTGAAAAAAGCGAGTGAAGCCCTCTCGATCCCCGTCTTTGGGATCGGGGGAATCGAGGTGGAAAACGTCGAAGAAGTGATCCGCGCCGGGGCGCGGGGAATTGCCGTGATACGGGGCATCCTGAACAGGGCAGACAGGAAAGGGGCTGCGGAAGAATATCTCTCTGCGCTCGAAACTCCCTGATGACGGCCCAGGAGCCGGACATTAGTCAGGGGAACCCTTACGTGAGCGATAGTCAGGGGGCCGCAGCTTAGGAAGAAAAACGATGCGAGGAGAATAATCATGACACGAATAGAATTGGCACGAAAAGGAATCGTGAACACGGAGATGGAGAGGGTGGCGCTTGCCGAGGGTATTTCTCCCCAGAACCTTGCCTCCGACATCGCAAACGGTGTGACGGTCATCACGAGGAATATTCTGCACGAGATCAGTCCGCTGGGGATCGGCAGGGGGCTGAGGACGAAGATCAACGCGAACATCGGGACCTCGAAGGACAAGGTTTCTTATGAGGAGGAGATGGAGAAGCTCCGGGTGCTGGTAGAGTACGGAGCGGATGCGGTAATGGATCTTTCGACGGGCGGGGCGATCAGGGAGTTGCGGAAGACCCTCATCGAGAGGTCGCCCGTTGCGGTCGGCACGGTGCCGATCTACGAGGCGGTGGTGAAGACGGCGGAGCGGCACGGGCATATCGCGAAGATGAGTGCCGATGAGCTTTTTGACGTGATCGAAGGGCATGCGAGGGAGGGGGTCGATTTCGTAACCGTGCACTGCGGGGTCACGAGGAAGGCGATCGAGAGGCTGAAGGGCGAGGGGAGGATCCTCGATGTCGTCAGCCGGGGTGGGGCGTTTCTGCTTGAGTGGATGATCTATAACGACAGGGAGAATCCGCTCTATGAGCAGTATGACCGGCTTCTGGAGATCGCGAGGAGATACGACCTCACCCTGAGCCTGGGGGACGGGTTCAGGCCCGGATGTCTGGCGGATGCGACCGACAGGAGCCAGATCGAGGAGCTGGTAACCCTGGGAGAGCTGAGGGACCTGGCGCTTGAAGCGGGCATCCAGGCGATCATCGAAGGGCCGGGCCATGTGCCTCTGAACCAGGTTGAGCTGAACATAAAGATGCAGAAGGAGATCTGCAAGGGTGCGCCCTTCTATGTGCTCGGCCCTCTTGTGACGGATATCGGGATGGGGTACGACCATATCTCGGCTGCCATAGGCGGAGCGATCGCGGGGGCTGCGGGGGCCGATTTTCTCTGTTATGTCACACCGGCGGAGCATATACGGCTGCCGGACATCGACGATGTGCGGGAGGGTGTTATCGCATCTAGGCTGGCAGCCCATGCGGCGGACATCGCCAAGGGGATACCCGGCGCGATCGAAAAAGACAGCAAGATGGCCCGCTACAGGAAGAACCTCGACTGGGAAGGCCAGATCTCCCTCAGCTTCAATCCCGAAAAGGTGAGGAAGTCCAGAGGCGCCGTCCCGACAACAACGGACGCCTGCAGCATGTGCGGGGAATTCTGCGCGATCAAAACGGTCGAGAGGGCCCTGCAAAAGAAAGAGAGCTGAAGGAGGAGCCCGACACGGCCGAACAGACAAGAGACTTCCCGAATCCACCATCGATAAAAACTGATACTGGCGTGAGGACAGCATTCTTTCTCATTCTCGCTACGCTCCGAGGCGCCGGGCCTTCGGCCCGTTGAAACCGTTCGAATATATCCTCACGCAGATTTGGTGGTTGGGTTTTGGGAATTGGAGGCTCTCTGTACCATTTCTTCCGGTTTCATGTAAAATAGAATCTTCGAGTTCTGGAGATGAGGAGGACGTGATGGCAAAGACATACAAGATAGCAGTGATCGGTGGTGACGGGACGGGGCCCGAGGTGGTCGCGGAGGGACTAAAGGTGCTGAATGCGGCATCGGCGAAATACGGGTTTAAGCTCGACTACACGAATTTTGATTTCGGCGGCGAAAGATATCTGAAGACCGGAGAGCTCCTTCCGGAAAGCATTTTTGACGATCTGAGAAAGTTCGACGCGATATACCTCGGTGCGATCGGCCATCCCGAGGTGAAACCCGGCATACTCGAAAAAGGCATACTGCTGCGGATGAGATTCGAGCTCGAGCAGTACATCAATCTGCGCCCCGTGAAACTTTTCCCGGGAGTCGATTGCCCGTTGAAGGACAAGAAGCCGGGGGACATCGACTTTGTAGTGGTGAGGGAGAATACCGAAGGACTGTATACAGGGGCGGGAGGAGTGCTCAAGAAAGGCACTCCTGATGAGATCGCGACACAGGTATCGATCAATACCCGTAAGGGAGTGGAACGGTGCGTCAGGTATGCCTTTGACTATACGAAGAAGAGAAACAAGGACAAGAAGCTGACGCTTTGCGGCAAGACGAACGTACTGACCTATGCCTTCGACCTGTGGGAGAGGACATTTTACGAGGTGGCGAGGGAATACCCGGAGATCAAGACCGCTTATGCGCACGTGGATGCAATCACGATGTGGTTTGTGAAAAACCCCGAGTGGTTCGATGTGATAGTAACGGATAATCTGTTCGGCGACATCATTACGGACCTTGGTGCGATGATCCAGGGGGGCCTCGGTATTGCGGCAGGGGGCAACATCAATCCCGGAGGCGTGTCGATGTTCGAGCCGATGGGAGGTTCGGCGCCGAAGTACAAGGGGCAGAATGTGATCAACCCCCTTGCGGCGATCTGCGCTGCGGGGATGATGCTCGAGTTCCTGGGGGAAAAGAGCGCTGCTGATGCGATTGAAAAATCGGTGAGAGAGCTCACGTCGACAAAGATCAAGTGTCTTGCCGCAGGCAAGATGGGCTATTCCACCGTGGAAATCGGAGATATGGCGGCAGATTTGGCTGGGAGATAGGACGTTTTTTGGAGCCTGAATTATGAACAGGGGAAGAACCCGGCTTGCCATAGGCCCGGCGAATCGAGTAATATCAACATGGGAGCGCATAGGGTTCTGGTGTCCCTCCTGGACTTCAAATCCAGTGTTGCCTGTCAAAAGCGGGCAGGGTGGGTTCGATTCCCACACGCTCCCGCCACTTCTTTATTTTAATATCAATTGGTTAGCAATGATTTGGACTCTGGAAAAACCGTCAACTGACCGTCAACCGATGTTATGTTGACGGTATAGCTGAAATCACTAACAAATAAAGCAATCAGCAAACAAACAGGATACAGTATTCCACTGTTAAGAGGCATAAATGAAGGTTGTGGTTTGTTGTCTTTGTTTTGTTAGTGGGTCAGATTATCTGAGTCTAGGAGACAATTACTATGTAGCACCAGAACTTTGGTATTTTGGCAAAGAAAGGATTAAAGGTTTTGTCGTCAAAGAAGCCCGTTCCCGAAAAACCTCCCAGATTTTTGCTGCGATTTTTTGGGGAATCGTTTTGAAAAGAGTCTCAAAACTTTAGGGAAAGTTCTACCTTGTATAGACAACACAAAAAGAAGAGCCAGAGGCTCATGAAGCGTTCAGGATCGGGGAAGACCCGCCCCTTGTAAGTTCAACGGGGCATTATTGGGAGGGATTTACCTTCAGCCTTTTCCTTTTTTGCTTGTCTTTTTTCTTTCAGGTTGTGCTGAGGTTTCTTCTTCACATTTGGCTTTTGCTTGGTGTTTTCTTTGCTCATGCTGTCCTCCTTGATAAGAGTCTCTCATTTTACTGCATCCTCGGAATAGTCCAACTGTACATTATTGCCCTACCGCCCCTCCTGCCTGAAGTGATATGATTTAACAGGAGGTGCAACATGGCAGAAAACATCACAATCTACGGGAAGGCTGGGTAACCCTATACTGACAAAGCCAGATCGGCCTTTGGAAGCAGAGCAAATTATTTTGATGTCAAGCAAGATCCCAGGAAACTGGAGGAGATGCTCCAGCATTCAAAGGGTGTCAGGAAGGTTCCTGTCATTGTTGATGGGGGAAAAGTCTCAATAGGTTACGGAGGCTCTTGAGGAGTCTGATTGCCGATAGGGTGTCGGCAACTCGGACGGGATTCTGAGCCTCATCTGTTTCACCAGGGAAGACATCATTGGAGGAGGGACTGATGAAATACTATGACTCTCTTGGGGGGTATTGAGGATATACTATTTTTAGTTGAAATTTGAAAGAGTGGCTCCCCCGTGGCATAATCCACGGTAACCAATAATCCATTTAAGGAAGGAGCCACAGATGAAGGAAACCACAAGGAAGAGGAAAAAGCAATACTGGGATTCAAGGAGGCATGCGGTAAGCAGTGGATAGTGGATCAGTTATATCGGATATACGAGAGCGGGAAGCAGGGCTTTGATTCGATGATGATGAAGCTGGGGAAGATGATGGCGGAAACGATTATGTACATAGACCGGGAAGAAGTAGCCGGGCCGGATTATATGCCTTTCAGTCCCGAGATACGGAAATGGGCCAGCCAGGGCGGCTCGGTGTACATAGGCGATCAGAAGATCAAAAAGGTAGCGCGTCCTCGGCTTAGGGGGCCGAAGGGAGAGATCGCGCTTCAGAGTTATCAGAAACTGAAGGAACCGCAGGGATTTTCAGAGGAGCTGCTGGAGAAGATCCTCAGAGGCATGTCGTTCCGGAGATACAGTGAGACAGTGACGGAAGCTGCTGAGGCGTTTGGCGTATCAGCCAGTACAATCTCCTCTCATATAATTGAGGCGACGGCCAAAAAGCTTCGGGAATTCAAGGAACGGTCATTATCGTCCTTCGTGCCGTTTGCAATATTTCTTGACACCGTTCACCGTGGTGGGGAGGCATTCATAGTCGGACTGGGTATCGACGTAAAGGGCAAAAAGATGCCTCTTGGGTTTTGGCAGGGCGCGACGGAAAACCACGAAATCTGCGAAGAGCTGTTTGCTGACATGGAGCGGCGAGGGCTGAAGATTTCCAGGAGGATCATCTGGGTCACAGACGGCGGCAAGGGAGTTATCAAGGTGCTTAGGGACCGCTTCGGCAAGAAGCTGATACATCAGCGCTGCACTGTCCACAAGGACCGCAACATACAGAAGCACCTTGCGAAGAAATACAGGAAAGAGGCCCACCGGCGGTTCAGGACGGCCCTGGAGCAGAACAGCTATGAAGATGCCCGCCTCATGCTTTCGGACATGGAGAAGTGGCTCAGAGGCATCAACGAGTCGGCGGCGGATTCGCTTTTGGAGGCCTTTGAAGAAATTCTTACTTTGCACCGGTTGAAGATCCCGGGCTTGCTGAGGAAGACCCTTCACTCGACCAATCCCATCGAGAGCATGTTCTCAACGGTAAGGGATGCTGAGGGCAACATCAAGCGGTACCGCAACAGCAAAATGATGCAGCGGTGGCTTGCGGCTGTTCTTCTTCATGCGGAAAAAGGGTTCAGGCGCATCAAAGGTTATGCTTCGATTCCTGCGGTTCTCGGAAGCATCGAGGTCGAAGAAGAAAGTAACGAAACACTAAGGAAGGCGGCGTAAGGAAGGAAACTGATACGGGCCACTCAGATAGTTTCAACTAAAAACTTGACATTCTCTCGCTGCGGCTAAACTCTTTTGAATATAACTCGCCCCGCTATAGCCGATCATTCCGCCCAAAACTCCTCCGGCATAATATGCCAGTCCGTTCAATCCACCTTTTACACCCGCATATGCCGCACCTCC
>JAMCWJ010000099.1 GCA_023475105.1 Nitrospirota bacterium
GCTGCTGTCCGCAAAGCCGACAAAGGGCAGGCTCTCCGGGGGAAGTGAGACCTCCTGTGCGCTTGTGATCTTCTTGGCCTCGCGGTAATCGGTTATGGTATCGGCCATTTCGGGGGTAATTCCCGGGATTGCGGAGAGGACCTCTTTCGGCGCCGCATTGACGTTGATCTGGGAAGCCCTCGAATGGATCGTGAGAAAATCGATAATACCCCTTCCCTCATCGCTCCCGTACAGTATCTCCGGTGTGATTCCCTTCACCAGAAGAAGCTCTTCCAGGGTGTCGAAATTAGCATTTTTCGCTTTGTAAGGGGTCGGTAAAGACATATAGTAATCGTCCTCCGCGCCGTGCATCCTGCGGAGGTCGTCGCCGTCTTTCCAGTCCAGAACGGAGTCTACAACCGTATCCGCATCCTCTTCTTTCACCCCTGCGTTCATCAGGAGATTTTTCAGTATTATACCAGAACTGTCGGTGAGAGTGTTCAGGTCGAGCTTTCCCGATTCGTCCGTAATGCCGACGGTGTAGCCTCCGTCACCCATCCGGTCGGCGTAGGAGGTGCCGTCTGTTTTCCATATATCGCCGCCTTCAAGGGTCAGATTCTGGATCCTGTAAAGGACCTCGACGATCCCTCTCTGTATCCCCGCCTCGGCGAGGAACTTCTTCTCGATCCCGTCCTTGAAGGACAGGGTGGAGTTCGTCTCGACCCTCGCCGCATAGGAAAAGGACAGCACAATGACCATAAGGACGGTGAGGGCCCACAACACCATGAGAAGGGCTATCCCGTCTCTCGATGCCAGGATACGCCCAGGTTTGCCTCTGCGGGAGTTGGAGACAAGGCCGCTCCTCATTGGGTGCTCCTCTGAATGGACTGCCTCGTACCCGGTTGCCTGACGACGGGGACGCCCGGCACGGACGACGCGGAAGGCATAACGGTGAGAGAGCCCTTTGCCCTCATCGGAATGATCATCGAAAAATCCTTCGCCCCTGAGACCAGATGTATCTTGACCTTCTCGGGGATCGTCGTTTCGTCCGTCCACTGGTCGACCCATTCCCCCTTTTCTGCCGTGGGATCTTTGTAGAAGTATTCGAAATATATCTCATTGAACGTATCGAAGAGCTTCGCCTCGGTCTTGTTTTCGATGCCGATACTGTTTTCGGAAACATACAGGACCTGGTTTCCGCGTTCGTCGGGCGCAACCCTGTAGGAGGCGATGATGTATCCTCTTGCCGCACTCGAGTAAGAATAGTTCGTCGAAAACTGCATCGAATCCCTGCTCCCCTGAAAGTAATATTTCCGGGAACCATCGTCCTCGGTGTATGTCAGCGGGACCTGCGACTGGATCTGGCAATCTATGATACCGAGAGAGGTCCTTATCCTCTCGAGCGATTCGATTTTTTTCTCTCCCGTGTCGACGGAGCGGAACCCGAGCCTCGTAGCACCGGCAATGACGAGAACGATGATGCCGATCAGCGTGATCGATATCATCAATTCAAGGAGGGTGAAGCCGTTCTGCGAACCGGGCGCGTGGCCTGAAGGCGAAGCCGCGAAAAGACTTCCCCCCCGGGCCTTGAAAGCAGTTCGGCCCCGGGTCTCCGGGTCTCTGAGCAGTGACGTCATCGCCTTCATCCTACACTTGTTTCGGAACGGCCTTCAACGTTCTCAGCGTGAGGGACCGTTCCTTTGCGCCCTTCGTCCAGCGTATCGTCAGCGTGATGTCGAGAAGGTTCATCTGCAAATCCTCCGTCCTCTCCTTTGCGGCGCTCGCGACCGAGACATCGATCCTATAGCCATCGTCCGTCACTTCACTCTCGGTTTTCTCCGTCAGACCGTCGTCGTCCAGCACGTCCCTCATCTTCGCCTCCGCCTTTGCCGCCGCCGCCACATAGTCTTCCGACGTCGCTATCGCCCTCATGTCCGCAGAAAAAAGACGTATCACCAGGGTCACCGCGATGCCGAGTACCGCCATGGCAACGAGCACTTCGAGAAGGGTGAAGCCCGCATCGGGAGGGCCTGGCCGCCGGGACCGGGGACTGAAGAGCTGTGAATCCCTGAACGGGGAGTTGCCGGTTTTTCGCCGCGAGGTTCTCATCTATTTGATCACCACCGCTCCCACAATGGGGTCTGTCTGAATGCTCACTGCCTTTTTCCTGTTCCAGAGAACGATGGTGCAGCCGTCCACCGCCCCTGTGATGTGGGCCTGGAGACGGTATTCCCCGGCAAGAACCTCGCCGTTGAACGGATCCGTCACCTTTATGCCCAGCTCCGGAGAAAGCTTCTTTGTCCCCCGGCCTTCTATACCGTACTGCCTCGAGTCGAGGTTGATCGTGACCGTCTGCGGCTCGCCGTGAATCTGGGCAAGCGCCCTGGCCTGTCTGATCGTCGCCGAGACCTCTCTCGCCGCCGCGTCGAGCCTGCTTGAGGGAAGGGCGCTCACGAAGACGACAGAGGAGAGCCCGAGCATGAGGGTTGCGAGGAAAAGGACAATGAGCAGTTCGAGGAGAGTAAACCCTTTATTCTTGCCGATGTATGTCATTCGATAACCAAGCGTGTCTTCAAATCCTCCCCTTTTTCCATGAGGGCGGGGAGGGGGGATTTCAGAACGGCAGTTCCGTTATGCTGAATATCGCCATAAGCATCGAAACGACGATGAACCCGATGATGAGGCCCATGGCGAGGATCATCGCCGGCTCGATGAGGCTGATGAATTTTTTTATCGCGACCCTCAGGTTTTTTTCATACGTACTTGCGACTTTGATCAGCATGGTATCGAGTTGGCCTGTTTCCTCTCCCACCTTTATCATCGAGAGGGCAAGGGGAGGGAATACCTGCGCCTCGGACAGGGGGGAGGCGATGCCCTTCCCCTCTTTCGCGCCTTTCGAGACCTTGTCAATGGCGGACGCGATCACTTGATTGCTTATGATATCCTTCGAGTTGTTCAGGGCCTGGAGAAGGGGAACACCGCTTTTCAGCAGCGTGCCGAGGGTGCGCGAGAACCGCGCGGTCTCGATCTTCACGATGATGTTCCCCATCAGCCTGAGCTTGAAGGAATCCCATTTGTATCTTCCCGCAGGCGACTTTATGGCGCTTCTGAAGACGGCCCATCCCGCTCCGAGCAGCAAAATCCCTGCCCACCAGAACGATTTGAGGGTGTTACTGACGGCCATCACGATCTGCGTCGGAAGCGGCAGGGAAGTCCCGAGTTCGGAGAATATGACCGCGAATTTCGGCAGGACGTAGGTGAGGAGGACGATGACCGATATCCCGCCTGTTACGATGAGGATTGTGGGATAGATCATCGCGGACACGATATGGTCCTTCAGCTCCTTCGAGGACTCGAGGAATTCGTTCAGCTTGTCGAGCACCACATCGAGCACCCCGCCCGCCTCGCCCGCCCGCACCATGTTCACATAAATCTTCGGGAATGTCTTGGGGTGCTTCGTCAGGGCATCGGAAAAAGAGCTCCCCTCCCGTATCGACTTGAGGATAGAGTTGACGATCTCCTTCATCTCCCCGCTTTCGGATATCTCGGAGAGGATATTCAGGCTCCTGTCGAGAGGCAACCCTGCGCCCAGCAGCGCGGAAAGCTCCGTGGTGAACGTGAGGAGGTCGCCCTTTCCCGAGCGGAGCGTAATCTTCCTGCCGAAGCCTTCCCTGGGAGCGGCTACTTTCAGCGGGATGAGGCCCGTATTCCTCAGCCGCTCGACGGCAGTCCGCTCGTCTGCGGCCTCGATAAGGCCTTCGGCAATCGCGCCCTCCCGTGTCGTTGCCCTGTAGGAAAAGGTGGCCACTTAAGCCTCCTGCGTTACCCTGAGGACTTCGCTCAGGGTCGTGACGCCCGCGGCGATTTTCTCTACGCCGTTCTCGAACAGCGTTCTCATCCCCCGCTGCCTGCCCGAGTCCCTCAGCTGGTTCGCATCGGCACTCTTCAGGATCATCTTGCGGATCTCGTCGTCGATCATGAGGAGTTCGTATATTCCCGTCCTTCCGTAATATCCGGTGGAGGCGCAGGCTTCACATCCCCTGCCCCTGAAAAGGGGTATGTCGTCCGTCACCCCGAAGGCAGACAATTCCTCCCTGCCCGCGCCGGAGGTGTCGATCTCCCTGCACGAGGGACAGTTGACCCTCACGAGTCTCTGGGCAAGGATTCCCCGTATGGTGGAGGACAGGAGAAAATTCTCGACGCCCATGTCGAGGAGCCTTGTGATCGCGCTTGGCGCATCATTGGTGTGGAGCGTGGAAAAGACGAGATGTCCCGTGAGGGCCGACTGTATCGCGATTTCGGCCGTCTCGAGGTCCCTTATCTCGCCTATCATGATGATATCGGGGTCCTGCCGCACGATATGTCTGAGCGTATTGGCAAAGGTAAGGCCGATCTGCGGCTTCACATGTATCTGGTTCACCCCCTTGAGCTGGTACTCCACAGGGTCCTCGACGGTGATGATCTTCTTGTCGGGAGAGTTTATCTTGTCGAGGGCGCCGTAAAGCGTAGTGGTCTTTCCGCTCCCCGTCGGTCCCGTGACGAGGATGATGCCGTTGGGTTTGGCGATGAGTTCCTGGAAACCTGCAAGGGTCTTCGGGGGGAATCCGAGCACGTCGAGGTCTATGACGATCCCTTCCTTGCGGAGTATCCTCATCACCACGCTCTCGCCGTAAAGCACAGGAATCGTCGACACTCTGAGGTCTATTTCACTTTCCCCGACCTTCAGCCGTATACGGCCGTCCTGGGGCAGCCTCCTTTCGGCGATGTTCATCTTCGACATGATCTTGACCCTCGACACGATGGCGGCCTGCAACCTCTTGGGAGTCGACTCTATGTCATGGAGCACGCCGTCTATACGGTAGCGTACCTTCAACTCGTCCTCAAAGGGTTCCATGTGGATATCGCTCGCCCTGCTCTCGACGGCCCTCGTGATGAAGAGGTTGACGAGTTTGATGATCGGGGCCTCCGAGGCGAGGTCTTTCAGATGTCCTATGTCCTCCTCCTCTTCCTTGATGAATTCCAGGCCCTTCTCGCCGATGTCCTCAATGATCCTGTTTATGTTCTGCGATTCCTGTCCGTAGAACTTGGATATGTATTCATCTAAGACCTTCGGTTCCGATGCATATACGACGACATCGGACGACGTCGCGACCTTCAGCGCGTCGACGGTGGCCTTGTCTCCAGGATTCGACATGACGACCTTGAGGACGTTGTTTTTCAGTTCCAGGGGGATGACCATGTACTCGCGGATGAAACGCGACGATATCCCGTCGACGACAAAGGGTACTTTGGGGAGGTCCTCCAAAGTCACAATCAGCGTATTTTCACTCACTGCGTCTTTCTCCTCGATGCTCTTTCCGGTGTTTTCGCAAAGTCGGTTTATTATATCACAAACCGGCGGAGGCGCCGTCAGGTCAGTATGCGCCCTCTCTCTTGGCGACTACCTTCGCCGTTTTGAAGAGTATCGCGATATCGAACCACAGCGACCAGTTCATGACATACCACGCATCGAGCTTCACCCGGTGTTCGCGGCCCGTATCGCTCCTTCCGGAGACCTGCCAGAGTCCTGTGATTCCCGGTTCGGCGCTGCAGATGATGGAGATCTGCCCTTCGATTTCGCTCCGCTCCCTCAGGAGATACGGTCTCGGACCGACGAGGCTCATCTCCCCTTTTATTACATTGAAAACCTGGGGCAGTTCATCGAGGGAGGTCCTCCTCAGAAAACACCCGATCTTTGTGACACGGGGGTCGTCTTTCAGTTTCCAGTTCTTCTCCCACTCGTTGCGGACCTCCTCGTCGGCCTCGAGGATCCCTTTAAGGCGTTCTTCTGCGTCCCGCGCCATCGTTCTGAATTTATAGCACCTGAAGGTTCGCCCCCCCTTGCCGATCCTGTCATGGGCATAGATGGCGGGCCCCGGAGATTCGAGCCGTATGATCATGCCGATGATCCCGATAAGGGGCAGGAGAAAGGGCATCGCGACGAGGCTTACGCTGACGTCGAAGAAGCGCTTTACGAACCTGTTCGGAAGCGACTTCAGGTTGTTCCTGATATTCATCAGAAAAAGCTCCTCATAGAAAAGATGGAGGAGACCCGTATTCAGAAGCGCGATGCCCCTGAGGTCGGGGATCACCATCGTGTTCGGAGAGTGATTCTGGACGAGCGCGGTAAGGGCCGAGAGCCTCTCCGGGGCAAGGGAGGGCATCGCAATCACGACGGAGGCGATATCCAGGTCCCTGATGAATTTCGGGAAATGTCTGATCCTGCCGAAAACCTTCCTGCCTTCGATCTTCATGCCCCATTTATTTTGGTCGTCGTCAAGGAAGCCTATCACGTCGTATCCCATATGTTTTTCTCTCTGGAGACCCTCCATCACGAGTCTGCCGGCGTTGCCGGCGCCCAGAATCAGGACCCTTTCCCTCCACAGCCCGAGGCGGTAAAACAATATCTTCCCCCAGAGCCTGAAGGCGGGGAAGACGAAGAGAGACACCGCCCAGGTCCCGAGCAGCACAAGACGCGATATCCTGTCCTGCATCTTCCCGAGGGTGACGATCGCCATCACGGTAAGCAATGCGAGAGAGACGGCCTTGACGACGACTCTCGCTTCTTCCCAGAAAGGCAGATTCCTCCCATAGAGGTCTTCATAAAACAGGAAGAATATGAGAATGGCGGGTATCCACCAGAGCGACAAAAAATAGGGATAGGAGAACATCTCGAACGAGGGAAGGTCCGGCAGGAAGGAAGCGAGAACAGTCGATCTCAGCAGCCAGGCCGCAAACAGAGACAAGTAAAAGGCGAGGAGATCGATAACGACAAAGCAGAAGACTTTGAGGAGATTTCGCACTATCCCGACGACCGCTCTCATCCCGTGATCAGACCGATCCTGTAGCCCGCGTATTTGACGGCCGCCTCCAGCAGTGCATAAGGGATCCAGGAATAACCCTGTTTTTCGAGAAGGAAACGAAACTGTTCTTTCATGAACCTCAGACCTTCCCCCTCGGAACGGACGCGCTTCAGCACCCAGTCGTTGTTTTTGAGCGACGAACCGATATTATAATACCGCGCAAAGAGCCGGGAAAGCGAGTAGGCGTGGGAATGGATCACCATTGCCTCAGGCACATAGGCAACCTTGAAATTCTTCAGGATCAGTTTCGCGGCAAGGAGCATATCTTCATTCGCCCTGACGCCGTCGGGAAACATCCCCGCATCCAGAAAGGCATCCCGTCTCACTGCCGAACAGACGTTGCTGAAGAAAAAAGTCTTGATGCCGTATTTCTCCACATCTTCCAGCGACTTTATGAGGGGCGAGGCCGGATAATTGAACCGGCGGGCAAAGGCCTCGAGAGGTGAGGCGTCGGACCTTGGAATGTGCCGTCCGTACGAAGCCGCCACGTCCTGCGACTCAAAGGGAACCGTAAGGTGGTGAAGAAGCGTATCGTTCAGCGGAACCGCGTCCTGCGTCATAAAGACGAGAATATCCCCGGTCGCCTGTCCTGCCGCGGTGTTCCTCGTCTTTCCATGGTTGAAGGTCCCCTTCGGAATCACGATGGTTTTAGCGTGGAAGCGTTTCGCCCGTTTTACCGTTTCATCCTCCGAAGAGGAATCGATGACGATCGTTTCGAACGGTTTCAGGTTCTGCGCCGAGAGTGCGGAAAGGAGGGTTTCGATCTGCGTGCCGGCGTTGCGTGTGGGTATTATGAGCGAGATCCTCATGAGATTCTATTCTATCACAACCACAGGGAGAATAAGGGAAGTGATGACCCTCAGAAGACCAGGGCCCTGCAAGCAGAATATTTGTGGTGGAAACTGAGGAAACTCGTGGAGTTGGTAAGAAAAGCGTTGGGAACAATTACCGACTTTTAAGGACAGAGTGAACATCTTGGCCTCGTTTCCTTCGCGCTTCAGCTAATGTAGTGTTTCTAACGCTTTTTTACATATGTTTCGAGTGTTTTTAGCCGTCATTCCCGCAGTTCTTAGGCGGGAATCCAGACCTTTCTTGTTTCTTAAAGACAGTGGATTCCCGATTACTACCTCGGGAATGACAACAATTGACTTTTTTAAAGAACTTCAATGTGAAGGGATTTACGACGCACTACATAGCTTGACATGATTTCTCGAATTTGTAATAATTGTACTACTAATACAACATCTGGAAGGGAGGTGTTTAGCTATGGCTGGCGATTCTAAATCCTTCGGGGAGTTTTTAAAAGGCCTCCGGAAGAAAAAGAGAATCACGCTGAGAAAATTTTGCATCAAAGCGTCGGCCGATCCGGCGAATATAAGCCGCCTTGAACGCGGAGCGATGCCGCCGCCTCAGGATACTGAGATACTTGAACGGTACGCAAAAGCTCTTGGCATCAGAGCGGGAAGTGACGACTGGTATACCTTTCTCGATCTTGCCGCCGCCGACCGAGGGATCATCCCCAAAGACCTGATGTCTGATCACGAAGTCGTCCGAATGCTGCCTGCTTTCTTCAGAACTTTACGAGGTCAGAAGCCGACGGAGGGAGAAATGACCAAACTGGCTGACAAGATAAGGAAGAGTTAGTCCCGCAATGATGGACCCAAGGGAATTTAAGGCTCCATTTATAACGATTGAGGCCATAAGAAGAGCGGTCGCCGATTTTCGAGACCGATAGCCACGAAATACGATCCCGGTGGATATTTTTGAGATAGTCGAGTTCGAACTGGGCATCGAAATACGCACGATCGTCAATTTGAGAGAGGCCGGTGATGTGGATGCTCTGTTACTCGGCGACCTAAAACCAATCGCAGTGGATCAGAACGACTTCCTGAATGACCGGGCGCAAAACAGGTATAATGTCTCCGGAAAAGCGCCAAGGTTTTGCTATACTTAACGCAAAGAATATTCGCACTATGAGGTAACGACAATGCCGACGCTTCAATTCAAAGGTAAGAAGGCTGTGCTTGACCTCATGACGGAACAACACAAGATGAACAGGATTGAACGGTATCAGTTCAAGCAACTGGGGCTGTTCCAGGTCAATGAGAAGGTGGAGTGTTATCTTATCGAGGAGAAGAAGGAAGACGAAACTTTGAGGCGGTTATATAAATAAGCAAGAACGCAGCCTGGGCGTTACGAGAAAGGGAATCCGCGGAGAGCGTCTTCTTGTGTGACAGGAAGGACTGGGGGCCAATTCACCTTCCGGGTGTGGTATAATTTCTTGTCAAGAAGTGAAGCATGCGACCTGAACCTGGAAGGAGGAATTTCCCCTGTCGACTTCGAAACTCCAGCTCATCCTTGCAATCCATAATCACCAGCCCGTAGGGAACTTCGACCATGTGCTGGAGGACGCCTATGCAAAGGCATATCTGCCTTTTCTCGAACTCCTCCGGAGGCACCCGTCGGTCAAGGTGGTGATGCACTACTCCGGAAATCTCCTTTCCTGGATTGCCGATAATCACCGGGAGGCCATACGTATCCTCAGGGGGTTCGTCAAGGCCGGGAGGATAGAGTTCCTTACAGGCGGGTTTTACGAACCGATATTGTCCATCCTGCCCGAAGAGGACAGGGTGATGCAGATACAGGCGCTCACGGAGTATATCGGCCGCCTCTTCGACTGTGCGCCGAAGGGGATGTGGATCGCGGAGCGCGTGTGGGAGCCGCAGTTTCCGGAGTACCTTTCGGCCGCGGGCATAGAGCACTTCCCCCTCGACGATTACCACTTCAAGCTTTCCGGTCTCGACGACGAAGACCTGACGGGGTATTACGTTACCGAGGAGAAGGGACACGCCGTCAACGTCTTCCCGGGAAGCGAGAAGCTCCGGTACTATATCCCCTTCAGGGACGTCGGAGAGATCCTCTCCTATTTCGGAGAAGTCCGGGCGAAGGGCGGATCGCCGCTCCTTACCATGGCGGATGACGGAGAGAAGTTCGGGATCTGGCCGGAAACGCATAGGCACTGCTACGAAAACGGTTGGCTCGAAAGGTTTTTTTCCGCACTCGAGGAGAATTCGGACTGGATCGAGACGACCACGTTTTCAGCCTACTCCTCTTCCTTTCGGCCGAAGGGGATGGTCTACCTTCCCGCCGCCTCCTACAGGGAAATGGGGGAGTGGGTCCTGCCTGCCCGGAAGGGGCTCGAATATGAGCGCGCGCTGAATGAGTTGGAGAAACTTTTCGGCGAGCAGGCGAAAGGGATGCTGAGGGGGGGGATCTGGAGGTCTTTTCTCTCGAAATACCCGGAGTCGAACCATCTGCAGAAGCGGATGCTCATGGTGAGCGCAACAGTGCACGAGGCGCTCCGGAAACTCGCGGCCCGCAAATCCCGGTCCGGCGGCAAAGGGAAGGCCCCTAACCCGAAACAGAAGACCGAGAGGTCCCTCCTGCACGAGTTATGGAAATGCCAGTGTAACGACGCCTACTGGCACGGCATCTTCGGCGGACTCTACCTCCCCCATCTCCGCTCCTCCCTGTACCGGCATCTCATCGCAGCGGAATCCCTGGCGGAAGGCATACTCGACGGCGCGGGATCTCTCCCCGGCGAAGGTACGGCGAAAAAGGAAGGACCCCGGACGTGGGTGAGCGAGGGCGACCACGACTGCGACGGATTCCGTGACGCCTGCGTGCGCACCAGGGAGGTCTCCGCCTTTTTTACCGAGAGGGGCGGAAGTCTGATCGAACTGTCGCTGAAGGGGAAGCGCGTCAACATTCTCGACACCCTTACGCGGAGGCAGGAGGCGTATCACTCCCGTATGACGGAGACGACGGCGGATTCCGGCGAGGCGAAGACCATCCACGAAAGACTGACGGTAAAAGAGCAGGGACTCTCGAATTACCTCGTCTACGACGCGTATACAAGGACCTCGCTTCTCGATCACTTTTTTCGCAGCGACATCACCGTCGAGGCCCTCATGAGGGCAGGATATGAGGAGGCTGGCGATTTTGTCGGGGGCTGCTATGCAATGAGCGTCGGCGCAGAAGACCGGACGACCGCGGTGAAATTTTCGAGGGAAGGCGCTGCCTCGGGGAAGGCGATGAAGGTCGAAAAGACAGTCACCCTCAGCGGTTCCCGGATGAGGGTGGACTACGACCTTGAAGGGAACTTTTCCGGGGCCTTCGGAGTGGAATTCAACATCTCCCTGCTCGGCTCTCCCTATGCTTCGGTCAGCGTGCCCGGAAAGGAAATGCTGGTCAGAGAGCGGGGAGTGCACGACGGCATCGGGAAATTCTCGGTCCGGGACGAGTTTCTGAATCTGCGGCTCACCTTTTCCTTCGACGAAGAAATCAGCCTGTGGCATTATCCCGTCGAGACCGTTTCGCTTTCAGAGGAAGGCGTCGAAAGGATTTATCAGGGGACATCCTTTCTCTTTCTGAAAAGACTTGATTTTAATGGACACGAGAGGTTAGGGTTTAATATGGATTTCCGGGAGGCAAAATGAGCGATACAATGAGCGATAACGCGAGGCGTAAAGGGCTTTATCTGTTGCGTGGCGCACGGTATGCGGCATGCGTTCTGTTCCTGATACTTCTCTCCTATGGTCTTGCCTGTGCGGAGGATTCCCTGAACGCGCTGAAGGACGAGACCCTCTCTTTTTTCAAACCGATGAGGGGAAAGATCGTCTCCCTTCAGGACAAGGTCATTACCTCGGACCTCGGCTCGAAGGCAGGAGTGAAAAAAGGCATGAGGTTTACGATCTTCAGAGAGGGGACGCCTTTTCTCCATCCCGTAACGAAGGAGCCGATGGGCAGGGTCGAGGCGCCGGTCGGAAAGGCGGAGGTGAAGGACGTGGGCGACGACCGTTCGACGATGGAGATCATTACGGGGAAAGCGGCAGAGGGCGATATCCTGAGAATCTCCGAGATCAAAGCGAGACTCCTCTTTTACCAGGACAAGAACGTCGACTGGAACCTTGCGGACGCTTACTACCAGTTACTGAAGGAAAGCGGACGATTCGATATGATGGACACCGCCCTCGACTCGGCGGATGATGCGCAGATTATCGCCGAGGGCAAGAGGCTCGGCGCCGAGGCCGTCCTGATCCTCACCTCGCAGGAGTCCGAGAGGGAGACGGTCCTGAAGCAGCGGATACTCTGGATTAGCGACTCGGTCAAACTCGCCGAGAGCGCGGCGACGGTGGACGGCGCCGTCCTGAAAGAACTGAGGGCCGCAAGGAATATGATGGCTCCGCTTTCTTCTTCGAGTGATGCGCTCGTGTTCTTCGACCTGCCCTTCAGGGCTAGCCTGATGACTGCGGGCGACTTCAAGGGAGACGGCGACCGGAAACTGGTCATCGGCTATGGACGTCAACTCCACATTTACTCCATCGGTGCGAGTCTCGAAAGCGTGAATGATCTGAAGTGTCCGGGGGCCGATGACGTCGTCTGGCTCGACGCGATGGACGTGAACGGCGACGGCAGGGACGAGATCGTCGTGACGGCGATGCGGGGCCGGGATGTGGATACCACGAGCGATTCGATGATACCCGAAGTGAAGGACGCGGGGAATATCGTCTCGTACGTCTATTCGCTTCAAGGCGCCGAGCCTACCCTGCTCTGGAAGACGAATCTCTTTTTGAGGGTGCTGCCCGGACTGGGTCTTATCGGCCAGAATTATGACACTGCGGGGGGATTCGGGGGTCCCATTTTCAGGATCCGTTATAACTCCGGCAAGTTTACAAAAGGGGATTCGCTGAAGCTTCCGCGGGGGCCGAATATCTACGATTTTGCTTACCTGGACGGGGCGAACGCGGAACGCTATGTCCTCGCCTACGATGGGTCGGGATATCTGAATCTTTATAATGCCGAGGGGTTGAAGGTTTGGCAGAGCCGGGAGAACTACCTGGGATTCCGCGACTCGTTCAAGATAGCGGCATCGACTTCGATAATCGACAAGGGCGAATGGTCGGTGAAGGACAGGCTTTTCGTGAGAAACCGGGAGTCCTTTGTCGTGAAGAGAAAGCCTCTCGCGAAGATGGTGAGGGGACTCGGGTACGGCAGCTCTCAGATACAGACGATGTGGTGGAGCGGCCTCTCGATGGAAGTGAACACCTTCGTAGAGGGCATTGCGGGAAGTGTGATGGATTACGTGCTTTTGCCGGACAGACTCGTCGTGCTCAGCAGGCCTCTGTTCGGGCTGAAGCCGAAGAACATCCTGAAGGGTGAAAGCCCCTTTGGCAGTATGCTCTATGTATATTCGCTGAAGGGGAGATGAGCGAGGAGGTGCGTTGTTATTATCCGGAAGAATCCCCGAACATGTGGCCATAATCATGGACGGCAACGGAAGGTGGGCAGAGATGCGGGGCCTTCCGAGAATAGAAGGACATAAGAGGGGCGCGGAAAGGACGCGGGAAGTGATCGAGGCCGCCATGGAGGTCGGCGTCGGGACGCTGACCCTGTACGCGTTTTCGCTCGAAAACTGGCAGAGACCCGACGACGAGGTGTCGATGCTGATGAAACTCCTGGAGTTCTACCTGAGAAAAGAATTCGATGAGCTGATCGGAAGGGGAGTGATATTCAAGAGCATCGGCGAGACTTGGCGGCTTCCGGCAACGATACGGGGGCTCCTGAAAGAGGCCGGAGAGAAGTCCTCCGGGAACAAGGGGATGCAACTCGTTCTGGCGCTGAGTTACGGCGGCAGGAATGAGATCATACGGGCCGTCAGAAAAGCGATCGCGCTCGGAGCGGATCCGGAGAGCATCAGCGAGCAGTATTTCAGTTCCCTCCTCGACACGGCGGGCATCCCGTCCCCGGACCTGATCGTGAGGTCGAGCGGCGAAAAACGGATCAGCAATTTCCTTCTCTGGCAGGCCGCGTATTCGGAGCTCTATTTTACCGACGCCCTCTGGCCCGATTTCACTCGCGAGGAGTTCTTCCTCGCTCTGCACGACTACCAGATGAGGGAGCGGAGATTCGGCACTGTCCATGCAAGGGTAGAACGGTAAAATGCAGCTGAAGAGACTGCTCGTTGCAGCGCTCCTCCTGCCGCCCTTCTATTTCGCCATCATGAAGTTGCCGGAGCTTTATTTCTTCCTTCTCCTTTTGGCTCTTTCTGCCGCGGCGCAATGGGAATTCTACTCGATGTACCGGATCGGCGGTCTGATGAAGATCTCGGGCATCTGTTTCGGAGCGATCGTGCTCGTTGCGACGGATGTTTCCCGGAACAGTTTCCCCCATGTGCTGATGCTCTCGTTTATGGGTATCCTCTGCCTGCGGCTTTTCGCAAAAAAAGACCCGTCGTCCTCCCTGCGCGAGATATCGCCTTTCGTTCTGGGCTTGCTGTATATTCCGGGACTCCTTGCGTTCCAGCTCTTTCTAAGGGATAATGGTCCGCAATGGATAATTTTTCTCTTCGGCTGTGTGTGGATATCGGACAGCCTGGCGCTCTATGTCGGGAAAGCCCTGGGCAGAAGAAAACTGTACGAGGAAGTGAGCCCCCACAAGACGGTTGCCGGAGCGCTCGGCTCGGTGGTCGGCGGCGGTCTGGCGGGGTGGCTGTTGAATCTTCTCCTGATCCATACGATGAGTGCAGGGAAGGCCGTCGGCATCGGCCTGGTCCTCGGCGCCGTCACGATCGTCGGAGATCTCCTGGAATCGATGTTTAAGCGCGATGCGGGCGTGAAGGATTCGAGCGCGTTGATTCCCGGCCACGGAGGGGTGCTTGACAAGATCGACGGCGTTCTGTTCGCCGGCCCCGTGCTTTACTGGGTCTCGGCGGCAACGGGGGTGATTGCATGAAGACTGTGAAGAGGGTGGTGATTCTTGGTTCGACGGGTTCGATCGGCAGGATGGCCCTTGAGGTAATCTCGAAACACAGGGATGAATTCTCTGTCGTCGGACTGGCAGCAGGAAGCAATGTCGACCTGATCGAGCAGCAGGCGAAGACCTTTCACCCCGAGATCGTCGGGGTCGCCGACGAGAAGGCGGCGCGCGAACTCGGAACAAGATTGGGCCGGAAGATCGAGGTCTGTGCCGGGCAGGACGGAGTGGCTGCGGTGGCTGCGCATGACAGCTCGGACTTTGTCCTTTCGGCGATGGTCGGTTTCAGCGGCCTGCTGCCGACCCTCCGCGCAATAGAGCGGGGAAAGGTGATCGGACTCGCCAACAAGGAGACCCTCGTGGTTGCCGGCAGTGTCGTGACCGAAAAGGCGCGGGAGCACGGGGCGAGGATCCTCCCCGTCGACAGCGAGCACAGCGCGATCTTCCAGTGTATCGGGGGCTATGAAGGCAGTCAGGTGAAGAGGATCATCCTCACCGCCTCGGGGGGGCCGTTCATGGGGAAGACCGGGGAAGACCTGAAGAACGTCAGTCCCGAGCAGGCGCTGAGACACCCGAAATGGAGCATGGGCCGGAAGATCTCGATCGATTCCTCGACCCTTATGAACAAGGGGCTTGAGGTGATCGAGGCATCCCATCTGTTCGGCCTGGACGCCGAAAGCATAGCGGTTGTGATCCATCCGCAGAGTATCGTCCACTCGCTTGTCGAATTTGTCGACGGGACCCTGCTCGCCCAGATGTCCCATCCTGATATGAAGGGGCCCATAGCCTATGCACTTTCCTATCCCCGGAGGCTGAACGACACCGTGCCCCGTCTCGAGCTCGAGACTATAGGAGCACTCACCTTTCACAAGCCCGATGCGGAGACCTTTCCCTGTCTCGGATTTGCCTATGGGGCGCTGAAGGCGGGAGGGACGATGCCCGCGGTGCTGAACGCCGCCAACGAGATCCTGGTGAATGCCTTTCTCGAAAGGAGAATAGATTTTACCGGCATCCCTGGTATAATTAAGAGAGTGATGGACCGCCACGATGCGCGAAGGGCCGATACGCTCGACGCGGTGATCGAAGCCGACCGCTGGGCAAGGGAGAAAGCGAACGAATACATCGGGAAGAGATAAACGCGTCGAAAACCCGTCTGCTTCGGGGCCGGCACGTATGTTCCGGAGAGTCAGCGGTTCATATGCCAGGGAGGTGAAATGACTTTTATCTATGCGCTCGTATTGTTGGGAATCCTTATCTTCGTGCATGAGCTGGGACATTTTCTCTTTGCCAAGCTCGCGAACGTGAAGGTTCTCAAGTTTTCGCTCGGATTCGGCCCGAAGGTCCTCGGCAGGAAATTCGGGGAGACCGAGTATCAGATTTCAGCGGTTCCTCTCGGCGGCTATGTGAAAATGCTGGGTGAAGAATCGGGCGACGAGATTACCGATGAGGACAGGCTGCGGGCATATAATTTCCAGCCGGTCTGGAAACGGGTCCTTATCGTGCTTGCCGGCCCTGTTTTCAATATCCTGTCGGCGGCGGTCATTTTTATTATGATTTTTATGTCGGGCGTCCCCGCCCTGCTCCCGGAAGTGGGAGAAGTTGTTCCCGGTTCGCCTGCGGCTTCGGCCGGCCTTACGAAGGGGGACAACATTGTGGAGGTGAACGGAGTCCCGATAAGGCGCTGGGATGAGATGACGGAGATCATCCACAAGAACCCGGGGGTGAAGATCGACGCCAAGGTGAAAAGAGACGGACGGATTCTCGACGTCTCTCTCACACCGGAGAGGAAAGACGTCCCCGATATATTCGGAGAAAAAAAAGAGGTCGGGCTGATAGGGATAAAGCCTTCGGGCGGCACGTTTACGGAAAAGGAGTCCCCGGTGGGCGCTCTTCGTCTGGGAGTTGAGAGGACGTGGGATATTTCTGTGCTCACGATTGTTTCGATCGTAAAACTAATCCAGAGGGTGATTCCCGCCGAGACGATAGGCGGGCCGATACTCATCTTCCAGATGGCGGGGCAGCAGGCCTCCTACGGCGCTGTGAGCTTCTTCTCATTCCTGGCGATCATCAGCATCAATCTCGGGGTTCTGAACCTCCTCCCCATTCCGATGCTTGACGGGGGACATATCATGTTTCTCTCGATCGAGGCGGTGAGGCGGAAGCCCCTGAGCGAAAAGGTGATCATGATAGCACAGAGGACGGGCCTGGCGATCATCATCACACTTATGGTTTTTGCCTTCTACAACGACATCATGAGACTGATCACAGGAAAGATGATGCCGTAATGAAGCCGGCTGCGATCAGGACGCAGGTCTCCTCGGGGGGCGTGATATTCAGGAAGGTCGAAGGCGATGACCTCGAAATCGCCCTTGTGGCGGTGAAGGACGGAAAGGTCTGGTCCCTCCCGAAGGGAATCGTCGAAAAGGGTGAAGAGGCGCAGCAGACGGCGGTGAGAGAGGTAAGGGAGGAGACGGGGTTGTCAGGAAAGATAATGGACAAGATAGGCGATATTTCGTACTGGTACTACATCAAGGACGACAATGCGAAGTGCAGGAAAACGGTGCATTTCTACCTGCTGGAGTATGTGAGCGGCAGCACGTCCGACCATAACTGGGAGGTCGACGCCGCGGAATGGTTTCCGATAGAGGCGGCCCTGGGCCGGCTGAGTTACAAGGGCGACAAGGAGATAGTAGGGAAGGCAAAGGAGATGCTCCTGGACAAGTAGACAGAAAACAGTAGCAGCAGACGGGTGGTGAGTGTACTCCATTTGCTCCCTGTTGTTTATGCGCTTACTGTTTACTCTATGTTGTGTCATCTGTCATCTGTTGTCTGCTGCATGCTGTATGCTATCTGTGATATGGGTATGATACTTGAGTGGAATGAATTGAAGAGGACCGTAGAAAGCGAACAGGCTGCGGGGAAAAAGGTCGTCTTTACCAACGGCTGTTTTGACCTCATCCACATCGGTCATGTGAGGTATCTGGAGGAGGCAAAGGCGCTCGGAGATATTCTTGTGGTTGCGCTCAATACGGACCGTTCGTTGGCAGGGTTAAAATCCGGCAGGCCGATTGTGCCGGAGGCGCAGAGGGCGGAGGTGGTCGCGCACCTCGACATGGTCGATTATGTGACGCTCTTTGAAGAGGACACCCCGTATGAACTGATACGTCTTCTGAGGCCGGACGTGCTCGTGAAAGGAGGTGACTGGAAGAAGGAGGAGATTGTCGGCTCCGATATCGTTGCGGATACCCGCAGTCTGCCTTATAGGGAAGGCGTATCGACCACAAAGATCGTAGAGAGGATCCGAAAACTCGGAATCTGATCCCCCGCCGGATACACAACCGCTTTCTGCCGGACGCGGACAGCGCACAAGTCCCGGCCCGTCCCGAATGAGCCGCAGAAGACCTTCCCTGGATGACATTTCACGAATGCGCGTATGCGTGAGCGCAAAGGAAACGTACGAGATACGATGATTTCTGTTTCCGACATAAAGGCGTTCCTGTCGGTCCCTGCCGGCGTGTCCGCCCTTTACAACCTCGCGGGTTCTTCAGCTGCCCTTCTCCTGAGCCTTCAGGAGAAACCGTACCTTGCGGTCGAACGGACGGAGGATGCCGCGCAGAAACTCTGCGACGATGTCAAGTTTTTCCTTTCTCTGTTCCCCGGACCTGAGCGGAGAATCCACTTTCTTGCCGAACCGAACGGACCGGAGACCGCGGGACGAAGGGCTCAGGTCATTCACGAACTCAGCGAGGGGGATTCCGTAATCACTTCGGCGGCCGGCCTGAGCGCTCCCGTGTGGTATCCCCGGAAACTCGAAGAGAACTCCCTGTCCGTTGCCCCTGGAAAGGAGATCGAACGGGATCTCCTCGAGAGACGCCTGAGAAATCTCGGCTACCGTAGGGTCTCGATCGTGATGGAACAAGGCGAATACACCGCAAAGGGCTGGCTCGTCGACATCTTTCCTTCCACGGCAGAGTACCCCCTGAGGATAGAGTTCTTCGGCGATGAGATCGAAGAGATCAGGTCCTTCGATATCGATTCCCAGAGGTCCATGGCTGCAGTCGACAACGTCCGCATCATGCCGGCGGCAGAGCCCTCCGAAGGCTCCGGGATCGCGTCGCTTATTGCCGCGCGATTGTTTTTTATCGACAGCCGCCCCGACGTGTACCCCCCTGCACAGCTTGCGGGGGAAAGAGGGGAGGCATTCGGCGGCCGCACCGCGGTGGCGGACGACGGGACCTTCCTTTCGAGACTCGATTTCAAGGGTGAGGGCCACGCCGCCGGATTGCTCCCGCTGCGGGGGCTCGGCATACTTCCCGACGAGAGAAAGTCCCTGGAAGAAGTCCCGCACGTCCTTTCCCTGCTTGCAAAAGAGCACTTCGTGAGGATCGTCTCTTCCTCGGAAGGTCAGGCGGAGAGGGTGAAAGAGATCCTTTTCGACAGGGGAGTCATTGCCCCTATTGTCGGCGTGCAGGAGATGATGAGCTATGGGGGTGCGGTTGCAATTACGAAAGGAAGACTTTCCTCCGGCCTTTTCATGCCGGGGCTTCTGATCCTGACCGAAAAGGAGATATTCGGGGACAGACCCGGCTTCAGGCCGCTCCGGAAATCGAAGATATCGCACCTCCTCACCTCGATCGATGACATCGCGCCCGGCGACCTCGTGGTCCATAGGGACCACGGAATAGGGAGATTCACCGGCCTTCAGAGGGAAGGCGCCGGCGAGGCTGAGAATGACCTCATCGTCCTCGAATATGCCGGAGCGGACAGACTCTACATCCCCCTTTACAACATCGACAGGATAAAAAAATACGGCGCCGGGGAAGGCGTGGCTCCGGCCCTCGACAAACTGGGCGGCAAAACATGGCAGAGAAGAAGGGAACGGGTCAGGAAGGCCGTGAAGGAGATGGCCGAAAAACTCCTCGCCCTCTATGCGGAACGGGAGGTCACGAACAGTTTTGCCTTCAGTCCGGATACGGAACTCCACAGGGAATTTTACGGGTTCTTCCCCTATGAAGAGACCCCCGACCAGATAAAGGCCTTCGAGGAGATCAGCAGGGACATGGAGTCGGAAAAACCCATGGAAAGGCTGCTGTGCGGCGACGTCGGATACGGAAAGACCGAAGTTGCGATGAGGGCGGCCTTCAAGGCGATCTATGACGGCAAGCAGGTCGCAGTCCTGGTGCCGACCACAATCCTTTGCGAGCAGCACTACCTGACCTTTAGAAGCAGGTTTGCAGGCTTCCCGGTGAAGATCGATTATCTGAGCAGATTCAAGTCGAAACACGAACAGGCACTCACCCTGAAAGCCCTTGCCAGGGGCGAGGCAGACGTCGCCATCGGAACCCACGGCCTCCTCAGGAAGGATATCTCGTTCTCTGATCTCGGGCTGCTCATTATCGACGAGGAGCACAGGTTCGGCGTCGCGCAAAAAGAGAAGATCAAGGAACTCAGGAAAGGGGTCGACGTCCTGAGCATGACGGCCACCCCTATCCCGAGGACCCTCCATATGGCGCTTTCGGGAATCAGAGGGATGAGCATCATCGAGACGCCGCCGGAGGAGCGGCTTGCGGTGCGGAGCATGGTGGCGGTGTTCGATGAAGGCCTGATCAGGGAGGCGATAGAGCGGGAACTCCGGAGGAACGGCCAGGTCCTGTTCGTACACAACACGGTCTTCGATATCGAGAAGTCGGCGGATCTGCTGAAACGACTTCTGCCGGATGCACGCTTCGCGGTCGCCCACGGCCAGATGCCGGAAAAGAGGCTGGAAGAAGTAATGCTGAAATTTATGAGGGGGGAGACGGATGTTCTCGTTTCTACGACGATCATCGGCTCCGGCATCGACATCCCTACGGCAAATACGATCATGATAGACAGGGCGGACAAGATAGGGCTCTCAGACCTCTACCAGCTCCGGGGAAGGGTCGGGAGGAGCAGCGTCAGGGCCTATGCGTACTTCCTCATTCCCGGAACGGACCTCATTTCCGATGAGGCGAAGAAGAGGCTCCAGGCGATAAGGGAGATGAGCTATCTCGGGGCGGGGTTCAGACTCGCGATGAAAGACCTTGAAATGAGAGGGGCCGGGAACCTGCTCGGAGCGGAGCAGTCAGGACATATCCATGCGGTGGGCTTCGACCTGTACGTGGAAATGATCGAGAAGGCCGTGGCGGAACTGAAGGGCGCTGAGGTCAGGGAGGAGATGGAGCCCTCAATCGCCCTTAAGACCGGGGCGCTCATCCCTGAAACCTACGTCGAAGACATGACCCTCAGATTGAGTATGTACCGGAGGATAGCGAATGCGAAAAGCGCGGGAGATCTCGAAGATCTCGAATCGGAGATGAGCGACCGTTTCGGCAGTTTGCCGAGGGAGGCAAGAAACCTCCTCGCCGTTATGCGGCTGAAGATGGCGGCGAAAGCGCTGCTCATTACGAGGATATCCGAAGCCGATGGGAAGGTGAGGGTCGTCTTTGCCGAGGGAACTCCCGTGCGGCCCGAAACGATGCTCGGTCTCCGGAAAATCCTGCACGGCGTCCGGTTCCGTGAGGACGGCTTCGAACTCGATATCAGGGGATTGTCGAAAGAAGATGTCCAGGGAGAGCTGCAGAGGGCCTTATCGGCCCTGAGCGCGTAAATATTTTCCTTTACTTGTCCTGGAATTTTCTGATAAGTTTAGTAACGACATGCGAAGAATGAAATTTCGCAGCAAACTCCTGTTCCTCTCTGTCCTCGTCATATGTTTTGCGGCCTCCTGTGCAGGGATGTCCAAGGAAGAGAGGGCGCAGAAGACGACGGCGCACTATCAGCTGGGCGTGTCGTACCTCAATGACAACAACATCCAGCCCGCCTTTGTCGAATTTCAGAAGGCGCTGGAACTCAGCCCTGACGACAAGGAAGTTCTGAACGGCATCGGCGTGATCTATCTCCTGAAGCTCGAGGACTATCCGAAGGCGATCGAGTATTTCCAGAAGGCCCTCAGATCGGACAAGAACTTCTCGGAGGCCGAGAACAATCTCGGTTTTGCCTATGAAAAGATGGAGAGGTACGGCGAGGCCATTCTCTCTTACAAGGCCGCGCTCGCGAACCCCCTTTACCGGAACGCGGAGAAGGCCTTCAACAACCTCGGCAGGGCTTACTACAGGTTGAAGAAGTACAACGACTCCCTTGATGCATACAGGGAATCGATAAGGAGGTCCTCCGATTTTCATCTCCCCTATTACGGTTTTGCCCTTTGCTACAACGCTCTGGGCAGGTACGGGGACGCCGCCACTGCGCTGAGAAAGGCGATCGAGCTGGACCCCGCGTACCGCGGCGACAGGGACAGGGCAACGAAGGATCTGAGAGAAAAGAAATTGCTGCTCAGGGGACCCGACGAAAGGGACGTTGAGGACCTCCTCGAAATAATGAACTACTGATTTCACATGCTTGACGTTGATGTCGGCAGACTGATCAGCGAGGCAGAGGACGCAAGAACCCGAGCTATCGCACCCCTCTCCGGTTTCACGGTGGGTGCGGCGCTGATGACCGGAGAGGGAAAGATCTACTCCGGCTGCAACATCGAAAACCCTTCCCTCACACTCAGCTTCTGCGCCGAAAGGGCTGCGCTTATCAAAGCTTTGACCGAAGGGGAGAGACTGTTCCTGGCGATGGCAATTGTGTCCGGCGACGGAGGGTATTGCTTTCCCTGCGGCGCGTGCAGACAGATGCTCTTCGAATTCGCACCGGGCATAGTGCTATACCTCGCATCCGACGCCGGGGTCAAGAAATATACCATTCCCGAACTCCTGCCTCATTCATTCAAGTTGTAACATTCGAGCTGTCGCAACATTGTCTTGAATTCCGGAGAGCTCAGGCCCCGTCCCGTTTCTTTGAGGGGGTGGTGGGCGAAACGGGACTGTGCGGGAAATCCACAGATTTCCCGGCTGATTACGCACTATGCCTCCCGATAGTTCACTTGAGAAAATGTATCGTAACTTTTTTCATTGTAGCGGCATAGACCCGTTTTCCTTTCTCTGCAAGAAAGATCAAAAGAAAAGCAAAATATGTTGAGCTTTCTTCCTCCCATGCCACATAAGATTAAATATCGCTTCTGACCGAAGAGGTCACGCAGCCGCCTTTCTTACGGATCAGCTTTCAAAGAAGCGCGCGGCTAATTGAACTGAAAACAAGTAAGGGGGATATGCTATGAACAGAAGGCTAAGTGAAGTATTTGTGGCATTACTGCTGGCGTTATTCTTTTTCCCGTCCCTGGGTTTCGCTTTCTACAATGACAACATTTATGACGCTCCGGGATTATCCTCATAAGGAGACCGTCTCATCGATGCATCAGGAGGATATCTCCTATTTAGGGGGAGCGACTTTGTGAGATTTCTCTTTTTGGGTACCCCGGAAAATACCCTTGCCGCGGTATTGAAAACATAAGGGTGAAATGATATAAAAAGCTGTTGGCAAAGAAGGCGAATCTTCTTTGAGGTATTGCCTATGTTCAGGAAGGAGGAGAGGAGAAGATGAGGACCGTTTTAAGACTATTTGCGGTAACAGCAGTTATCTTCCTTACGGCAGGATTAACCTTTGCAGGTGAGAAGGTCTTTTACTACCACACCGATCCCGCCGGAACGCCGCTTGCTATGACGGATGTCAACGGCGCAGTCGTCTGGAGGGCGGACTATAGACCTTTTGGAGAGGAGCAGAGTATCGACCCTCAGACAACCGAAAACGACATGAAGTTCGTGGGGAAAGAGAAGGACAAGGAGACAGGGCTTTATTACTTCGGGGCACGGTACATGCGGCCGGAGATCGGGAGGTTTGTGACGATCGACCCCGTGGGGCCGGTTGACCCGAGGACAAGCAAGACGAATTATGCGATGCTGGCGAATCCGCAGAGGCTGAATAGATACGCTTATTCGCTGAATAATCCATACAGGTATGTGGATCCGGATGGGAAATGGGCAGAGGAAATTCATAATAGGATTATCAACGAGGCATTTCAAGGGAGTTGGCGACCGAGGTTGTCTGACAGAGCATTGAGAATGTTCAGGCAGGCGAGCGCTTATGTGGATACGTTCCAAGACCCTAAATATTCATACATGCATGGCATGAAGGCGGAGGGTCAGAGCGTGGAAGAAGCAACTAAGCTGATGAATGATTTTATTGGAGGAAAAGTGGCTGATTATAAGAGATTAATGGCTGAAAGAAAGACGGATGAAGCTTATTTTGCCTTGGGTATGGCTATGCACCCGTTAATGGACTCGACTTCTCCGAGCCATGAAGGGATGCAAGAATGGAAATCTCCGTGGACGCATCCTATGGAAGCACGAGACCATATGTATCGAGAAACGTCAGATATCTTCAATTCCAACCCGGGATTCTTAAATAAATCTGTCGATATGCTGAGGAAATTTTATCATGAAAGCAACCAATAAGAAACTGTTGTTTTACATTGCAATCAATTTTCTTTTGACCTCAGCGTTGGTTCTTCTACAATGGTATACTGGGGGATTTTTAGAAGGTTTTCGCGCCTCTGTCGGGCGCGTGCTCTTTACTCCAGGCTTTCTTATTCTGTTTTTCCTCATAGGCCCGACAAAAGCGATGCATTTCACGACTTATAACACCTATCTTGTGGTGAGTTTCATTTTCTACTCAACGGTCATCGCGCTGATTCAAATATTTATCTACAGACGGAAAAAGAAGAAAGAATTGAAAAGGAAGAATTAAGTGGGCGGAAGGAACAAATGCGAGTGTAATACCAAACAAGAGAAGTTCGATCAATTTAAGGGAGGGGTATATGTTCAAGTCTTTGAGAGTATTTTTCATCCTCACACTTGGGGTTGTTCTATTAACGCCGCTGTTTGCATTCGGCAACGACAACATTTATGACGCTCCGGGATTGGACCCTCACAGGGAAACGCTTTCATCAATTCCGCAGGAGCATATCGATCCTTTTACCGGTGGTCTGACTCTCACATTTGAAGACATCAGGCTTCCGGGTAACGGCGGACTCGATCTCATGATTCAGAGGACCTTCAACTCGAAGAATGTCTGTTCAGGATGGACCTGTATCGGTTCCGTTTGCTCCTGCGAACAGGGCGAAAACACATGGCTTGGTTACGGCTGGACTTTGCATTTCGGGAGGCTACATCGGTCAACGAGCATCAATGGTCCTCATGTTATTGAGATGCCCGACGGCTCGATGCATTCGGCGTACACCAAGTTATTCCCTGCATATATCACCAAAGACTATTGGCTATATGACTATAACTACAACATAGTAACGCTAACCAATGGCACGAAGATTTACTATGAGGCGGCGAGCGGAATTTCCAAGGTAGGGCCAAACTACATTCTTTATAGGGCGACAAAGATAGAGGACGCAAACGGAAATGCAATCAATATCCATTATCAAACTTCGGGCAATGATATTATCTCATACGTGACCGACTCGGTCGGCCGGAGGCTTGATTTCACGACACAGACGATTAACGGCTCCACGCGCTTGACGGGGATTTCAGGAGCGGGAGTGAGTATAACTTATACGCATCAGGCGCTGACCACGATGTATGAAACGGTTCTTACACAGGCGAATCTGCCCATAGGAAACCCCTGGAAATACACCTATGGGAACTCAACTGATGGGCTTGAACTGAGCAGCGTTATAACCCCGTACGGCGGAAAGATTTCCTATAGCTATGACTTTGCAGCAGTTGCCATGGGCGGCTCGTCAACGCTTGTATATAGAGCCGTGGTTCGAAAATCGACCAGCGGCCCGGATATTGCCGCCGGAACATGGAACATTGCGTACTCGCAGGGGACAAGCCAGGAGTATACGCAGGTCACAGACCCCTGCAAGAGGACCATCAAGTACAGCTACTACGGATACGGAAGCACCTATCTCGCAGATGGGAGCATGTGGGAAATCGGGTTGCCGAAATCGAAAGAGATCGTGGGCGAGGAGACCGTTAACTACGGCTGGACGAAGTCCTCGTCAATTTCGAATGATGACTATATCATGCCTACTACGCACAGGGATTACTACATCTACGTGCCTCTAATGACTTCCCAGTCAATCACAAGGGGCGGTAAGACCTACACTACAAACTACGGCAGTTACGACAGCTACGGCAATCCTCAGTCCATTGCCGAGACGGGAGACAAGACCAGGAACAGAACCCTGTCATACTGGTACAACACTTCTAGGAATATTGTTCAAAACAAACCGTCCTCCGAGAGCGTCTCGGGGGGATTTCCTGGCTCCTTTACGACAAATTATTCCTACGACACCGATGGCAACCTTCTTCAAACCAACAAATACGGCGTAGTCACAAACTATACGTATCAGGCGACCGGCAACCTTAATTCCATGAAGGACGCCAACAATAAAACAACCTATTATCTATGGACGAATGGGAGGATTTCGAGGATAACGAATCCCATCTACGCCGTAAACTGTTCGATAAACAGCGACGGGACTATCGCAAGCGAGACCAACGGCAGAGGGTATACGACCTATTTCGACTATGACGCCAATCTCAGGCCGATAAGCATCGATCCCCCGGCGGGAAACACAACTTACTTCAGTTATCCCTTAGACAATTCCTACAAGAAGGACACGAGAGGCAGTTATTACGTCTACAACTATTTTGACGGGTTCGGAAGGCCTTCCGGGACAAGCGACAGCAAGGGCGTGACTACCGCTATCGTGTACAAAAGCTGCGGCCTGAAGGATTACACGGCTTCGAACATCGGGGACACGGTTTATTACGATAACTTCGGAAGAGCAGAGCAGGTGCTTCACAAAGACGGCAACGACATCGCGTACGGGTACTCGGGAAGCAACGTAACCGTAAGCGACGAGGCCAACCACAACACATATCTGACATACAACGCCTTCGGGGATCCCGACGAGAAGCTGCTGGTAGGGGTACGGGACGCACTGAACAATACGACAGACTACGATTACAACATCGTGGGCAGCCTGACAGGCATCAGTCAAGGCGGCATATCGAGAAGCTTCAATTTCAACTCAAAAAACTTTCTCACTTCCGAGACGAATCCCTGTGCACGCCATGAGTTTATGATAAAAATATCAGAGAAAACTAGGTGACACTTTTCCATTGACGGTCACGGTTATAAGTCCCTTCATGTTCAGCCAGGCCTCGACGGCGATGCGCCAGGCCGCCTGCGGTTGAACTTCCCCATCACTGCATAATATATCATTTTGCAAGTTCGTTATCCAGGCATAGGCGTCCCTCCTTTCCCATTTGGAAAAAGTTCTCTTGTTTGTAAAGTACACCTGGCAGGCATTTTTGCTCTTCAGGCATGGACGAGGTTTGTGATTGAGGTCATGCTCAACCGTCGAGGCATACGCCTCCAGGTGCTCGCGCGGGCAATGGGGCTTGTAGGCGAGCCTGGCAGCAAGCCCGCGCTTCAGTTCTGCCTGCGCCTCTTCGATCGCGCCGTTGTAAGGCGCATAGTAAACGGGGCTGTTCAGCGGCAGCACAAAATGCTCGGCGAGCACGTCATTGACGGCCCCATGATTGAGGTTGCCGCCATTGTCTCGCTTGAGGAACAGGGGTGCCCCAAACCGGTCGAAGGTTGCCGCAAGATAGCCGGATATCTCTTCGCCGCAGTGGATCTCTCCCGTCATTGGACTGAACTTATAGCGGGAAGCGAGATCCTGCATCTGGTTCAGGTAAACCTTACCGCCAGTTGCGTCACGCTGCCCGTATTCGCATGGGTCCATGGACCAGGCGACGTTCGGTACGTTCCAGCGGATTCGCCTCAGATTCTGACGATGAGACGTGTTGAGATCATGTCGAGCCATTGTCACCATCCTTTGCAGCTCCCGCCTTGATACGGCAGAGCCGTGGCGCGCATATAACGCGCCCGTACCCTGCGTGCGAGCCTGACCGTGAGACAGATGAGCGATGTCAAGTTGAAGCCTGCCAAAATCCGGCGGCCTGACCTTGGGAGGACCCGGCTGCCGAACCAGGGGCCTACCTTCCTTGCGCCGTAGGCGCCATCGCACAAAACTCGGATATGGCAGACTGATGGCGCTACAGATCGCCTGATGGGTCATGCCGGTCCTTTCCCTTATCTGGTCAACTAAGGCAAGCATGCGAGTTATCGTCTCTTCCTTCGCTTTCGTTTTTTTTCCGCGGAGGCCTTCTGCTTAGCGTTATGGAGCTCATAGGCATGCAGCATGTCCCGCACTTCCACCGTCTTTTTAGCGACAAAGAGCTGCTTTTGCAGTTCAGCGACCTCTTCCTGCAGGCGTTGCTTCTCCTCGTCCTTAGGTGCTGCCGGCCTGCCGGGGGCTTTGTCTTCCATCGCCCCCGTCATCGCCTGCAGTGCCCGGCTCTCCCATTCATAGTAGGTCTTCCGGGACACGCCCAGCCGACGCGCACCTTCCTCAGCCGTTATCTGGCCGCTGCGCACCGCAAACACCACCGCCGCTCTCTGACAGGACCGCTCTTTGTCCTTTGTGTCACTCATAACACACTCCTTTGACAGCCATCCTGCCGATGAAGAGAAAATCGACCCTGCCTACCGGCAGGCGGGTTCGCTAAAAGCCCTACAATCGATTTTCCCGACCCGGTCCATATCTAACCATTACCCATTTTCCGCCTTCATACCCTTATTGGGAAGCCTTTCCGCTTGTTGAGGCGTCTCCGCTTTCCTCGCTTCCTGTGCCTTTGAGAGCGTCCTTTCCAGTCGGCCCTGTACCGTGCTCGTCAGAAGCGTCAGCCTCTTCTTCTCCAGCATCGCCTGAAGCCGTGGAGACAGCGCCGGGCCTCTGTCCATTCGCACCCTCGACTCCAGCGCCTGCAGCATTCCCTCCATCGCCCGCTTCTGCCAATGAGCCAGCACCATCCAGGGGATCGACAGCTCCCGGCAGATTTCCGCCGGCCTCCTCCTCTCCGTCCATACCGACAGCACTGCCCGGCACTTCTCCATTGCTCCGTAATTCGTCGTCTGCCTCTTCTCGCCCTTTTTCTTCTCCGTCTTCTCCATTGTCTTGTCCTTTCTCCTGTAGATTGTAAACTACTTCCTGCGTAACGTCGTCGTTTTCCGCATCCACCGACAGCCGCAGCCTGCCCTTTTCCGCCCGCAGCACCACCGACTGTCCCTCCATACGCCCTACCATGTAAAAAGGCAGCCTCGGCTTGCCCCTCAGTGCCATCTCAAGGAGGTTGTCCTGGATGCCCTGCTCAATCGTCTTCCTGAGCTCGCCCTGGATCTCAAAATACCGGTCCGCGGGACACAGCCCCCCGATCCCCTGATGCGGCCGCTTGTGGTTGTAGTACTTCACCCACTGCCTTATCCTCTCACAGGCGTCCTCAAAGCTTCCGAACTGGGCCCGGCTCAGGAACTCCAGGTATATGGTCTTCCAGAACCGTTCGATCTTCCCCAATGTCATCGGGTGGTGAGGCTGCGATTTGATGTGGTGGATGCGGTCTTTCTTCAGCTCAAGCTCAAAACGGCTGTTGCCCCGCCAGGTCGTGTACTGCCGCCCGTTGTCCGTGAGCATCTCCTTGGGGGGGTTGTACTCGGAGGCCGCCCTGCGGTACACCTCGATGACGTTCTGCGCCGTCTGGCTCCTGAAGAGCTCCAGTCCCGTGATATACCGGGAGTAATCGTCGATATACCCGATCAGGAACGCATAGCGGCCCCCGAGGCGGAACGTGAAGATGTCCGTCTGCCAGAGCTGGTTCGGTGTCGATCGCTCGAAGAACCGGGGTCGCGTCATGTTGCGCTGCCGCTTCTTGGGAGGGGCCTGCATAAGGGATGACTCGTGAAGCGTCTTTCGAACTGTCTCGGGACTGGCCGAGAGAAAAAACACCCTCTTCAGGAGCTGCGAGATGCGCTTGATGCCGAAGGGCGGGTTGGCTTCTTTAATCTCTACGATCTTCTTCTTAACCGGGGCTGGCAGGCTCCGTCCCTTGCCGTTATGGCTCTTTAAGAGCCCCGCTTCCCCCTCACTACGGTAGGCCCTTACCCACCGCCTCACCGACT
>JAMCWJ010000084.1 GCA_023475105.1 Nitrospirota bacterium
GGAGATTGTAAAAAGAGGGGAATACTTTACAAGAGCGGCTTAATGACTCTCACCAATCAAACTCTGAAATGCTTTCTCTTCTCCAAAGCGCTTACCTACTCGTCTCCACCGCGCAGCGGTTTAGTCCTTCACCTGCAAGCCAACACCTGAGACTAAGCGCCAAGGACGTTAATTACAAAAAATAACTGTCACACGAGAGGAGGGCTGTGATATTACAACGCTTGCCCCTTGCCGGGCTGACCTCGAAGAAGAAAAGTCTTGGGGTACTTTCCCTTGCCACAGATTTTGAACGAGCCGAAATCCTTATACCAATCGCCGTCAGGGGCTTCGGGCTCAGACTCCCGCCAGAGTTTCAGTTGGTAGACATCCTCAGCGGTTATTTTGCGCTCTTGTAGCCGATCAAAAAGATGGTCGCGGAGAGCGGGAGGCAGATTGGTCCACTGGATTTTCGGCACTCATTCTCCGAAAGTCATTCGGGCGAGCTGTTGTTTCAATTCCTGCTGTTCTTTCGCATCCGTTGATGTGCTTAGTCGATCAGCCACTTCAAAAAATTTGCGCCTCTCCTCTTCTTTTGATCGCAGCCCTGTTTCGACAAGATCTACTAATATCCGATTAGAACTGACTTTCTGGCTTTTTGCCAAAGCCTTCACTCGCCTCGCCAGTGGAGACGGGAGAGAGACGCTTTGGCGGACTGTTTTTTTCGTTGTAGTCATACATTAGTATACATCATTTTGCATCAAACTGCACCAGTGGTGACATCTCCTGCACGTACGTATCGAGGGGGACGTTGATGAATTAGTGAACTTGTCATTTTCTTATTGTCTTTGAAAATGGCTGGAGTTATCACGCCGGTTGCAACGCAATAAGTCAACTAATTCATCAACGTCCCGAAATCACGGAACGTTTTTCCTTAATGTATTTTTTTGATTCTGTGAGCTATTGCCTCCCAATCAATCACTGGTGTTAAATGGCACCAGCTGATACGGATACAAGAATTCGCTTCATCATCGCTCATACCCATTGCCTTTAGAACATGACTTGGACTGTAGCTGCTTGAAGTGCACGCAGACCCATTTGAAATCGCTATCAAGTCTTTTAGTGCGACAATGAGTGCCTCGGAATCCAAGCCAGGGAAGGCAAGGTTAAGCACATGATCCATTACCAAGGACTGGTCTCCTGTCAACTTAGGGTTAAGCGACGATAGCGCATCAATTGCCTGCCTACGCACTCTGTGGCACGCCTGCTGACGCTTCTTCTGGTCTCGCATTGCGATTTCTGCAGCCATCCCCAGTGCAGCAATCAGCGCTACTGGGAGCGTTCCTGGTCTTAATCCACGCTCTTGCCCACCACCATGAATAAGCGGCTGAATCGGTGGGCGATCATGGGTACGCTTACGCATAATTAGGGCGCCTATGCCCTGTGGTGCGTAAATCTTGTGCCCGCTTATACTGATGAGGTCTATTCGTGAATTTCGTAATGGTTCGAAATCCTTGCCGAATCCTTGCGCTGCATCCGTATGAAAGTAAGCGGGGTGATCCGTCAATACATCAGCAACCTCATCAAGAGGCTGTCGTATGCCAGTCTCGTTGTTAACCTGCATGATAGAAACCAAAAAAGTATCTGCTCGAAGCTCAATCCGAAGAGCATCGGGGTCAACAAACCCCCTAGAATCCACTGGTAATCGGGTGATTTCAAAACCTTCACGTTCCAAGAGTCTACAGGGTTCTAATACTGCTTTATGCTCAATGGCGGATGTGATGATGTGTGTCTTGCCGAGCTCCTTTGCTGAGGCACGCAGCCCAAGGATAGCAAGATTGTTGCTTTCAGTCGCTCCACTGGTAAAGATTACCTCGTCGCGTGTTGCAGCGACCACTGCAGCCACCTGGTCCCGTGCTTTTTGAACCGCCTGCTTTGCCCTAACACCAAATTCATGGGTGCGGCTTCCTTCGTTGCCATACTCTTCAGTAAGATAATGCATCAGTGATTGGCTAACCGCAGGGTCTATGGGTGTTGTCGCGTTACAATCGAGATAAATTGCTGACATATTGTCTCCGATATGTATGTTAAAGTCGCTTTTATTATTGACAAACATAACATAAAAAAGATATAAACATAAAGAAGAATTTTTTGTTTGAGATAAAGGACTGAAGAAAATAATGGAAACCCAGCCATCTCTCACATTTCCGGTAATTCGCGGCCTCCAGGCCCGTCGCGAATACTATGTAGCTATGTGGACACTTCGGATGCTTCGGCAGATCTCCATCTTCGATGAAGATGAGCTTCCTCCAGAACTCCGTGCCCAGCGGACCCTTAATAAGGCGCGTATTCCGGAAATCTCAAACTATATCCTCGACAACCCAGACGACTACACATTCTCGGCGCTTACCGTATCGATCGACTCTGATGTTGTTTTCGAGCCTCTCCCCGGCCAAGACAAGCTGGGATTGCTCCGTGTACCGATGGATGCCCGCTTCATCATTAATGACGGCCAACACCGTCGTGCCGCAATCACGGAAGCGTTGGAGCAACGATCCCAACTTGGCCACGAAACAATTGCCGTCGTTTTTTTTCTCGATATCGGACTGGAACGCTCTCAGCAGATGTTTGCTGACCTGAACCGACACGCCATCCGGCCCAGCCGGTCCTTAGGGCTCCTGTACGATCACCGCAATGATAAAGCAAAGCTTGCGAAGCTCGTTATTATGAAATCCGACTTTTTCCGTGACATTGTAGATATGGAAAAGTCATCACTTGCCAAGCGTTCCAGGAAGCTTTTTACCCTATCTGCATTTTACAACGCCTGTGCTGACCTTGTTGAAGGGATGGCCACTGGCAATCTTATAGAAGACGCCAATCTTGCAAGGACCTACTGGGAAACTACCGCTGAACGGTTTCCCTCGTGGTGGCAGGTGCATGAGGGTCGGATTCCCGCCAGCGAGGTGCGAGAAGGGTACATTCATTCGCACGGCATAGCACTTCAGGCACTCGGCAAAGCCGGCAATGTACTGCTCAAACAGCACCCCAAGGACTGGCGAAAACGCCTCGATGGCTTGAAGAAGATAAATTGGTCCCGCTCAAACGCTACAGTTTGGGAGGGACGGGCAATGATCGGCGGAAAAGTTTCCAAGGCAACAACCAACATCATTCTCACAACAAACGTCATAAAGAAGGTCCTTTTGCTCCCTTTCAGTGAAGAAGAGCAACGGGTAGAGGCAGCTCATAACAGGAAGTCCGGACGCGGCAGGGTACGATAACTGTCCATGAAAAAAGCACCGAAGAGAACAACATCATCCAATTCTGCCCAGCCGGGATTGCCCATTATCAAAGACTCAGGCACAAATGACAATGGACTATTATCTGGCCAAACGGCAAAGACACGTGTCTCGGCATTTAATGATCTCGGATTCCAAGGCACTGTCACGCTGCTCCAGGAGGAGATTCGCAGCCTGTATCTTTCTGATGACGTGCCCTGGATCATTGGTTATTCAGGCGGCAAGGACTCAACTGCAACCCTCCAGCTCGTCTGGAGTGCAGTTGCCGAACTTCCACAGGAGCAGCGCCGCAAAACTATATATGTAATCTCCACCGATACCTTGGTCGAAAACCCCATTGTTGCCTCATGGGTTACTAATTCGCTTGGGGTCATGAAGCAGACTGCTGTTGAGCAACAGGTGCCTTTTCATCCCCGACGATTGACGCCTGCTTTGGTGGATTCATTTTGGGTAAACTTGCTTGGAAAGGGTTATCCTGCTCCCCGCCACAAATTTCGCTGGTGTACGTATCGCTTAAAAATTCAGCCATCTAATGCCTTTATTAATAGTATTGTTTCATCAAGTGGAGAGGCAATACTTGTGTTGGGAACCAGAAAGGCAGAGAGCTCAAAGCGCGCTGCAAATATGACCAAACACGAAAAGGGCCGGGTACGCGAAAGACTAAGTCCTAATTCAAGCCTGCCTGGTTCATTAGTGTATACGCCGATTGAAGCTTGGAGCAATGACGATGTTTGGTTCTATCTAATGCAGGTGAGAAATCCGTGGGGGTACAACAATCGAGATTTACTTGGCATGTACGCCGGCGCTTCAGCTGATGGTGAATGCCCGCTTGTTGTTGATGACAGCACCCCAAGTTGCGGAGATTCCCGTTTCGGCTGCTGGGTTTGCACTATGGTAGAAGCAGATAAATCGATGACGGCAATGATTCAAAACGATGTTGATAAAGAATGGATGATGCCGCTTCTTGAGCTTCGTAATCTCATAGATTTTCGAAAAGATAATAAGGGTGAATATTCAGAGAATTCAGACCGCCATCTTCGAGATTTTCGTCGTATGGCCGGCAATGTGCAGATGATGGCCAACGGCAGGGAAGTGCCTGGCCCATACTTACAACCCACTAGGGAGGCGTGGCTTGAGAGATTACTCCTGGCACAGACTTATATTCAACGTAATGCCCCCAGCGAGGTGCGTCGGATCGAGCTTATAACCCTCGATGAACTGCAAGAAATTCGTCGCATCTGGGTTATTGACAAGCATGAAATGGAAGATTCACTCCCTCGCATCTATAAGCGAGCAACAGGGAAGGACTACCCAGGTCGCCCCTTGGATGACAACCTTATGCTTGGTGAAACTGAAATGCAGGAACTGGCAGATATCTGCGGTGAAGACCATCTGCATTATGAGCTTGTCCGCGAACTGTTGAGTCTCGCCCGGCAGCAGATGACTACAGTACGCCGTGCCGGATTCTATGAGTCATTGGCAAAGACCTTTTCCCGCCACTTCTATGATGATCGCCAGGATGCAGTCTCACGGGCTCAACAGAGGGCGGTTGAGCGCAAGCGGCGCGAGGATGAACGTAGGGGCCGAGTATCCGATAAGACGGGAGAAGTCTCAAAGACCGCCCCGGAGAGTGATGGATGATTCTGGACTCGATTGTCTTAGAGAACTTCGGTGCATACGGGGGGCGTCAGGAAGCAGAACTTACCCCTAAAGACGGCAAACCCATCATACTTTTTGGTGGAATGAATGGCGGCGGGAAGACAACATTGCTGGATGCTGTGCAGCTTGCTTTCTACGGACCAAAGGCGTGCATATCGAACCGAGGACAGCTCGCTTACAAGGAGTATTTGCGGGCATCAATTCATCGGGGCAGTGATATGGGAGAAGGCGCCTGCATTACGCTCCGTTTCCGACGCATAATGCAGGGGGAAACGCGGCATTTTGAGTTGCAGCGCTATTGGCGAGAAGGGGTCAAGGGAATCGAAGAAACGGTGCGGGTTTTGCGCGACGGAATGCTCGACGATGTCTTTACCGATCATTGGGAGGAGGCGATTGAAGCATACCTTCCCAGCGGCATTGCTCACCTCTTCTTTTTTGACGGTGAGCAGATTAAGGAACTGGCCACGGGCGGTCATGCTGCCGAAATCCTAGGCACAGCAATTCATTCCCTGTTGGGGCTCGACTTAGTCGATCGTCTGGAAACTGACCTTAAGCTTTTCGAACGACGCAAAAAGGCGGAGGGCCTAGACGCGGAAGCTTCCCGTAAACTCACCCAAGCCCGCGGCGAACTCGATGAGATAGACAGCGAGCAGGAAGAAGTTGCTATGGCAGAAGGCATTCTCGTTAATGAAACTGGCCGGCTTGCCAAGGAGATGCGTTTAAAAGAAGATCTGTTTCGAGCTGAGGGCGGCGAGCTCTATTTGCGTCGAAAAGAGCTGGCAGATGAATTGGATAAACTCAGAGCGAATAAAACCAGTGCGGAGGCACAATTCCGTGAGCTGGTCACTGGACCATTGCCGCTGCTCCAAGTGGAGGACCTCCTTGGCGAGACAGAACAGATTGCCCGACACGAGTCTGAGGTTCGCCGCGCCAGCATACTGCTGAATGTGCTGGAAAGCCGCGACTATGAGGTAATAGCGTCCTTGAAAACGGAAAATATTAGTGGGCAATCGATTCGTACAGTTACCCGCATATTGGCAGGTGACCGGCTGAGACGAGCTGGTCTTGCTAAAGAGAATCTTATTCTTGATGCTGATGACGATCTGGCGCCCAGGTTGGCTCATCTGCGGGGCACTGTGCTCCCACTTGCCAAGCAGCAGGCAGATGATTTTGTCGCAAAGATTGCAGCTCTGGACGAGAAAATTGCCCGTTTAGAAGGGGAACTTGCTCTTGTCCCCACAGCGGAGCGCATCGCGGAAGTGCAAAAGTTACTGGAAGTGGCCCGCAAGGCTTACCGGGCTAAACTGGCTGAACTTGAAGCTATCCAGGTTCGCAAGCAGGCGTTACAACGACAGAGGGCTGCTGCAGAGGTTCGGATAGACAAACTCGATGAACGCGACATGGATGCCAAATTTACAGACGACGATCGGCATAGAATGCTCAAGCATTCTCAGAGGGCGCGCGAAACCCTTGGGCGCTTTCGCATCAGAATCGTTAAACGTCATGTGGCCAACATGGAAACGCTTATGCTGGAGTCCTTTTGCAAGTTACTGCGGAAGAAGGAGTTAGTTACCAACCTTTCCATTAATCCGGAGACATTTGAGGCCACGCTTACCGGCCGTAACGGTAAGATCCTCCCTTTTGAGCGTCTATCTGCCGGCGAGAAGCAACTCCTCGCCACATCACTGCTCTGGGGTCTTGCGCGCGCCTCAGGACGTCCCATGCCGACAATTATTGATACCCCCTTGGGACGTCTCGACTCCTCTCACCGTAGACATTTGATCGAGCGTTACTTCCCCTCTGCATCTCACCAGGTCTTGCTATTGTCCACCGACGAAGAGATCGTCGGCCCTTACTATAAAGCGCTTAGGCCTTTTATCAGTAAAAGCTATCTCCTTGCCCACGACGAGAGTACGGGACAGACTCAGATACAAGAGGGGTATTTTGAAGCATGAAACCACCGGTTGAGCATGTACGGGTAAGCGCGAGGGGTAGAGAAATCTTGATCAGGATCAAGAGGAATACTGGCTTGGAGCACTGGAACGAGATCTCCCGAATAGCTTTGTGTCGATCACTTGCCAACCCGACACCGCCGCCAAAGTTAGAAAAGGTAGGCGATAGCTCAATTGACATGGAGTGGAAGACCTTTGCAGGTCAGTTTCAGGAGGAGATAGCTGCTTTAGTGCTTCTCCGGGCCAAGAAAGATGGCATTAACCTGACCAACAAGGATGCTATCACAGATTATTTCCGAGCACATCTGGAGCGTGGCATCAACGCATTGCATGGCGTGAAAACCTTAAGTGATATATTCGTAGAGGTGAAAACTTCGGCTTCATAGCTCATCTTAGCGCAATATTCTTGATTTGCTTGCTTCAAGTGATCGGTTGAGCGTTGAGGAAATAAATGCCACGGAAGTCGCGATGTTTTTGGGGTCTGGGTTTACCTTTCTTGATGCCCAATTCAAATCTTTGGAATTAACGAGCATAGATACGAATTCGCTTGCCGTCTCATCGCCTTTCTTTGAATATAAAATAATGTCAGCATAATTCCATCTGTTTCTTATCTCACTAGGCAAAGGCCATTTGCGTACACTATCATCGATGATTTTCTTGAATAATTGAATTCGACTAAATCTTTTCCCGTCATACATATTCCTCATAGAGGCCACACTGAATTTATCATTCAGATTTTTCCATGCGGTGTGATGCGGTCTGTCACCTTCACTCCTAAATTTAATTTTTATCCCCTCAGCTCCATATGAACTGTAGTACCCAACATAATTGCCGTATGACAACTCCCTTTTACCTGGATTGTCAGCAAAAGATTTGATGCCTGTCATTTCTTCGTTGCTGAAATAGCAGGAATATCTGCCAAGTAACCTACTTATCAAATGTGCACAGAAGAAAGCATGATAATAAACTGTCACAAGTAGCCATGCTTTCGGCGCATTCTCGTCTTTCAATAACGCTAGAATCGCGTTGCCCTGCCTAGCTATTCTCATTAGGCCATAATATGTTTCTGTGTAAATAATTTGATTGTAATCATTAATATCTAGAACTACCTCAAATGCATTGGTGTCGACTATAAGGATATTTTCATCCAAAGCTGTTATATAGTTTTTGAATAAATTAGCGACACTTTTGCTAGTAGATAAATTGTCGGGATTGTAGTCAGTATCTTTAAGGCTACTTATAATTAAATCTCTAATGACAAATTCAGGCATCAAAAAATATCCTCGGACACTTTCTGACTGATCGCAATAACATTTCTTATCACCGATGAGAGTTCTTTGATGGCCTGTTGATTAGTACCTTTATGGTATTCAAAATCTATTTCTTTCAAGGGTTCAAAGACTTTCTCAAATGATTCAACCTTGTAATTATTAAATCTTGTCATAGCCAAATTACAAGCATCAATAAATGCGCCCATTATTGCTTGAAAAAATGCTGTGTTCGAAAGTTTGTCCGAATTACCAAAAGTTTCTATAAGAATATTTTCCACTGCTGTCAAGTAATTGAAAAGGAGTTTGACGCGTTGATCCTGGCTTAGATTGTTCATTGGCGCAAGGTCCAAGAGAGGGTCAATAGCATTTTTGAACGGTACGTGTGATATTTTGCCTGGGACACTTTTTGTCCGTGCCATCTTACCTGCTAACGGTGATTCGACATCCTTATCGAGGGCATCGAAAAGTGCTTTACGTATCGCATCTTTGGACGTAGGTTCAGCTATAAATTTTAACAATTCAATACGAAGAGTCTTTGGAACGCCCTTTTGGTAACCATTAACATCTAAGAAATACTGGACTTCCTGCTCAGTGTTTAACCCATTAAATATGCAAAGAGGTAATATCACCTCTACTTCTGACATATTTGCCCCATAAAGTCGATGCTGTCCGTCAATCACCAAGAATGAGTTAGATACCTCATTAAAAGTTATTGTTCTGTTTCTATGATCAAAGTTAAAGTCAGCTTTTTCCTGTGCACTAAGAATTATCGCACCAGGAATGACATTTCCATCCTCTATATACTTTTTTATGTTGATTGCTCGCTGCTTTCCGAGAGCTCTTTGAAATCCCATTTCGGGGTCTTCTTCTGCCCTCGATACTTTAGCTATTTTGAATAATCTCTTGGCGTTCATCACTGTTAGATAGAATTCAACTTGATTGTACTTTAATGCCAAGGCGCTCAAAGAAATCTTTGCCATTATTGCCCCCTTATGAATAATGCGTCGTTATCAGATATCATCGCGCAATCTGCTTTTACAGAGTCGCTTTCTTAATGTGTAGTTATTGGAAGACAAAGCCACCTACTCGTTCGTTGGCAAGTCAAAAGCAAGATCAAGTGCGTATGATGGAATTGACAAACTTTCAACCTGCACTCCAAAGTTTCTTTCAATCATCAGATCTACTATTGCTTCGCCATCTACGAGAACGATTGGGACGGCACCTCGCTTGATGGAGACCTCAATTGCACCTTCAGAGAAGGACGTTGTGGTAAAGAATAGGCCTTGTTCAAAATCTCCCTGAATGGCTCCTCGGAATTTGTCAACTTCAGGACGTTGGACGTTGCCCTTTGACCACCGTTTGCATTGGAAAGCTACATTCAAATAGGCGAGACCAACCTTCAGCTTTCCGTAGCCATCTATTCCACCATCCCCCGACACTTGCGTAACTTTCATTTCATGAAATCCATAAACATCCAGAAGGCGTTTTGCAAACACTTCGAAAGCAGCCGGAGAAAGGCGCTTTAAATCATTAATAATCTTCTTCTTCAGCTCAGCTATATAGCGGCCATAAAGAAATTGGAGTTCCTTGAAGCTGTTGGCCATAGGTCCTTTAGATCTGGCAGGCGCTCGACGTGCCACCTTCTTGCGGATAGGCGTCCGTTTAGAACGGCTCGGTTGATCGAGCGGCCAGTAACGGTTTTCTCCTACAAGCTTGAAATGCTTTGTAGGCGCCGCACTGAGAAAATCGAGCCCCTCACAGTGACGTCGAATTTGACTCCGCACTACGTGAGCAGGATTATTGGCATGAAACTCATAGAGGTTCTTGTCTATTATTGCTTGATATGCTCCATCAGCGGTCATTGGGGAACCGTACTCAAGAATTACCTTCTTAATTGCCTCATTTATGGTCATATGTCAAATAGTCAGCTCCAAATCAGGCTGTCCGGCGCTCTCTTCACGTTGTGTTTCGATAAAAGCAAGTAGTCCATCGAGATCGAGAGGACGACCGGCAAAGAAATCCTGCAACATACTCAATCCCCCGTTGGCATACTCCTGAAAAACGGCAATCCTCACATCTTCCGCCTCTGGTGAACCTGACATGCAAATTGTGCTTTCGGTTTCGGCAAGCGCCATTAAATAGAGTACCCCCGGCCATGCAGGACAGTTTCCGAACGTACTTTGATCGATGCCTTTGCCGGTATCCGCAGAGTTCAACGGCTCTCTCCTGCCATTTCTCATGCCGACTTGGGCAGCGAACAGTAGAAGCTTCCATATTTCCTTAAAAACGCCTACTTGATCTGTTATTAATAATTTAATGATATCTTCTTTATCGTTAGCACGTTGAATTCGTTTCATGTCACAATCTCCTCAACTGATAAAGGTCGAGCCTGATATAGTGGGACTGTCTGAACAACTTCTGAAAATCTGGTCTTCTCGCTCATAAGGTTATGATCTCAGTGAACTCATCAGAATCCGATGGGAAATACTGCTGAACTTTCTGACCATCGACAACCAGCTCAGGCGTTGCCCTCTCCGGCATTGTCGGACCATGGTAGGTGAGATAATAGCGTTTGCCAATACGGCCGGCGGAAGAGAGGGCCGCTTCAACTTCGCCATCATACTGCTGGGGGCTAATAAAAAGAATGACTTGGGGAGCAAGTTCTGGAATATACTTAGCAACTCCTTCGCGGAAGATGCTGAGCGATCCAAAGGGCGAGTCGATAACTACAGGATATGCAGATCCCGCAAGATCTCTTAAAATCGTGGGAATTTCAGAACGCCGCTTTGCCAAAGCAACGAGACTGGCGATAAAGACCAGTGATGTGACGGTGCGCTCTCCCGTGCTGAGGGCAGCATCAATTTCAATCGGATCAACATCTCCGCCAGCCACTCTTTTACGAATACGAAGGGTGAAGTTCTCTGTAAGTTCTGCCCAGTAATCTTTCGTCATAATATTTCTGAAGTGACTGTCAATTTCTTTATTGAGCAGAGGTCGAAGATCCATAGTTTCAGCTTCCAGAATTTTGGTAAGTATCTCCGCACAATCCTCAACAGCGTCAACACGCCGCTGAGCGCGTGCTGCTGCTTCCTCCTTATCCTCGATTTGACGAATCTGAGCTTCGAGAGAATCGATTTCGTCGGCAGTTGCTTCCATCTGTCCGTCAATGCGTCCAAGCGCCGCATTTTGAGCATCGCGGTCTAATTGTAACGACTTGCGCTTTTCCTCCAGCTGCTGCACTTCCTCGTCCTTCTTGCCCCCAAGCATCTGGTGGATTTCTTCAATCTCTTCGTCCCTATTGCGGATGTCCCGCAAGAGTTCCAACCGTTCGGCGTTGAGCTGCCGTAGCTGTTCCCGAGTTTGACTTGCGACACCCTCGATAAGTCCGAGAGCATGGTCAAGGGCACCCACAGCGTTATTGAACTCCTGATCCCCGGCAATCGTGAGAAGATTTTCAACGGCATTACGCTCGGGGGTACCTTCATCGAGGTGACGCGTGCAGATACACTTGTAGCTATCAAGCAACTCATTTAGGAAGGTATTGAGCACGCGAGCCGGTATTTTTCCCTCACTGCGTAATCGTGCAACAATTTCGCGGCCACGATTGATGAGTCTAGCGGTAAAAAGAGTATAACCATCCTCTGCGATCAGTTTTGACAGGCGTCGGGAAACCTCGTCGAGTCGACCGGCATATTCATCTCTCTCACGCATCAGCCGAATACGCTTAGCTTGCAGTTCGTAAGCTACGCGATTGGCAGCCAGTTTGTTATCCACTGACTCCAGCTCCCCGCTAATCGCCTTCAGGTTTGAGAGGGTCTGACTGCGATTATCCAGCATGTCCTGCACTTGTTGTTCCAATTTAGTAAGACGGTCAATCAGATCCCGCTTCTCCTCGCTGGTGGCTTCTTTTTGTTCGCATCTCAATTTGCCGCGCACATTATGGTGCCGAAGATCGTCGATTGTAGTGCGCAGTAACTCAAGTCCGAGCATTTGGTGAATTGCGTCTGTGACCTGTGCACTGTTCCTTTCCATGGCGAGATAGTTAATGCGCTCGCCATTAAAGAAGAGGAAACGGCTTATGCCGTCTGGAACGATGGACTGGATACGTTGTTGAGGTCTATCAAGTGAGAAAGTCTGGCCGCTCCGCATTACTTCCAATGAAAGTGTAGTTTGTTTAGGGTTCAAGTTCTGCTGGGTCAAATTGAGCTGGCGGGTTAAAATGTAACGATCGGTATCGTGCTTGAAGGTGAGTTGCACAGTCGCGGTAAGGGCATTGGGGTCCTTAGTACGGTGGGCAAGCCCTTCATGGATTATGCGGTCTGGCCTTTCGAAATCATCGGGATTGCCGTCGGCACCCATTAATCCATCCCGACCATATAACGCCCAGAGCAGTGCTTTAAGCAAGGTGGTCTTGCCGAATCCGTTTTCCGCATGGACGATTGTAACGTTTCGTTCACGAAGATCTGAGAAAACGAGTTCCTGCCGCCCTTTGAACTGACGGAAATTATCGAGGACGAGACGTTCTAAAATCACTTGATAACTCTCCGGATATGATCATAGAGTCTTTGGTGAATATCGCTACGCCGTCTAAGATGCATGACGTCTCGCTCCTCTTTGAGAATATCTCGAAGAAGGGCTTGATATTCAGGCCTTGCGTTCTTGAATATTTCCTGTGCACGGGTAAGTGTTCGTGCAGATTCTGAAGAATAGTCAGGTATTGAGTTCAAATTATCACTCCGATAGTAGATTGTATTCCAAGCGTAAATCGTGGAGAGAATGAAGCGCTTCCGCTCCATTCTCGGCCATCCGACAAAATTCTACGATTCGCCGCAGCTCTCTCTGAAAAAAGTCTCGTTCCATATTGAATGCATCGTCGTTAAGCTTGCCGCCAAGGTCGGGCGGACGAACGAAAAAGTCGTAGATAATTGCACGGTTTTTCCCCGGCGCATTCCTGAGAAGCCGACCCCTCCGTTGAATAAATTGGCGTGGATTAGTAGAGCTTGCAAGCAAGAAGCCCATTCGAAGATCAGGTAAATCTATCCCTTCATCAAGGCATCTTATGGCAACTACGCCATCGAGAAATCCGCTTTCAAGATCCCGAAGAATCTCTTCCCTATCCTGGGGAGATTCCTGATAAGTAAAATTTCTCACTCGCAATCCGTGCCTTTCCCCTAATAACCGAGCAACTGCTTGAATCTGACGAACTTCTTCGTCAAGTATAGCATCTGTGGTTCTCCCGTCTCCACAGTAAAAAATTGCTTTCTTAGGTGGTACTTGAAGGGAAGCGATCACCTGGTCGAGAGCATCAAGCTTATTAGATGCTCCCGCGAGCAGACGTGCACGCCTGATGAGGAGTTTCATAGCCGCATCCTGGATCTCCTCATTACGAGTACCTCCATGGAAAAACTTAGTTAGCTTTGTCGTTATTTCCTGATAGGTATCAGTCTCGTCATCCGTCAGCACAACTGGAATCGGATAATAACGATATCTGCAGAGACGGCCTTCAGCGATAGCTTGCGAAAGGGGATACTCATAAATGACACCGCCGAAATAGTTAAGAACAGCTGAAGTGCCAATAGCATCATAGTGTCTCTCAGGAGTTGCAGAGAGGCCAAGACGCATAGTTATTTCGTCAGGGAGTGCCACCTTGATATGTTCAGCGCCGAGATTGTGAACCTCATCAGCAATCAGAAGGTGGTGGGTTGAAGAAGCGGTAACTCGCGGCCGAATGCTGGCCTGAAAGCTCTCGCTCTGAAAAGTAGCGTTAGTTGTGACAATGGCATGGACTTGTGAGAGACCTACTGATAGTCGTTGGTACCCTTCTTCAAGTTCCGACTGCCAGCGAGCACGACCTTCAAAGCAGGCAACAGCGTGTAGGCCGAAAGCGGCCATTTCCCTTATCCATTGACGGCAGAGATTAATGTAAGGGCATACTACAATTAGAACGAGCGGTCTGTTTCTTTCCGCTACCTTGCTGGCCAAGGTTAAAGCTGTTACCGTTTTCCCGGAGCCTGTTGCCATCGCAAGTATGCCCTTTCCACCGGCAGAACTCCAAGCACGGATAGCATCAATCTGGTAAGGCCGTAGCTCAACACCTCGTGGCAGTCGGAATTCTGTCGGTGGGCCTGGCTCCTGCACCCTGCCGACTGACAATCCGGCAGGCGGCCTGTCTGGATCACGGAAGCGATCAAGCAGTTCCTTGCCTGCTGCACTGAAATCCATTACTCGGAGACCAGGGGTAGAGTTGTTCCACAGGGCCTCAAAGTTATCAATCTCTTCCTGAACCCGCCCTTCATTATCATGCCAGGAACAAAAGACTTTGATACTTTCAAAATTCTCTACCAAACCACCAGCAGTTTCATTGGATGAGCCCGAAAAGGCTACGTGGTTACCATTACTGTCAGTAAAAATGCCCGTTTTTTCGTGGAAAATGCCGCGCGAAAATTCGCCGTCTGTCCCTAGACGGAGGGCTAATTTGATATCAAGCAGTCCGGCCGCAGCCAACCACGCGAGGGCGTTGATCCTGTCCCTGATCAGAGCATCCTCGATATCGGACACCCCTTTGGCAACAATGGCTCGCAGAACATCTGCGGGGTGGTCAACAGCTGATTGTAATGCCCTAACATCATCGGGATCTAGATGAGGTGAAACAACGAGCCTCATCTTCCCTCCCCTCGACGCCAAGCTTGCTACCCCTCTTGCTGCCAATGCTAACCCGGCACTGGTGAAGTAGCCTGCTGCACGTCTGTAAAGAACCGATTCTTCCAGACACGGGATAAAGAATTCCTTTACCAAGTCGTCCCTGCCCGTACGATAGGAAATACGCAGATTTAACGACATGAGAGCCATTGCCTTCTCCAACAAGTGAGCCTGCTTTGTTGCCTTTCCCAATAATAAGCTCCTCAGATCCTTATTTCTTCTTGACCATGGCCTATATCGGCCTAACACTGATTACATGAACCCCGCGCTTCAGGGTTCATGAAGAAACTATATCACAGTCCGCCACGATGATGAAAATAAAAAAATGAATTACATCAACGACCTAACTATGTTACCATCCATCGAGTTTGTGGTAAGAAATCCCCACGATTAATGCCTGAAAAAATCAGGCCCTCCTAAAATGGCAACAAATCAATGGTACGATAGGTAACCAACATCCTTGGCAAGACGTCGCTGATGCGGGCTCTCAGGTGGAGTGATGCGCGGAGAAAGGGTCATCCTATGAGGTTCTCAATCTCCTCCAGGCTGAACGAACTCTCGCGGGCTTGTTTAATCCATCGTGCCATCGGTCGACACTCAGCGGTATCCCAACAGGAGAAATCTCCAGACGGCCTCACTATCCCCAATGTAGACCAGGAGAGACGAGACGCGAAGGCAAGGGATAAGACTCGTTATCCCCGCTTCCTTCTCGGCGCAATCGGCCCCTGTCTCACTGCGGACCCTGACACCTGAATTATCGCAGGAACTCCCTGACAGCCTTGTCTGCGGCACTGAAGATACGACCCCGGTGCCAGTATGGGTGTTTGTCGTAAATGCTTGAAAATAAATGGTGGGCGATGCGGGTTTCGAACCTGCGACCTCTTCCGTGTGAAGGAAGCGCTCTCCCACTGAGCTAATCGCCCGACCGGTCTTCAATTATATAACAAGAATCAGGTGAAGGTAAAGGCGCGAACCCCCTCTCGCAAGCCGCAACGCCTCATGCGAAACGGGTCAGGGTCACGAAACCGGATTACGGTCTCCCCACGCAGAAGTATCTGAACCCGAGCCTTTTCATCTTCTCCGGTTCGTAAATGTTACGCAGGTCGAAGAAGAGAGGCTGCTTCAGAAGCGCCTTCACCTTTTCGAGGTCGAGGTTCCGGAACTGGTTCCACTCCGTCACTATCACCAGGGCGTCGGCGCCTCTCGCCGCGTCATACGCGTCTCTGCAAAAGGAAATACCCCTCAGGCTCGGCGGAAGCAGGGTCTTTGCCCGGTCCATCGCTACCGGGTCGTACGCCCTGATTTTCGCCTTCCCCGCCAGGAGTTTTTCGATGAGAGAGAGGGACGGAGCGTCCCTCAGGTCGTCCGTGTTCGGCTTGAAGGATAATCCCAGGACCGCGACGGCCTTGCCCTTCAGTTCCCCGAGGCCCTTCCGTATCTTTTCGAAGACCAGCGTTCTCTGTTTCTCGTTGGCGGAAATCGCGGCGCCGACGACGGAAAGCTCGGTGTCATGCTCTTCGGCGAGTCTGAGGAGCGCCCGGGTGTCCTTCGGAAAACAAGAGCCCCCGAACCCCGGCCCCGCATGGAGAAACTTCGCGCCTATCCTCCGGTCGAGGCCCATGCCTTTTGCGACCACATTCACGTCGGCGCCGACCTTTTCGCAGAGATTCGCCACCTCGTTGATGAAGGAGATCTTCGTTGCGAGAAAAGAGTTCGAGGCATATTTTATCAGTTCCGCTGTCTCGACATCGGTGATCACAAAGGGCGTTTCTATGAGATAGAGAGGTCTGTAGAGGTCTTTCAGGATCGCGACCGCCTGCTGGCTGGATGCGCCGATTACGACCCTGTTCGGCCTCATGAAGTCCTCTATCGCCGCGCCTTCCCTGAGAAACTCAGGGTTCGCAACAACGTCAAAGTTGCTTTCCTCTTTCATGTTCCGCGCGATGATCTCCCTCACCCTCTTTCCCGTGCCGACGGGAACGGTGCTTTTCGTGACGATGACCTTGTAGCCGTCCATGTGCGCCGCGATCTCTCGCGCAACGCCGTCGATATACTTGAGGTCGGCCGATCCGTCCCCCCTGGGGGGCGTGCCGACAGCGATAAAGACGACCAGGGAATCATCCACCGCCTCTCCGATCTTCGTGGTGAATTTCAGCCTGCCCTGCTTTACGTTCCTCTTGACGACGTCATCGAGTCCCGGCTCATAAAAGGGGACGACCCCTTTCTTCAGGGACTTTATCTTCCTCTCATCCTTGTCGACACAGGTGACGAAGACGCCGAATTCGGCAAAGCACGCGCCCGTCACGAGTCCGACATACCCGCTTCCGATTATTCCGATATGCACGCTTGCTGCTCCTTCAATTTTCGATCTCCGTAATTATGGCAAAACTTCGCGCCGATGTAAACCTCGAAACTGCGGAAAAAGCCTCTTTTGACTGAGCGCGGCTCCTCACTTGCCCGTGAGATGAACAGGTCTTTCAACTCCTCCTTTCCGCCGGCGAGCACTCCCGCAAAGGCACGGCATACCCGTTTCCGGTCATTCCGCTCGCACTGCACTCCCTCCCAAGGCGCGCTTTTCCATAGGCTAATGCCGTTTCCTGACGCTCACGACCGCTTTGTGCATCTCGAAGGTCTTCAACAGTTCGCCTTCGGCGGTCCTGCCGCATGTCACCAGGTATTCCCAGTCCCTGGTCACAGAGGGGGCCTTCAGCACCCGGCCTGAGGAGAGATCGAGATAGAGGCAAACCGTCCACTGCTCGGAACAGTCGCAGGACACGGGCCTGGACGGATCGATCACCTCCATGATCTCTCTGCCCGTTGCCTTCGGGAAACCCCTCCGCCGCTGATCGTAAGGCAGCCAGAAGGCCCCGAACAGGAACCTTCCTATTATAAGGAGTGCCGTGACGCAAAGGAAAGCGTTCAGAAGGCGCCGCCTGGTCGCCGAGACATCGAGGATCAGCGGCGCCGCGAGGACCGCTGCAAGGGGAAAAAGCGGGAGGATATACCTCCCTGCGCTCCCTGCGGCAAAGAGGAAAGGAAGATAACAGAAAAGACAGACAAGACCGAGCGTCCGCGAGTCGCCGCGAAGACGCGCCCTGCCGATGCATACCGCATAGAGCACGAATACGCTTGCAGGCAAGGTTTGTTTGACGTTCAGGAAGGGATAGGTGATGAAGTGCTTGAGAAAGGAGACGATCTGTCCCGAGATGTCGACCCGGTTGGCGCTTTCCTCCATGAGCGTCGCGATGTACTGCTCCGGGAAAGGTATCTGAAGGACCCAGAGCAGGGGGATTGCAGCGGCGCAGCCATAGGAGAGCAGGGCCGGGAGCCCGAAGAGCTTCCGGAACTGCTTTTTCCCGAGCGCCATCGTGAACAAAGGGATGCCGAAAAAGACGAGGGCGACGAAGCCCTTGAGGAGGAAAATGATGCCGGCAAGCAGACCCGCCGCTAGGAGGTACGCTCCGCGCCTCCGTTCGAAATACAGAAACTGGAAGAAGATCACGAGCGAGACGAAGAGGGTGAGCGTGGCATCGATCTCCCCGAGCCAGCCGTACCAGTAAAGGACATCAAGGGAAGTCAGGAAGATGAGGCCTGACAGGAGGGCTCGGGTCCTGTCGCGGTAAAGAACGCGGGAGAGCCGACAGACGATCACCGAGGTGAGGAGCGCCGCGAGCAGCGAAGGCAGCCTCACGGCGAGCACGTTCCATCCTGCAACCTGCGCGAAACCCAACACGATCCAGTTGAAGAGGGGCGGCTTGTTGAAATAGGGCTCACCGAAAAGTGTCGGTTGCAGGTAGACGCCCGTCTTGAACATCTCATAAGCGACGAGGAAGCGCCGCGCCTCCTCGCCCCTGAAATCATAGGAGGCAAGGCCGGGAAGCACCGACAGACCGGCAAGGACCATGAAAAAAAGCAGCAGCAGCTGAAGCCTCTGCGTCCGAAGTCCTGTCATCGCCTCACTCCTCCGGTCCCCTTTCCTCATCCTATTTCCCAAACTCTGCACAATACATCACCTGCAGGGACGACCGGCGATGCGCAGCAGCATCCCGGCTGAGACCTCTGTCTACCTCCCGGCAGGGTCTTTTCTCTTATCGCCGGCAACTTCCCTGATCAGCCGGTCGAATGAATCTCCTGCTGCCCTCTCTGAAAACTTTTCCAGGACGGAGCGCCGTCCCCTGTCTGCAACCGCTTCAGCAAAAACCCGATCGGCAAGATAACTGTTGAGCCTCCCTGCCAGGGCATCGGCATCTCCCGGCGGGGTCAGCAGTCCCGTCTCCCCGTCACGGATTATTTCAGGAATCCCCCCGACACTGGCGCCGACGACCGGCTTTCCCATCGACATAGCCTCGATAAGCACCATCCCGAAAGCTTCGTCGCACGTCGAGGGCAGGGCAAAAACATCCATCGCCGCATACAGGCCCTGAACGTCGCTCCGTATCCCCGTAAAGATCACCCTCTCGGATATGCCAAGCTGCCCGGCCGAGCGAAGGAGTTCCTCCCTTTTCGTGCCCTCACCGACGAACATGAGTTTCAGTGTGTGATACCGTTTCCGCAGCAGGGACGCTGCGCTGAGCAGGTCGAAGACTCCTTTACCGTTTTCGAGTTTGCCGACATAGCCTATGACTATATCGGCCGGGAGGAGTCCGAGTCCTTCCCTCACTGCCTGACGGTCGACCCTTCCCGGATCGAAACGGGGAAGAAAGACAAAATTACGGATGACCTCCACCTTGCCTTGTCGTACGCCGCTTGCCAGCAGCGCATTCCTGACGGTATCGCTCACCGCCACTATTCTGTCGACGGAGTGATTCATAAGATGCCGCGTTGTTCTTCTGATAGAGTCGGTCTGGTGTCTGATAAATATCACCCTTGCCCCTGCGAGGCGGGCGGCAAGCGCCGAAGGCCAGTACTCCCGTCCGTTGTTCGCCAAAACGACGGAGACGGATTCCTTCCGGCAAACAGCGACTATTTTTCGCATCGCCCCTATGTCTCCGGAGTTTCTGACGACGATTCTTCGTGCCTGCAGGGACCTGCCCTCCGCCTGCGTGATCAGGGTCCCCTCCGCCGAGCAACCGACAATGACGTTATAACCTTTGCCTGCGAGAACGGATGCGAGGATATCGGAATGCGTCTCGATTCCTCCGAAACAGCGCGCCGTTCCGAGATTCATGTTTACGAGGAGGATATTCACGGCCGCCGTCCCTTCCTCTCTTCATAGCCCGTATGCAGCTTCAAAAAGAAACTGAACGGGTGAGTATTATAGCGGATAAAGGCGCGTCTCAGGGTGAGCGGATCGTCCCCCGGACGCACCGAACCACGATTGGTAGTGACAGCGATCCTGTAACCCGCTTCCTTCACCATTTCGGCCACGGCGGGATCACAGTCTCCGTAAGGATAACAGAAGGTTTCGACCGAAGTGCCCGTCTGTTCCTCTATCATCCTCTTCGACCCGAAGATCTCTTCCCGGGCATGATCTTTCTCGGTCCTGGTGAGAAAGGGGTGCGTTCTGGTATGCGAGCCGAAAAAAACATTGCGCGCCGACAACTCCCTGATCGTGTCCCACGTCATAAGCCTCTTCCGGATTCCAAGCGAGTTCTCGTCCCAGGTGTTCGTCGCTCCGGCGCGGTCCGAAACGACGAAGACCGTCGCGGGATAGCCGTAGTGATGAAGCACCGGAAAGGCGTTGACAGAGAAGTCTTCATACCCGTCGTCGAACGTCAATGCAACGGTCCTCGTCTGCGGAAAACCGCTTCCCGCCGGACCGGCGATGTCCTGCAGGGGGACCACGGCGAAGCCTGCAACCTTGAGATACCACATCTGGAATCTGAACATCGGGGGAGAGACATAGAGTCCCTTCAGCCTGCCCTCTGCCGGAGGATACGCGACGCTATGATACATTAAGATACGCGCGGACATGCGTTACAGACACGAACCCTTCAGGAATTTCTTCAGGATTTTTTTCACACGGTATGCGCGGTTTTTCATGAACGTCAACCGTTTCGGATGCCAGTTCGACTGATAGACAACGCCGCAATACCGTTCGCTCAGCATACCCTGCGTGACTCCCCGTCTCCTGTCATGCTCATACTCCTCAAGAAAGAGATATGCCTTGAAATACGGTTCACGAGGGACAATCTCTATCGACCGATACTTGAGCAGCGCTTCGCCGTACCAGAAAGCCTCGCTCGGGAGTGACGTCAAGGCATCCAGGATCGTCATCCCCCGGGGGATGAGACAATGCCTTTCGAGATCCTTCCAGACGTCGCGATGCCACGTGACGGGCAAAGGTCCGAAATTGTATGAGGGCCCCCGCCGGTCAAAAAAGTCTTTGAACTTCCCTTTCATGATTTCGAATTCTTCCAGAGCCCTCTCCAGCCCGTTCGCAAGACAGAACTCGCGGAAGGCTTTCCCCTCATGCATCACCGTATAGGGAGCACCCCCGGATACGAGAAAATCCGACCTCCCGAACTCCCTGATAAACAGGGAATCGGAATCGACGCACAAACAGGAGGCCGAAGGGTTCAGCCTCCAAAACTCGGCCTTCACTATCTGCTGCGAAAGCTGCCCCGGCAATGCCCGGTATGCATCGCTCGATATATTCCTATTTGCCCCGATGACGTCTTCGTCACGGAGCCATTGTACGTCTCCCGTACCGATCCGATTCCTGAAGAGAGCCGCATCGTTTCCGGGCACAGAGAGGCAAAAGGGCAGACCGTCTCTGTTGAAACGCCGTACACTCTCGACCAGCTCCGAGGCGCGCCCAAGGTCATTGCGGTAGCTCTTGCAAAAAATAGCGATCCCTTCCATCGGTCAATCAACATCGAGCTGCCGCGTCACGGCACGCACCCTCTGCAGGTATCTCCATCTCTTGACCCAGTTTTTCGGTCTGTCGTGCAGAGCATGCTCCAGTCTGTTTAGTATCCGGTAGGGGGACACTGCGTCCCCCCGCCCTTTCTTTTCCGCGTACTGCGCGAGTATAGAAAGATTACACTCCCGCGTGTGGGGGAAAACCGTTGTTGTTCCATGCTTCTCGACAATCCGGCGCTTGTTGCGCCTCAGCAACTGCCTCGCCTCGCAGGGCAACCTCCCAAAGGCGGCGCTGCCGCGATGGTAGATAAAAACATCCTCGGCCACACACAAACGGAAGCCCTTTTCTTTCACGCGTAATGAATAATCGAAATCCTCATAATACCCGAGGCCGAATCCCTCATCGAGGAGACCCGTTTTTTCAATCGCTTTTCGCGCGATGGCGACACAGCAGAAATCCAGCCGGTACGCATCCAAAGTTGCCTGACCGCCGCTATTTGCATACTCTAACCCTTCTCTTATTTTTCCGTAAAAGTCAGTTGAATTCGTATAGATCGCCTGCTCGTTGCCGGCGGCGTTGCTCACCGGACCGATCATGCCGAGTGTTTCATCTTTCTCGCAATAGACCGCGAGGCGCCTGATCATACCTTCGGGACAGACGGTATCGCTGTTGAGGAGAACAACGACGTCGCCGCCCGCCCGGCGAATACCCGTATTGATCCCGCCGGCAAAACCCAGATTGCTCTTGTTGAACAGAAAAAGGACCGAAGGATATGCCGCCTGCAGCAGCCCGAGCTGCCCGGCGGTGTCATCTTCGGAACCATTGTCGACAACGATCACCTCCCACCGGCCAAAATCAGGGTCCCGAACAAGACTCTCGAAACATCCTTTCGTCGTTTCCTCGAAATTATTGTAGCTCAACAAGACGATGCTGATCTTCATCTGCCGTAATTTACCATACCTCGTTTCTTCCCGCACCTCTCCCTATCGGGATAATCGCGTCTCAGGAGGGCAAACGATCATCGCGGCCCGCGCTTCCACGCCGGTCGATCGCCTGACACGCCCATCCGTACAATGTCTTTACGGCAGCTTCTGCCGTAAAGGGTGATGACTTTCCGGAACCCGGGAGGGCATTCCCTGTCCATTGGGAGTAAAGCCCTTCCAGGGCTTCGGCAATAGCATCGATATCGTCGGACCGCACCGCCCGGTGCCCCATCTCCCGCAGTATACGCTCCATCTGTGCGTTGCGCCAAACCAGCGCCAGGATCGGGCGGTCTGCAAAAAAGTACTCGTACATCTTCGAGGGTATATACTCCTCGCAATAGTCATCATTGCCGTGGAGGAGCAAAAGGCAGTCGGAGAGACGCATCAACTTCAGTATCTGCTCTCTGCCGCTTTCCCCGGTCTCCGGATCACGTTCGATTCTCCCATGCTCTCTGACCGTCTCTCTGTAGGGAAATTCTCTCACGGCCCCGGCTGAGACGGCATCTAACTTCCCGCCGTACACATGAAGGCGAAAGACTTCCCTGCGTACGGGGTCCCGGTCCATCACCTTCCTCAGGGCAGCGAGAAATATTGTGAGATTGCGCGTCTTGGCCAAGGATCCGAAATGGCTTATGATCAGCTCTTTCCCCCTGTGGTAGGACAGGGACAACGGCGGCGGCGGTTCGGCTCCGGGAGTGAGGCTGTGTCCGCGCCCGCCCAGTTCGGGATGACGCAGTCTCGCTCGAAGCAGGGCCTCTTCGGTGAACCACCAGACGACATCGGCGTACCTGCAGATCCTTCCTTCCAGCCAGTAGGCGAAGCGCTCCCGCTGCGTCACCGGCTGCCGGTTGTGGGCAACCATCGGATCATGGATCTCCGCAATCCAGGGGAGGTGATAACGCCTTGCCAGGATATACGCCGCAAAATGGGCCGAGTGAGGGCCCCCTGTCGAGTAAATCAACAGGGGCCGGTTCTTCCTTATGAGAAATACTCCGGCAAAATAAGCGCTCATGAACCATGACCATTGGGACTCCTGTCGTATAAAGGCCTTCTCGAGCAGATAAAAAGGGAGCATAAGAAGAGAAAAGGACCCGGAGAGCAGACGGTACAAGAATCTGCTTCGGATGCGCTGCCGCAAAAAATGACGCAGGTCGAAACGCAACCCTACGGGGGTCGGCGGAAGCAACCGATAATGCCTGACCCGACGATCTTTTCTCCCCGTGAAAGCGCTCAGCACGATCGGCTCTACGCCCAGTTTTAGAAGGTGGGGAATCTTATCGGTAATTGTTTGACTGGCCGCGCGCCCATCCATGTTGAAACAATGCGACAGTATGAGCCATGCTTGTGCGGCGTTTTTCTCGGCCTGTTTAATTCTTCCCATCTTGTTTTCCATGCGCTTCGGCCCTGCTCGTCACGTAATGTACCCATGCCCTATGTCTCATCCTGCCGGGGTACGCATGCCCTTGCGTTTTCCCCCCGCTCCATCCGTCAGCCGCTCTTCTTCCTTTCTTGTGCCCCGGCAAGAAAGGCGTTCACATCAGAACTGAGGAGCAGGGGAAGCATCTCCTCTATTTCTTCCTTCGGCCAATTCCACCACCCCAGTTCCAACAGGCGGTGAATAGTCGCCTCGTCAAAACGTTTCCTGATGAGGCGGGCAGGGTTGCCCGCGACTATTGCGTAGGGCGGCACGTCCTTTGTCACCACAGACCGGGTTCCTATCACCGCACCGTCTCCGATCCGGACTCCCGACAGAATGACCGCTTCACTTCCGATCCAAACGTCATTGCCGATACTCACATTCCCCTTCGTACCCGGGTGTCCGGCGATGTGCTTCCCTTTTTCCCATACCATGCTGAAGGGATACGTCGTCACCCAATCGGTTCGATGCTCCCCCCCCAGAAAAATCCTGACCCCGTCGGCTATCGAGCAAAATGCGCCGATCGCGAGAGTAGCTCCTTCATCCCAGGTAAGGATCTGCGGGGATCCATACGTTCCCTTGCCGATTTCATATTGCGGATATTTTTCCTGTAAACTTTGCGTCTTTTTTGAGAGAACTTTTGTCAACCCTTCTCGTAGTCTGCGCATATCCGATCTCCCCTGGTCGTCAAGGTCTTTCCCGCGTCCTCCGGCCCTCCCAAATCTTCAGCTTTTTCTCGCGCGGATCACGTATTGGATGACAAGTGCTTCCCTTATTCTGTTGCATAAAAGAAGATTCAGCAGTTTCATATTCAAACCGGAATCAATTTTGCGGTGCACGCGTTCGACAGTGAACCCGCTCTCCTGAAAAAGGGCCTGCATCCCCTGCCAAGTAAAGAATCTGAGGTGACCCTTATCAAGAACCCCCGAGTCCGAATAGCGCCATTTTCCCCTGATGAGGCCCCGCACCACTCTGTGAAAACCCACATTAGGGATGCTCGCAACGATACAACCGCCCGGTTTGAGCAGCGCGGAGAGCTTTTGCGTGAGCGTCCACGGATCCAGCAGATGTTCCAGTACGTCCGCGCATACGATGCAATCAAAATGCTCCGGCAGGAAAGGGAACTCGATACGTTCGACGTCTCCTTCGACGACTCTGTCAAGAACCTGCATCGCCTCCGATGCTGCGGCGTGCGCTAACTCGATTCCGCAGACCTCGGCAACCCCCCTTTCTTTGAGGTGCCGGCCGAGTACGCCTGTCCCGCATCCGACATCAAGAACGGAAAGGCATTCCTCCGGAATCATTGCGATGATCTCGGGACGAAGCAGGCCGTAGTATTCTTTTCTGACACTGGTGATTTTTCCGCCCGCCTGCCGGACCGCATTTCCGTCTCCCGTCCCTATGTCTGTCACCCTCCGTTCATACGCATTCTCTTGCGATGCCCGCGCCCCGCTGCAAGACGCTGCCGCTGCCATAAGGATCTTGTCGCTATTTTGTCATAGCGCACGTCCTTCTATATTAACAGTTTTGCAGCAGCGACGATGTCTTCCCCGTTCCTTACCGGAGATGGCGGTCCTCAATGCACGGGATGAACGCAGTAAAGCTGCGCCTCTGTTCCTAGAACCTATCTAATCGTCATTTCCCGCGCAGGCGGGAATCCAGGTCTTTCGGGCCTTTCCGGATGCCCGCTGTTACGGCATGACAGTTTTCTCATGAAAAAGCATTCTTGAGATAGGTTCTACTCTCTTCCCTTACGCTGGAGTTCGAGGAGTTTTGCGTATTTGAAGAACGATCCGCCCGCCTTGGTAAACGCCGTCACGAGACCGTCCGTCCCGTCGAGGATGCCCAGTTCGAGCAGATAGATCTTCAGGAACATGCCGATCCCGTGCGCAATGGGAGTGAGAGGATTCGCCCTTCTCCCGGAAGCGAAGAGCTCGCCGGCAATGACGGTGGAGTATTCATTGAGTGTCCTGAGCATATCGGAGTAGTCGGAGAAGGCGTGGTGCTCGATACAGGCGTCCAGATCCTCTATCGGTCCCGGGGTTACCCATTTTTCATGGATCGCCCCGTGGAATGACCCCCGGGCACGGTTGATGAGCCGTGTCTGCCAGTCGGGCCAGTAGCCGGAGTGTCTCATCCATCTGCCGTGCAGGTAGTTCTTTCTTTTGAGACGGTAGGCGCCCGCCTGCGTCCCGGCGGCCTTTTCGACCGCCTCCCTCGCTCCGTCGGCAAGCCTTTCGTCCGCGTCGAGCAAAAGGACCCATTCATGCGCGCATTTCCCGATGGCGCTGTTTTTCTGAGGACCATAGCCCTTCCACTCCTCGATAAAGACCCGGCAGCCGAATTCCCTCGCGATTTCGACGGTCTTGTCCGCGCTCCCCGAATCAACGACCACGATGTCCCCGGCAAAGGAAACGCTCGCGAGACATTCCGGCAGTCGCTTTTCCTCATTCTTTGTAATAATGGCTACTGATAAGTTCGTGATTGTTGCTCCTTATTGTCCCATCCGCAAGGGGCTTTCGCCGTCCCGGCTCGATACGCCGGATGTTCAAGAAAATACGGCTTATGTATAATAGTCCATCATAATGGCAAAATCCAGCGTGGCTGCAAGCAAAACTTTACGAGCTGCCGACACATTGTTTCGCTTCTCGAAACGGACCATCCGGAGATTTTGCGGCTCTCTCGTCCGTATTCTCACGATAAAGGCATACCTCAGGACCAGCCGCGTTCGCAAGCTGCAGATAGGTGCGGGGGCTAACATACTGGACGGATGGCTTAATACGAATGAGGCCGGATTTTCCGGCCGCGTCATTTTTCTCGACGCAACAAAACCATTCCCTCTTCGCGACCATACGTTCGACTACATATTCAGCGAGCACCAGATTGAGCACCTCACCTATGAAGAAGGCCTGTTTATGCTTCAAGAATGCATGCGCGTCCTGAAACCGGGAGGTAAAATACGCATTGCCACGCCGGACCTCGAGACCCTGATCGGTCTTCATGTTCCGGAGAAAAGCGAACTCCAGAAGCGATACATACGGTGGATCGTCGACGCATATTTCCCGGAACGAGGCGGATACCGGGAGTCCTTTGTAATCAATAACGCCTTCCGGAACTGGGGGCATCGTTTCTTATACGACCATGCTACGCTTCAGGATGCCCTGGAGAAAGCAGGATTTGTCGCTGTAACGCGCCATTCTACAGGACAAAGCGACGACGAAGTATTTCGGGGGATTGAATATCACGGCAGCGCTGTCGGCGATGAGGAGATGACCCGCTTCGAAACGATGGTATTAGAGGGAAAGCGGCCGGGGTGACCTTCTACTCCCCGTCGCCGGGCGTTCTTTTTCCGGAGACATCTATCCCCTCAGCCAATCCTGCAAACAACGGCAGCGCCGTCGTCTCCGGCCTTCATGAAGCGGGCCCGCACTACCGGAGAGGCGAACAGAAGCGCGAGACAGGGAGACTCGCTGCGAAGATCTTCACAATATGCCGACCGGCGACTGCCTCCCTATGGCGAAGCAGCGAAATCCTGATTCGTCACATCTCCTCCGCTCACGGTCACACTCCTGGTCGCAGGCGTAAAGGTGTATCCCGTCTTGTTCGGCGTGAGTCTGTATGTTCCGTTGCGTAAACCACCGAACTGATAATCGCCTGAAGAATTGGTGCTGGTCGATTTTATCAGAGACCCCGACATATTCACAATGACCCCGCTCAGCGGGCTCCCGTTGCTGCTCACCGTCCCCGATATTATGAAGGCAGAACTACCGCCGGCAGTGCCAAGAAAGTTCTGGTTCGCCACATTCGCCCAGTTCACGGTCACGCTTCTTGCGGTTGGTACGAACGTATACCCCGCGAGCGCAGGCGTCACCGTGTAACTACCGTTCGGAAGGCCGTTAAATGTGTAGTTCCCTGAAGAATCGCTGGTTGTTGTGCCTGATGCTGCGCCGCTCAGCGTCATGGTTACGCCTGCCAGAGCCCCGCCGCCGCTCACCGTAACCGAGCCTGAAATGCTGTACGTTTCTCCACCCCCGATCTCAGTCCCGGTGAAGTTCTGGCCCGTCACGTTCCCACTGTTTATGGTCACCGGCCTGCTCGTCGGGCTAAACGTGTAGCCCGATAAACTCGGGGTGATGGTGTAAGTGCCGTTCACCAGGCCGGTCAAGCCGTATTCCCCCGAAGAATCGGTGATGGTCGTGCCTGCTGCTGTGCCGCTCAGCGTTATCGTCACTTCTGCCAATCCACTGCCGCCGCTTGTCGCAACCGCGCCATAAATATTGTAGCTTCCCCCGCCGGTGGCCGTAAAATCCTGACCCGATTGGTCGAGCCTCGTTATGGTCACGGTCGTGCTCGGAGGGGTAAACGTATATCCCGCTTTACTGGGAGTAACTGTGTACGTCCCACTGACCAGTCCCTGGAAAGAGTATGCTCCAGCGGCATCGGTAGTGGTTGTGCCTGTCGCAGTTCCGCTCAGGGTCATGGACACACCAGGCAAAGCGCTGCCTCCGCTTGTCCTCACAGTACCTTCGATCCTGTAAGTCGTGTCTCCTGTGGCAGTGAAGTTCTGCCCCGTCACATCCGCCCCGCTAACCGTTACTGTGATGGTGGAAGGAGTAAAGGTATACCCGGCCCTCCTTGGCGTTATAGTATATGTCCCGTTCGGTACGCCCGAAAAAATGTATCCCGCTGAATAGCTGAGTGCCTGCAACGTTATTGGGCCCGTCAAAGTCAACAAGACATTAGTAAGGGCACGCCCCCCGCTCGTTACGGTACCTGTAATTCTGTACGTCGCTCCCTCCGTGAAGTTCTGCCCCGCGACGTTCGCGCCGTTTATGGTCACTGACCTGCTCGCAGGAGAGAAAGCGTGACCAGACAGACTCGGCGTGACCGTGTAATTGCCGTTCGCCAGGCCGGTGAATACATAGCTCCCGGAGGAATCGGTACTGATTGTCAAAGATGCTGCGCCGCTCAGCGTCATGGTCACCCCTGCCAATCCGCTGCCTCCGCTTGTCACCGCACCTGATATGGAATAAGAGCCTCCGCCGCCGCCCTGAGTCGCAGTAAAGTTCTGGCCAGTCACGTTCGCCCCGCTTACGGTCACCGACCTGTTCGTCGGGCTGAAGGTGTACCCTGACAAGCTTGGAGCGACGGTGTAATTGCCGTTGGATAGACCCGTGAACCCGTAATTGCCCGAGCCATCGGTACTGGTGGTTGCAGAAGCGGCACCGCTCAACGTCACGGTCGCGATGCTGCCGCCTAACCCGGAGATAGTCCCTGATATGCTGTAGTTTCCCCCGCCGCCTCCGCCGGGAGTCCCGTGCGTCACAGTCACCTTGCGGTTAATATCGTCGTAATCGTATGTCGTCGTCGAATCGGCAAAAGAGGAAATGGACGATAACAGCGTGAATGCAATAACGATTGTGCACGCCATGAGTTTATGATAAAAATATCAGAGAAAACTAGGTGACACTTTTCCATTGACGGTCACGGTTATAAGTCCCTTCATGTTCAGCCAGGCCTCGACGGCGATGCGCCAGGCCGCCTGC
>JAMCWJ010000112.1 GCA_023475105.1 Nitrospirota bacterium
CGTTCTCCTCCCGGCAGTCTCCTGCGATGTCGAAGCGGTCCTCTCTTTAGTTTTGAGACTCGTAACCCGCGAGGAGCAGCGGGTCACGAATCCTGATCCCTTTGGCTCTCCCGGCTTACATCCTGCAGTAGTCCGCCTCGTAATCCTGAAGCTCCGTGATCGTCGGGCGGTCGCCGCACACCGGACACTCAGGGTTCTTCGGCACCTTCACGCGCCTGAACGTCGTCTTAAGGGCGTCATAAATGAGGAGTGTGTTCTTCAGGACATCGCCCTTTCCGAGTATGAGTTTGAAGATCTCCATCGCCTGGAGCGAGCCGACAACCCCGGTGATGGCGCCGATCACGCCCGCCTCCTGACAGGACGGCACAAGGCCCGCAGGCGGCATCTCTTCAAAGAGACACCGGTAACAATGCCCCTCCCCGGGAACGATCGTCGTGACCTGTCCCTCGAATCTCAGGATCGCCCCGCTCACCAGCGGTTTCCGCAGCAGTACGCATGCGTCATTCACGAGATACCGCGTAGGAAAATTGTCGCTCCCGTCGACGACGATATCGTAGTCTTTCATGAATTCCATGATGTTGTCCTTCGTCATCCGCTCCTTTATCCCGACGACATGCGCATCGGGATTCAGGGCCTCGAAGGTCGCCTTGGCCGAGTCGACTTTTGCCACGCCGAGCCGGTTCGTATTGTGGGCGATCTGACGTTGGAGGTTACTCAGTTCTACGGAATCATTGTCTACCATTCCGATGACGCCGACTCCGGCTGCGGCGAGATAATACCCGACAGGACACCCCAGACCTCCCGCGCCGATAATAAGCACCCTGGCGTTCAGAATCTTTCTCTGCCCCTTTCCGCCGACCTCGGGCAGAATAATATGTCTGCTGTATCTCTGGAGCTGATCCTCTGTGAAGTCCACTAGTCTTTCTCCTTCCTCACCTGGATAATCCAGTCGGTATCGCTGACCTTCTCCACCTTCAACACCTTCTGGCCGTGATCCTCCATCGATTTCGGAATGCTTCGAGATGCCTCCTCGTAGTCAAGCAGTATTTCAAGCACCTCCCCAACCTCCATGGCTTCCACTGCAAGCTTTGACTTCACAAACGTATAAGGGCAGACAAGGCCCTTGATATTGATTTTCCTGTCGATCTTTACGCCTTCCATCGTGCGCCTCCCCTCAGACTTCGCTTCTCATTAGCCATGATTATAAGTCCATAAGGCTTTCTTATTATTCACCATACTGGAGATAAATGCAATATTTTACTGCTCCGTCCCCTCCACCCTGATGAACAGCGTCTTGTCGGACACAACGGGAAGATCGTCGATCTCGCCCAGCGCGCTCAGCACGTCCTTCTCCTTCGCCCTGTGGGTCAGCACCACGAGAGGGACCGATCCGCCGATCCGCCGACCCTTCTGGATCACCGATGCAATGCTTATGTTGTATTTGCCTAGGATGCCCGAGATATTCGAAAGGACACCCGGCTTATCCAGGGCGGAGAACCTGAAGTAATACATGCTCTCAATATCTTCCATTTTTCTGATCCGGCCTGATGCGTCTCCCTTGTCCCACTTTTCGGCGATGCCTGCCATTCTTCTCGTACCGCCGGAAATGATGCTTCTTCCGATGTCCACAATGTCTGCAACGACGGCGCTGCCCGTCGGCATATCGCCCGCGCCTCTTCCGTAATAAAGAGTCGAGCCCACTGCATCGCCCTCCACATATACCGCATTGAAGACCCCGTCGACCTTCGAAATGAGGTACTCAGCAGGGATCATCGTAGGATGGACCCTCATCTCGACTTTCCCCTCGGAGGCCTTGGTGATGGCGAGAAGCTTTATCTTGTACCCGAGCTCCGACGCAAATTCTATATCCTGTGAAGTTATCTTCGTGATGCCTTCCCTGTATACCTTCTCAAAAGAGAGTGGGATACCGTAGGCGAGTGACGAAAGAATCGTGAGCTTATGGGCGGAATCGATGCCTTCGATGTCAAATGTAGGGTCGGCCTCTGCGTACCCGAGTCGCTGGGCCTCCGCCAGGGCTTCGGAAAACTCCACTTTTTCCTCGGTCATTTTTGTGAGAATAAAATTGGACGTACCGTTTATGATTCCATAGATTGCGATCACGTTGTTCGCGACGAGGCCCTCGCGTATCACCTTGATTATCGGTATCCCACCTGCGACAGAGGCCTCAAACCCGACCTCGACTCCGCACCTCCGGGCCTCGCCGAAGATCTCATTGCCCTCTGTCGCCAGAAGCGCCTTATTAGCAGTCACAACGTGTTTCCCGCGTCCGAGGGCACGGAGGATAAAATCTTTTGCAGGACGGATACCGCCGATGAGTTCGACGACGATGTCTATGTCCGGGTCGTCAAGGACAGCATCGGCTTCGCTCGTGAGCACCCCGCCGGGCAGCGCTATGCCCCTGTCCCTCCGGGTGTCCTTGTCTGCAATCTTCTTGAGTACAATCTCAAAGCCTGTTCGTTCCGCAAGAACCTCCCTGTTGTCAAAGAGGATCTTCGCCGTACCCGAACCTACCGTGCCGAACCCTATGATACCGACGACAATCTCTTTTCTTTCTCTCACCACTCGGCCCCTCTTCTCCTCGTGCTCGAAATATCGTATATTATGCGCCAAAAGCTCACGGCACTTCAACAGTGAGGTGACTTTCCGCATTCGCCATCAATTTTGCGTTGGGACAGCATGCCGGGCGGATTCAGCGGCGCGTTTCGCATCACCCCCCCGTGGTGATGCGCGCCGGCGCCCTCGGAGGTCCGGAACTGCGATGGACCGAGAATGAGCGCGGGTGCTGTCCTTACGCACACTCTTTTGGTGGTGGGTTCCGCTCTTTCCCCTCCCGGACCGGAAGCTGCCGGAGTGAGGTATAATAGATACGCCATGTCTCAATTCGGGCCGACTCAGGATCATAACGGGCAGGACGGACAACGCAAAGGGTATCCGGAGACCCGGGAGAGACGGTCCTCCGGGCCGGGCCCTTCTCTCTTTTCGCAAGCGGGCTGGAAGATAGCGTTTCTTGCTGCGGCGGTCCTCTTGGGCAGCGCAGGCGGTTTTCTCTACTGGAGCGTCACCGACCTCCCCGCGATCAAGTCCCTTGAGGAATACTCCCCGGTGCAATCTACGCTCGTATACTCCTCGGACGGCGCGCTCCTTGCGGAACTCTACCTCGAACGAAGAACATTCGTCCCCTATTACAAAATACCCGGCCGTGTCAAGAATGCGTTTATCGCTACGGAAGATGTCAGGTTTTACAGTCATCCCGGCATCGACTTTATCGGCATCCTCCGCGCCCTGTACCAGGACGTGCGAACGAGGAGCATTGCCCAGGGAGGAAGCACCATCACTCAGCAGCTTGCGAAGATGGTTTTTCTCAAGCCGGAAAGGAGTCTCAAAAGGAAGATCAAGGAAGCGGTGATCTCGATCCAAATAGAGAAGACGTACACCAAAGATGAGATACTCGGTCTTTACCTGAATCAAGCGTATTTCGGTACCAGGGCGTACGGCATTGAAGCGGCGGCACAGACTTATTTCGGCAAGTCCTCCGCCGAACTGACCATCGCCGAGGCTGCGACCCTTGCCTCGTTGCCTAAGGCCCCTACCCTGTATTCCCCTTTTCGAAACCCTCAGAGGTCACGGGAAAGACGGGCCACGGTGCTGAAGCTGATGTTAGACGCCAATTTCATAACCAGGGCACAGTATGACAATGCGATGCAGGAACCCCTCCCGAAGGTCCCCCACTTCAGAAAATACGAGGCGCCCTACTTCGTCGAGATGCTCCGCCAGGAACTCGAGGCGCGCTACGACAAGGAACTCTACACTGCCGGGTACAGGATTTATGCGACCCTCGACTCACGCCTGCAGAAAACCGCGGAAGAAGCGGTTTCTCATGGAATCGCGGCGATCGAGAAAAGAACGAAGAAAGGAGTCCAGGCCGCGCTCATCGCGCTCGACATCAACACAGGCCGAATCAGGGCTATGGTCGGGGGCTCCGACTTCTGGATAAACCAGTTCAATCGTGCGACGCAGGCGTTGAGGCAGCCGGGCTCCTCCTTCAAGCCCTTCGTGTATCTGACCGCGATAGAGCAGGGGATAAGGGCCAATGACACGGTCCTGGACGCCCCCGTCTCCTTCAGGGGCGCGCAACCGGGACATCCCTGGACGCCGAAGAACTACGACGGCAAATACCACGGCGCAGTGACGCTCGAAACCGCTCTCGCGAAATCGCTGAACGTCGCTACGGTGAGGCTTGCGGATAAGGTGGGAGTCCGGAACATTATCGAAACAGCCCGGAAGCTCGGCATCAAGAGCGTCCTTCAGCCCTACCTTCCGATCGCACTCGGGGCATCCGACGTCACCCTCATGGAGATGGTTTCCGCATACGGAGTGCTTGCCTCCGGAGCATACACAGCACCCCACCTCTACGACTCTGTCCTCGATAAAGACCGCGCCCTGCTGGCCGAGACAAAAGTCGAAGCTTCCGACCTCATATCTCAGGAAGAATCACAGGAGATGAGGACGCTGCTCCACGCAGTCGTTGAAGAGGGCACAGCACAAAGGGCGAAGGAGTTGAAGAAAACCCTTTACGGAAAGACGGGGACGACGAACAATTATACGGACGCATGGTTCATAGGCTTCGATGATGCTCTTGTAGTCGGAGTGTGGGTAGGGAGGGACAACCATACGCCCATAGGGTCCAGAGAGACAGGCGCTAGGGCCGCCCTCCCGATCTGGATCGAATTCATGAAAAAAGCGCCTCTACAAATTCCTTCGAATCAAAATCCCTGAGGTCTTCGATCCCCTCTCCGACTCCGATAAGTCTGATCGGTATCCGGAGTTCCTTCCTGATAGCGAAGACGATGCCTCCTTTGGCCGTACCGTCGAGTTTTGTCAGGGCGATTCCCGTCACTTCCACGGCCTCGTGGAATATTTCCGCCTGCCTCAGCGCGTTTTGTCCCGTCGTCGCATCGACGACAAGAAGAGTCTCATGGGGCGCTCCCGGCAGGGACTTGTCGATGACCCTCCTCATCTTTTTCAGTTCCTCCATGAGCGGACTTTTCGTATGAAGCCTTCCTGCCGTGTCTATGATCACCACATCCGTGTTTCTGCTTCGGGCTGCCTCGATCGCATCGAACGCCACGGCTGCGGGGTCCGACCCACTCTGGTGCTTGACGATCTGCGCGTCCGCCCTCTTTGCCCATATCTCAAGCTGCTCGATGGCCGCGGCCCTGAAGGTATCGCCCGCCGCAAGCAGAACGGATTTTCCTTCGGAGACAAAGCGCCCTGCAAGCTTTCCGATCGTCGTTGTTTTTCCGACGCCGTTGACGCCCACAGTGAGGATTACGAAAGGCCTTTCCCCCGTGATGACGAGGGGCTGGGAAGAACCGAGGAGCGCCGCCATCTCCTGTTTGAGAAATTCCCTCACCGTATCTGAATTTCTTATCTCGCCTTTCTTCGCCTTCTCCCGCAGAAACTCGACGATCTCCGCCGTCGCTTTCGTACCGACGTCGGACATAATGAGCGTCTCCTCGAGTTCCTCAAGGGTCAGGTCGTCGATCTTCTTTCCCGTGAAGATCGCTTCGACCTTGCCTATGAAGCCTTTGCGGGTCTTTGCAAGTCCTTCCTTGAGTTTGTCAAAAAAGCCCATTCATTCTCCTTTGATCATATTAAAGATTCCGTAATAGTCCCCAGACTTTCGTGACCATCTCGGCATCCCAGCATTGTAGGTATTGTCCCCTTTTTTTGTCAAGGCTATGGGCCGCTCAAATCCATCATCGATTCTGCGTGAGGATGCGTTCGAACGGTTTCACAGGGCCGCAGGCCCGCTGCCTCGGAGCGCGAATGAGGGTGCCGTCCCTGCGCAGAAGCAATTTTCCTAATGGGACATTCAGGACGGTTCGGCAAGAAACCGATTTGCTATAATAACCTATGAATTCCTATGCGCGCCTGATACCCAGGCTGAACGGGACCGAGATCGAAGAGAGGTTCGGTTATTATCTCGGTCTTGTCGAAAAGGGAGTTGCGGGCTTCATCGTCTTCGGCGGGGAACTTGAAACGGTACGCGGGAAACTTCGGGAGCTTCAGGAAGCTGCGGGTCGCACGCTCATAATCGCCTCCGATCTCGAGCAAGGCCTGGGGCAGCAGATCCGCGGCGGCACGCTTTTTCCTCCGGCTATGGCGATAGCCTCGGCGCTGAGGGGACTGCGGAGAGAAAAGTCCCGGGATCTGCTCGCAAAGCTCTATGCAGCCTTCGCCGCAGAGGCGACATATGCCGGGATCAACACTATTTTGGCTCCGGTCCTCGATATCAACACTAACCCGGACAACCCCATTATTGCCACGAGGGCCTTTGGTGAAGACCCGGATACCGTCTCCTTTTTCGGGTGCGAGATGATTAAGTCGCTTCAGAGGGGCGGGATAAGGGCATGCGGAAAACATTTTCCGGGACACGGCGACACAGAGACCGATTCCCACATCGGTCTTCCTGTCATAAAGAAAGACCTTCCTTCTCTCGAAAAAGAAGAGTTTGTGTCTTTCAAAAGAGCTGTCACTGAACAAGTGGATATGATCATGCTGGGCCATCTGAGCGTCCCTGCCCTCGACCCGAGCGGCGCTCCGGCTTCGCTTTCACAAAAAGTGATTTCCTATCTGAGAGAGAAAATGGGTTTTGACGGACTCCTGATGACCGACGCCATGAATATGGGAGCACTCGGCGGGCGCGACGAAAACGAGGCGTCCCTCACGGCCCTCGATGCGGGAGCGGATATCATTCTCCATCCCAGCGATTGCGATGCCACTGCTGCGTATCTGAAGGAGAAAGGCTGGATACCGGGAGATGATCCTGCATTGTCCTTTCACAAAGGCATACGTTCTTCTGCTTTCACTGATTCAGACACGGACTTTGACGGAAACCGGAGATTTTCCGGAGAACTCGCGAGGATGGCTGTGGCGATTGAAGGGAGGGGATATTCCACGCTGAAAAGGCCCTTCATACTTATCCTAATCGATGAACGGAGTGAAAAGGGAGACTGTTTTGTTCGTGCGATGAAAAGAAGATATCTCGACATCGGGCACTGTTTTCTCGTTCCCGGCGACGCCATACCCTGGTCCGCGATTCCGGCGGATCACGAACTGGTGGCAGCGGTTTTCTCCCAAGTGAGGGCATGGAAAGGCAGGTCGGAGTGGCTGAGCGAGACAATACGGACCCTTGAGGGCAAGGCAAGGCTCTTCATTTCCTTCGGGAACCCTTACCTTCTCAGGAATGTGAAGACCACGACTAAGATATATGCGTACTGGGATTCCGACTCAGCCCAGGAAGCTGCGGCAGAAAAAATCTTGCGTTGACCGTCCCGACGAGTGGTCTTTAGAGAGCCGGTCGCGTAACGTTACCGCATGCGCACCGTTCGCACGCCTTTTCTAGCGAACTCCCGGCATGTTCATGCCCGGAGCAGGAAAGGATATAAACGCACGGGAGACAATCCCTATCACGACGAAAATGACGACCGCCGCGACAATCACCGCAATCGTGTACCCGAGTGATTTCTCCGCCGGAGCTTTCATGAGAACGGGAATTCCGAGGTAGAGGAGATACAGACCATAGAGCCCGAGAATCCCGAGCACACTCAATGCAGGAATTACAGCAAAAATCCCTACCACCCATCCCGCAGTGTAGGAGTAAACCGCAAGTTTGAAGGCCTGTGTCAAACTCTTCTGACCCTTAAAGGTCGGCGCCAGAGCATCGATGATCATGGCCAGGACATACACACCGCCGAGTGTTAGCGCATACTGGACGACTGCAGAAGCAATAGCGGTTGTGATCGGCATGCGGAAAGACCCCATAGACGGCAGACTTATGCCGACGATCGACATCCCGATTATGGAAGCGACCGGTCCTATGGCGGCCAGGGGGAGAACGTAGCCCTTGTAGAGTTCCGGGATCGTAGTGGTTTCTCCGTCAATCGTCTGCCACTCCTGTTTTGGACTGAGTAAAATCCCTTTCACACGGTCAACCAAGTTCATCGTAACTTCTCCTTTCATTCCCAAGAGTTTCACTATGACGATACAAGTTGCCGGATGTCTTGTCAAGGTAAATTTTAAGCTAAAATTAAAGATTTAGGAAAGGTCATGACTCCGCATAGGGCCATAAGGAATAGCCCCTCACAAGAACCGCGCCTATTAGGCTCCAAGCATGTGCGCCCTGACGAGCGCCAGAAAAAAAGCCCTGGACCGGTTAGGTCCAGGGCCGCAAAAAAACTCCTCCGCTTTCTCTTCCGCCGATTACTGGCCGCTCGGGAAAAAGGTATAGCTTATCCAGACGAGTATTCCCAGGAGGACGACTCCCAGGCCGATACTCCATCCGATAAGTTTCTTCTCCACGGGGAGAAGCGGCTCATACTCCATCTTCTTTAATTCTTCAGCTATCTTCGGTTGTTCCGACATAAGTACCCTCCTTTATCCTGTTATCAGCGGCGGTTTTACCCCGTGGAAGAATATCCACGAGATAATAAGTCCGATCCAAATTATGAACCCGAAGAGACAGAGGATATACACTGCTGCGAGCTTGCCTATGCCTTCTTCCCATAGCTTCTTAAAGTTAGAGACAACACCGATGGTGAAGAAGGTCATAGTGAAGAATATACCCCTGAAGACGTTACCTTCACCCATTGCTGCTTTTGTCTTGCCCAATAAATCAGGAAAATTCAGGCCCAGATACAAAATCGCAACGAATGTTGCCACGTAGCCAAGGACAAACTTTGGGAATCTCTCCCATATCTGGCCCGGCCTGACTCTTTCACCTGGTTTGCACTCTATGACCGAACACCATATGATAGCGAGTACAAACGCCCATACCCCGATAAAGATATCGATAAATACCTTTACCGTTGCGGCGGCCCCCATCATCCAGCCTTCCTTGTAATTTGCCCCCTCCATTACCAGCGCCTTTGCTCTTACAAGGGACTCTGTAATGGCGCCACTTGCAACAGCAGCGCCATCAGTCTTCACTGCAAGCCCCATCCAGGCGCCTGCCACCATCGGCTCTTTCCACAAGAAAGTCTCGGCCAGAAAAGGAAGAATAAGAAGTTCAACAACAGCAAAGATGACAACCAGTGAGGACACCATTATCGGCACCACCGGCCTCGCCCTGATCGCGCCGCCGGTCGCAATGGCTGCGGACACGCCGCATATGGATATGCCGGAGGCAAGAGGCGCTGCCCATTCCCTGCTGAACTTGAAGTATTTCCTCGCGGCAAAGTAAACAAGCGCCCAATAGACAAGATATGCCTCGACAATGGCACAGAGTCCCCTGAACATCACCGCAGTTGCAAGTCCAAGCTTTTCAGCCGCTATCACGCCCAAAAATCCACCGAGGATAACAATAGCAGTCTTTATATAGAGCTCAGGCCTTACTGCCTCCTTTATGGATTCGGCAAAACCCTGAAAGAAATTACCGACTATCAGACCTGCCAAAAGAGCAACGATAAACCCTGACTCCGCCGTCAGTTTCAACGACCAGCCAATTCCGAATTTCTTCATGTCACCGGGGGTATTCACCGCTATGTTTGCATAGCTGCCTATGATCCAACATATATAGCTTATCCAGAATACCGCTGTGAAACCGACGACAAACTTGCCGATGTTGGCCTTTAGAGCAGCAGCACCGATCGTCATCACGACCAACAAGAAAACATAGGTTGCAATCAGGGACCCCAGCCCGCCCAGTCCTTCAAAACCTTTCGACACGGGTTTCAATGCCTTGGCCAGATCGGTCCAGACTCCTGTGGTTATTCCAAACCCCAGCAGGTCCGCTCCGACAAATACGCCAAGCGAGAGAACAAATATGAGGAGACCTATCCATACGGATAGCCAGTCTTCACTTATTCCCTGTTTCTCTTCTTCCATACTGCTCACCCTCCCTTCCCGGAGACGTTTAATCTCCAAATGCCGCTTTCAACTGGTCCCAAGTCTGAAACAGCACCCTTCCCTTGCCAGGCAGAAAAACTCCAGCGGCTTCCTTCGGAGCCGGCAAGCCTTTCTGCAATGAATGATCCCTCATCTTCGCCGGACTATCCAAAGTCTTATATGCCCTGCTACTTTTTCTTTAAAACATCCACAGCCTTGATAGCGTTATTAACCTTTACGAAGTTATACCACTGCTCACCCTCTACAGGATAGTTCACATTGCTGCCCCACACCTGCCAAGAATCATCCCAGTTGGCGACATTGCGGTATCCAAGAAGGCGGAGCACCAGATATGTCCAGGTAGACCTCGTTGCCGTCTGGCAGTGGGCGATCACCCTCTTGTTCTTGGGGACATCTTTATAAACTGCTGCCTGCTCATCGGCAGGAAGCATCCTGTAGGTCTTATGATCGAAGCTCTTCTGTACGGGTATGTTCATTGCGCCCTTCAAATGCCCGCCCCTCAATGCCCTTATATCAGTGCCTCCGAACTCGGCAGGTGTCCTTGCATCTACTATCACGGCATGCTCTTTCCCCTTGACCACCTTGAGCACTTCAGAAGTTGTAGCCAGCTTGGAGGCGACCACATGGGCTTTAAATGTAGCGGCAGGAAGTTTGGTCCCCTGGGTCTCTGACTTGCCTCCTTCTGCCGCCCATCGCTCGTAGCCTCCATCATAGTAGCTCACCGTGCACTTTAAGTTGGAGCTGTTGCATCCCAGGTACTCCAGAATCCAGAAGGGTACTGTATTCTCGTAAGTCTCTTTCGCCTTGCCGTACAGGATTATGTGCTTATCATCACCTATGCCGGCGTCCCCCAGAATCTTCTCGATCTTGGGTACCATGGTATACGCCCTGGCAGTGGCATCTCGCAAAACTTTAGCTCCCATACCCCCCAGGTTTACGGCTCCGGGTATATGTCCTTCCTCATACTCCTTCGCGTCCCTTGTGTCCAAAATTACGCGGTCCGGCTTGCCCATGCTGTCACTAATCGTCTTGCTGTCAGCCAGTAATTGAGGATTTGCATATTCAGCGCCGTATCCTAAAGTGCTGACAACGAACAGGGCGCCAATAGCCAGAAATAATATTGTTAGATTCCTCAGTCTTTGGAGCTGTTTGCACATCGCCTCTTCCTCCTCTTCTCGTGTCTTTAATATTGATAACATCTTGCCTGCGTCGTTTGCTTAGAATGGTCATTTGAGCATATTTATCACCTCCTCATGTTTATCAATTTACTTATTGACCATCTGAAACCCACCTGAAAATATGGAAGCTGTCGTCTGTAGTTGCACGACTGTTTTTCTGCAATTACAATGCCATTAGGAAAGCTATCGATTTCTAAGGTATTTATACCGAGTGGCAGATGATTATGTTACGACAAGGGAACTTAAGAGGGAACGAACGTTCCCATATGGGTACTTATTTAATGCCGTATTCTTTCATTTTCTTCCAAAGGACTTTTCTGGTGATCCCAAGATTCTTTGCCGCCTCTATTTTTTTGCCGCTGGTTTCTTTCAGTGCATTGATTATCTTCTGTTTTTCCAGTGACACTATGCTTGCCTGCAGAGGCATGTTATGAAAAGAGGAGATATCTTCAATCGAATTAATGGTGAAAAACTCGTCAGGGAGATTCTTTGGGTCTATTATCCCGCTCTTCGAGAGCAAAACCGCGCGCTCTACGGCATGCTTCAGTTCACGGACATTTCCAGGATAATGGTACGACATCAGCGCTTCATAGGCAGAAGGGGTAATCTTCAATTCAGGTTTTGAAAATTTTTCTCCGAAATGCTTTACGAAATGCTCAATAAGATAGGGGATGTCCTCTTCTCTTTCCCTCAGAGGCGGGATCATTATGGGTACGACATTTATCCGGTAGAAAAGGTCCTCCCTGAATTTGCCGGTCCTGATAATCTCCTTCAGGTTCTTACTCGCGGCAAAGATCCCCCTGACGGAGACCTGAACAGGTTCGTTGCCTCCAAGGCGGGTTACGCTATGATCCTCGATCACCCTCAAGAGTTTTGCCTGAAGACCCAGGGGCATCTCACCGATTTCATCGAAGAAGATAGTTCCTCCGTTGGCTATCTCGAACTTTCCCTTCTTGGTTCCCACAGCACCCGTGAAAGCGCCCCTCTCATGTCCGAACAACTCCGATTCAAACAGGTTTTCGGGAATCGCGGCACAGTTCATTTTTATGTATGGCCTGTCCTTCCTGTTGCTCAGGTCATGAATGGCGTTCGCTACAAGTTCTTTTCCGGTACCGCTCTCTCCCTGGATCAAAACGGGCACATCGGTCTGCGCCACTGACCTGACGCGGTCAAAGACGTCTTTCATCAAAGGGCTTTCTCCGATCATGCCTTCGAACCCCTCTTTCTCCCGTGCGGAACTCCTCAGAAGGTCCAGTTCGCGCTCCATGTTGCGGAACTTCAGGAAGCGCTCGACAATGACAAGAAGCTCCTCTTGGGAGAAAGGCTTTGCGATGTAGTCGAAGGCCCCGTCTTTTATCGCCCGGACCGCCGTCTTCACGTCCGCATAGGCGGTCACGATTATCACGCCCGAGCTGGGAGAGACCTCTCGCGCCCGGTTCAGCAGGGCAAGGCCGTCGTGCCGGGGCAGTCTCAGGTCCGTGATGATGAGATCAAACGTCTCGTTGGCGATGACAGCCATCCCCTCAGCACCGTCTTCGCACACTTTCACCTCATACCCGGAAGCGCTGAGCAAATGGCTCATGCCGAGCCTCATTGAGGGTTCATCTTCTATGATAAGAATTCGGTTTTTCATCCCCACACCGGCAATTGTACCGTAAACCGCGTTCCTTTTTCAGAAGTTTCGACCGTAATCTTCCCGCCGTGCTGCTCTACGATCGACTTGCTCACCGAAAGACCGAGGCCGGTCCCCTCGCCGACTTTCTTGGTGGTGAAAAAGGGGTCGAAGACAAAAGGCAGGACATCGTCGGGTATGCCCGGACCGTTGTCGGCAAAAGAAGCAACACAGTGATCATTATTTCTTGCCGTTTCTATCGTGAGCACTCCCGACTTTCCGTCCATAGCCTGGACCGCGTTCAGGATGATGTTCAGAAACACCTGCTCCATCTTGTTTCTGTCGGCCATCACCTCAGGGACGTCTCCAAGCTTCCTGACGATGCGTATCTCCTTCTCCGAGGTCAGATACTCCGTCAGCTTCAATACGTTCTCGATAAGCCTGCCCAGGGGCACCGGCGCGACACTGAGCGCTGAGCGCTTTGAGAAATCGAGGAGCTGGCTGACGATGTCCTGAATCCGCGTAAGCCCCGAGTTGATGACGTCGATGTGCATCTTCCTCGTCTCCCCGTCCATCCCCGTCGTCATGAGGTTGCTGAAACAGAGCCTTATCCCTCCGACGGGATTGTTTATTTCGTGCGCGATGCCGGCGGAAAGCTGCCCGAGGGCGGCCAGTTTCTCGGCCCTCCTCATCTGTTCTTCGATCCTTTTCTTGTCCGTAATGTCCTTCACGTACTGCACTGCCTTTATCACATTCCCTGCCTCGTCAAAAATGGGATAGAGATGGACATAGTAGATCTTTCCGTCGCCGCCCTCCCAGTATTCGGAAACAGCCCTTTTTTCCTTTTTCACTTTTTCCAGAAAACATACCGGGCACATCACATCGGGGTCGCACTTTCTCGACCGGCACTCTCTTGTAAAGACCGCGCTGATCCCCTTGGCCATCCACTCACGATATGTCGTATTCGTTATCTCCAGAGAGCAGTCCGGATTCACCAGGGCGAGAGGGTCGCTGATCCCCTCGAAGATCGAGCGTAACGTTTCCGCATTCTTTCTGAGGTCCTCCTGAGCATGAGAGAGATGCTTTGCCATCTGATTGAAAGAAGCGGTAAGCGCCCCTATCTCGTCCCCCGTGGTGATCGGGAGGTCCTGGTTGAGAGGCTCTGTGCCTTTGACGATGCCCTCAAAGAGCGTCGTCAGTCTGTTCAACGGTCGGCTCACGAGATTCCAGAAGGCCCCCTGCACAGAAATAAACAGGAAGAGCAATGTCGCAAATCCGAATATGAAAGTCGAGATCGCAATGTCCTTGATCTGACCGAGGGTGACTGCCAGGGGAATAGTCACGGATTCGACGCCGACGACTTCTCCCACCTTCCACCGGAACCCGTTCGTCTTTCCATACTTTCTCACAAGTCCCTTCGGTGCCTCATCGGGATCGCCGTGGCACCTCAGGCATCCCTGCTCGGCGACGATCGGTTTCGCCCTGAAAAGGACTTCCTTGCCCCCTTGCGTCATGATCCCATTCCACGACTTCTGTTTCGGGTTCTTCTCGAAAAAAGCGATCATCCTCGCATGGAGGGGGTCCGCCTCGTTTTTCAGGTTGAGCGGATTGTCCGAGACCCGTCTGTACACATAATCCTTCAGATCACTGTTGAACCGTTTCATCACTTCCTGCGTCACGAGTGTGGTCGACATGGCCTCCGCGACGAAGAGCTCCTCCACATGCGCATGGCCCAGGGTCTCGAACATTTTCGGCCTCAATGTGTTTTTGATGTAGTCCCCGACGGCCTCTATCTGGGTCATGATGATCAAGGTCTTTTCATTGGCGTCTGCTATCACCCTGTTTTTGAGATGGAGGTAAAGTAGGAGTGAAAAAGCGACGCAGAAGACCAGAAGGATAAGCGCGACGGCGAGGCTGAATTTCGTGCTTAGCTTGAAATCGTGCGATCTCATTTCTAAACGGGAGCCATCCCCTATCCCTTCCCGTATTTTACGGAAGTGAAGAAGAAAAATTCAATGACGACTTCTCCGTTAAAGAGTGACGATCCTCGCATTCATGGTTTCGACGTCGAGAATCGCGAGAGTCGACAGCCCTTTATGCAGCCTGGCGAGCTTGCCCGGATTGACGATGAGCGTGCTCCCTGCCTTTCGCACGTCCGGTTTGTGGGTGTGCCCGTAGATTACGAGGTCGAAATGTCCGCTGTCGGCCAGCGCTTCGACCAGGTCAGGCTCATGCACAAGAATGACCTTTTTCTCCGCGATTGTGGTGACGTGGGGCTGATTGTAGATGCGCCCTCCGAATCTTTCCCTGAGGAGCAGCTTGTCGCCGTCGTTGTTTCCGAAGATGCCGGTGAATCCGCACGTCAAACCTTCAAAGATGTCGAACGTAAAAGGGGAAACTAAGTCTCCGGCGTGGAGCACATGAGAGACCTTCTCCTCGTTGAAGATCTCGACGGCCTTCCGCAGTGCGGCCATATCGTCGTGCGTGTCTGAGACTATCCCTGTCAGCATGGTCCGCTAATACTCCGATAATAAAAAGGGTGAGGAAACATGCCGCCCCACCCGTTATCGCAGAGAAGCCCGTTACAGCTTTATGACGTTCGCGGCCTTCAGCCCCTTTTCGTCCTCGATGATGTCGAACTGGACTCTCTGGCCTTCCGCCAATGTCTTGAAACCCTCCGTGTTGATTGCCGAGTAGTGCACGAACACGTCCGGTCCGTTGTCCTGCTGGATAAAACCATACCCCTTTGCCTCATTGAACCACTTCACCTTACCTTCCAGTGACATGCTCTCAAAGCCTCCTTTTTCTCCTTCAAGATGCCCTGAAGCCGAAGACTTGCAGGTTCATTTACAGCTTTTTTATACCATTCATTTCTGACGATGTCAACATGAAAGAGCGAGCCGGGTTGACAAAACGCGGCCTGCTATATTTAAATAATATTCTATCCGGGCGGATAGCTCAGCTGGGAGAGCACAGCCCTTACAAGGCTGGGGTCACAGGTTCGATCCCTGTTCCGCCTACCATTCCGATTTTGCCTTAAGCAAAATCGATGTGATGAGTGATGAGTTACGGGTGATGAGCGAGTCGCTTTTCCCAGGACGTTTTCTTTCACTCGAACTTTGAACTTTCAACTTTGAACTCAGGAATTTGCAGAACAAATTCCTGCTGGGGTGGTAGTTCAGCTGGTTAGAACGCCGGCCTGTCACGCCGGAGGTCGCGGGTTCGAGCCCCGTCCACCCCGCCAGTTTTTTGCTAGATAATTCAGAGCCTTATCCTCTCCTGAAGACTTCAAGAATACAGCACAACTACAGCACAAAAATTAGAGGAAGTATGATTTTTCAGGTAATTTGAGAATCTCAAAGCGAACCTACTTTGAGACCGGAAATCTGCTTTGAGAAACTTTTTAGGGGTCTGAAGGGTTTCTAAGCGGTTTTTAGGAAACCTTAAGCGTTGATCTTCACCTGCTCAGGATTGACGGCCGCAGGCTCATATCTTGGATTGTCGCTGATGATCTTTACCTTCTTCTCGGGATACAGCACCGGCCCCCACTTCAATGTTCTCTCTATGAGCTGAAAATGACGTTCCAACCTCAAAAGTTCTGCTCCCTCGTAATTCTTGATCATCTGTTCCACTGGCCTATTGGCACGATCTGATATCTTTTTAAGCATAGAGGGATATGCTTTTCCCCAAGTCATCGTTTCAACCTCCGCCAATATCTCTTTCAAGGCCTCTTGATGTGATTCTACGAGCGACCTTATGTCTTTTCCTTGCTTCTCGCCGGACTTCGCGGGCTGACTTCTCTTCAGCTGCTTCAGGGCTTGCTGCTTTCGCTTCTCGAAGGACACGGGTCCCTGCTTCCGCAACTGAGCCGTAACCTTCTCGTTGTGTTCTTTCATATATTCTCTGTTCATCTCCCTCCGTCCTCCCTGTAATTATATTCCTTGTAGTTGAACTCCGTCTTGTGTGTGCTCGAATCTCACGATGTAGTATTTTCTGTCTCGGGTTTGTTCCACATGCAGACGCCCGCGCCATTTTCCAGTCCGTATCTTTTCCAGCAGGTCCTCGAGTTCTTTCCTCTGCATCGGCCCCTCGATGGGCTGCTTGACCCAGTCGGGCTTACCACCGATGAACTGCATCTCGACGTTGTTACACTGGTCTATGAGGTCCAGGATCGCCTTAGAGCTCATTCAGGGATATCCTTTCCGAAGATTCTTTGACGGGTCCGGCCGATCTTTACAGGTTGCAGTAATGCGGTCGCGCCGGTAACGGCTTCAAAGACTCTCACGATGCGATGGCGCTATTCCCCTACGTAGGTTCCCGAGGGCGTCATCTTGCAGCGGCCGTAGACGTAACTGCCGTCCGGACACATCGTCGGGATCCGGCTGCCGCCGCGATAACCGCCGTATGAGCCATCGGGCATCATGCGGGGCTGCCCCCCGGTGTACGATCCGTCCGGAGCCGTCTTCGGGGGTCCACCCGTGTAGGTTCCATCCGGCGCCATGTAACACCGCAGACCCGACACGTATGTTCCATCGGGACACAACGTCATAGCGAAACAGACCCCGGGAATACATAACAGAACCAACGCTGTGATCAAAACCTTTTTCATTTCACCCCTCCTTTGCTCCTCTCATAATATGCCGCATCCCTTGAGGAGGCCGAGCAACGATAGACCGCATAACACAGCCTCTGCGGCCCGGCTGCCGCGCCCCCTGCCGAGAACCCTCTCCATTACCTTGTAAAGACCGACGACAAATAAAACCAGGGCGGCCAGAAAGAGTGCCACCCCGATACTCGTGTCTATGCCAGGATACCACATAGTTACCCTACGATAGCCGTTCCGGGATAGCCTGCAGTAGGGCCCGGCTGCCGCATGGGACAGCCGACAGGACAAGAGCCAACGAAATGATCGTTGCCTTCACAGCATCCCCCTTCATGAAGGAGTATATCATCTTACAAAGAACGGCTCGACAATCGCGTCCGCCTCGTCGCCATAGGGAAGGAGAGCAGCCCGGACTTCACCCTTCTTCACCTTGTTGCCGGCTGGCCGGTCCACGTCCTTGGCGTGACTCCTCAACTCTGGACGTCCAGACCTGCCGCCCCGGGCGATCAGCGCCCCGAGGCCACACTATTTCTCGCCAACTATATGCGTCTCGGTCGCTTCCGGGATTCCCCGCTGCGGCAGGGGACAAAAAGTCGGGGCCTCGGCCTCTACGTTCTTCCTTGCCCGTTTTTCCTGCCGCTTCATGCAAGCCTTCGCCATATCATAAAGCTCCGAGCTGAAGAACTTACCAAGGCTCCTCTCGATCGCTTCCTCTTTGACATTGTGCCCGGTGATACCTTTCAGTTCAAGCCTGATAGCTGAGAGGACTCTCCTCGAAAGAAGCGCCTGTACCAGGTTCTTATCACCGAGGGACGTAACTTCTGCGATATACTTTTCGATGAACCCTTTCTTGAAGCTCTCCTTTGAAAGCAGGTACATCTTTTCGGAGACCGAGGTGAGATCCTCATCCAGTATGTTAAATGAGAGAATCAGGGCATGCTCGACCTTTGCTTTATCCCAGGTGAGATAATAAAGCTTGTAGTCGATAGCGTTAGTAAGCAGGCAAAGGTTAACGCCGCCTGATGCCGCATAATTCACGGCCTGATATGCGTGCGTGTCTCTCAGGCTGGTATCGACCGATTTAGCTTCAACGAAAAAGACGATCTTTCCTTTGTTCTTAACAGTCAAGTCGACGTAATGACTCTGGACCATATGCTCCTGGGTGATCTCGTCGAGAAGGTCATATCCGAGGACCTCTGAGAGCAACAGGCGGACTCGCATTCGCGTGTCTGCCTCGTTGAGGCTCTTCTCCTTTGCGTCGCGCAACTTTGGCAGGAACTTCCTGAGCGCACTTCGGAATTCTTTCATGGCTTCCCCCTCATGTAGAATTGTGACTACAGTATAGACCCTTCAACCCCCTTTTTCAACTCCGCTTGTGGCCCGGTTTTACGCCCGGGTGATCGCCTCGGCCAGGGTACGGGGATATCGCGGACCGAGACAGGGGATGATAGCCGCGAAGGGAGATCAAGGCCTCTCCGTCGATCTGACAATCTGACGAGGCCGTTGTGAACGTTTTTCAGGTGGAAAGACGAGATGTTCACCCCGGAGGCTTTCAGACCGGTAGCCCCGCATTCGATCATCGCGGCCTTAACGAGGATATCAGACCCTCAGAATGTCCCGCGCGATCGCCGGAAGATCCTCACCTTACCACATCGGCAACCTGGTATTACCCCGGTGACCTCGCCTAGAAAAGGCATAGTCAGACTATTTCCAGCAGCCCTGCCAGCACCTTCTTCAGCCTTGCCCTGTCATGCCGCACCCTCATGCAGAGCTGCGCCTCTGCCTTTGCTTCTGCTACGATCCGATCTATCTCACGGCGCGCATGATCCTTTGAGGGGTAGGCCGGGAACCGGGAAGATGTCGCGCCGGCCTTTCGCACTCCCCTTGCCCTATTGGATTGCTGCTCAGCCTTCAGCCGACGGATGCCTTCGACAAGGACTCGATTCAGCTCCTCCTTCCGCTCCGGAGAAAGACTTTGATAAAGTTCGGCTGCCGCAGCGTCGACACTGAAGTTTAACGTGCCGAGAAGTTTCTCACTCATCGCCTGCCCTCCATGGCCACAGCATACACCGCAGCCTTTCCCTCGGTCAAGGACAGGTACAGGCCCGAGTCCCGAGCCCGTACTCTGCCTTCCGTCAGACCTATTCTATTTTGTAGTTCATCGACTCGGTTTCCTTCATGGACCGTACGCAACTCCCTACGCCGGCTCCATTCCGTTCACAAGGACATAAACTCTGTCCAGATGATTGCGGGCTTCTGCCATGACCCATTCGAGCGTTTGCTTATCCAGGCGAGAGGTGTCCTCTACGGCACTTATCAGGTCCGTATAGGCCCGGACAATGCCGACCTTTTCGTTAATCTCATTAATTGCCTCATTGGGCAGGAGCGTCTTTCCCTTTTCGTGCCCCGGAACGGCGGTCCCTTCAATAACCTTCAAGGCTGTCTTCATCTCTCACGTCCTCCTGTCTGTTCATGAATCATGTGTATATTGAACGCCCCAGGGCGCTCGTCGAAAATCAATTGAAAGCGATACTTGACGACCCGGAAAGCGACAGGGTTTTATGAACGCTGCCGACAGACAGTTCAAGTTTCCGGGCAATCGTCCGATAGCTGAGCCCTTCCTTTCGGAGGTCGTGAACCTTCTCAGCCATGACCGGCGCAAGAGGTTTTCTTCCGAGCCTCTTCCCTTTCCTCTTTGCGTTATCGAGCCCGGCCTTTACGCGCTCCCTGATCAGCTCCCTCTCGAACTCGGCCATGGCGCCGATAATATGAAACATCAGCCTCCCCTGTGGCGTAGTAAGGTCAAGATTGTCCTGGTAGGATATAAACCCTACCCCAAGGCCTGAAAGCTCGTCCAGGGCGGTCACAAGCTGTTTAAGGCTCCTTCCGAAGCGGTCCAGCTTCCAGACAAGGATAAGGTCAATCTGGCGCTTTCTGGCTGCTTCCATGAGGCGGTCAAGTTGCGGCCGGCGGTCTTTGATCCCGGAGATCCCGTTGTCGACATACTCACCGGCGATCGTGAGGCCTCTGCGCTGGCAGTACTCGCGGAGGGGTGAAAGCTGTAACTCCGGGTCCTGGCCTTTGTCGTGAGTGGAACAGCGGGCGTACAATGCGGCTCTTACTTCCCTTTCCATTTTCATTCTCCTTTCCTTTTTCGTTTCCGTGTGCTATACTGTTGTCTATACACTTGTAATCGAGAGGAGGAGACATGTCAAGAGGAAAATGCTATACTTCTGACTATACAAAGGAAAAAGGCAGAAAGATGGAGCACGCCAAAGTAAGAGGGCTCATAAGGAACAAGACGAGGATGATCACCATAAGGATCAACCCGGAGCTACTAAACCGCCTGGACGAAGCGCTCAAGAAGGACCGGCAATACACCAACCGGAACGACTTCATAGAAGACTGTATTCTCCGGTACCTGGAATCGAAGGGGAAGCTTTAGACTGTAGCGTGGAAAGAGCATGATCTTCAGGGGATAGGGAACCGGTCTCGAAAAGGCTTACTCCTGAGCCCTTCCCCTGATTTTCAGGAGGACCACAGGGAGAGTGGCGAAAGTGGAAGAGAAAGAAAAGGCATTCGACGAAAGAATAATTGCTTACCTGAAAAGCCGATCGCTAAGCGTTGTTGACAATATCTACAATAGAGCCACGGAAAGGGAAAACATCGAAGAAAAGGAGAAGAAAAAGAAACCGCCGCCAATAAGGCTATTCCCGACAATTAGAATTAGAAACAAAGGCGTTCTATCTCCTCAGTTGAAAGAGCTCTATGAGACCAAGAAAGAATTAACATCAAAATTGGAGACAGTAATTCGGGCTCTTGTCCAGCAAGAAGCGACACTAACTGAATGTGAAAACTATGCCTGGGCGTTCATGAAAAAGGCGCCCAAGAAGTTTCGAGTCAACCTCACCGAACTGAAAGCAATTGTGAGGGTGCTTTACGAAAGCCTCTTTATCCCTATCCCTCTTGAAATTAGAGTGGGCCCGGACGACTGGCAACTGTTTACGACGGCATTCACCAATCCTGCTGATGATAAATTTTTTTGGGAAGAGTTAAAAGATTCTATTGAAATGTGTATAGCCTCCGAATTGTCTAACCAGGAAGAAAGGAAGAAAGCACGCGGGCCGAATCGGAAACGAATTGACGATCTTAATTTCATAAAGAGGGAAGCAAGCAAGTTATACGGAATTATGAAATTCTTATGCGCTCTCTCTCCGAAAGAAAGGCCAGCCGCATTCAATAAACTTATTAACGGACATAAAGCACACAGAAATTATTTTACAATAAAGGGAAATATCGATCCGGAACTATTTACAGCCTTTCTTCTCTCACGGACTTATCGGAAACGTATGGAGAAGAATAACATTTTAAAATTCTTCGATATCGCAGCGAAGGGTTTTAAAATAAAGGACTTCCGTCGAACATATTTGATTAAGAAGGAAGTCGAATTGTGGAAAGATTCACTTCGATATCAATACCGGAATGTTGTGAAGAACGGCAATGCCAAGTATCTAATAAAGAAGGGGCAAAAATATCCGCATGCCTATACAGACAGTCTCGCACGGAGGGATGACATGGACCCCTGTGATAGGGACGGCAATCTCATACAAGTGTCTCCCAGCACAAAGAAGGGACGAAACCTTCTTGCGCGATATCTTTCAAGTGACGTTACCTTGATTCTACCGTATCCTGCAAGTTAGTCCGCCTATTTCCGCTTTTTCCAAAACTTGATGGACTCTTGGCTTTGGTTGATGATATGCCTATACGCGAAAACGTGGAGGCATACGATGAAAAAGAACGAAAAAGAGATCATCATTCGAGACGCAATTACGGCGGGCACTGCAAAGGCCTTTAGGAATGTTACTGATGGAACTCCCCTTGTTGATGTAACACCCATTTATGACAAGTCAGAAGTGACCTACCGTCTTCGCGGTGATGTTGATGCCGTCCTCAGAAACATAGCTGAAAATTTCCCAGTTGGTTCCCGCGATGTTCTCGAAGGAATAAAAAGTTGCCGGGCCGCAATTTTTCTTTTTCGTCAAGGGGTGGCGAAATGAGGGCGGTTCCAGATGCTACCGAGAAGCGTGAGTGTTTCTTCTGCGATAATTTAGATCGCCTCATACGGCTCATGTCTGAGTTGCGTGACACGGAGCGTCCAACCGAATCTTACCAACATCCGGTGACGCTGCGATACTGCCCTAGCTGCGGCAAGGAACTTCAATGAGCCGGAAGCGCCTGATCGACACTGAGCTTTACTTTGACACCGAGCTTTATGAACTCCTGGGATGTGAAGGCCTGCACCTGTATATCAGACTTTGGGGCCTCGCCGACGACTCCGGCGTCTACGAACCTCGATACGCTGATATCGCCCTTCAAATGGGAGCCCTGCACTTCACGCCTGAGAAGGTGAAGAAGTATATCGATGTTCTCACCAAAGCCGGGAAGATCATCCCGTACTCAGCGAACGGGAAAGGCTATCACTGGCTGAAGAACTTCTTGAAGCATCAGCCGCTGTCGAATCCCTCGCTTCCAAAGTATCCCTTGCCTGGCTGGATGACTTGCGAGCAACGGGAGTACCCTTCCGGGAAAAAGTACGCAACATACCAGATTCTTCCCGAAAAACTGGCCGAAGTTACTAGTAGTCTACCGATAGTCTACTCGGACACTACTGGTAACGGTGAAACGAAACGAAACGAAACAGAAACCAGACGGAAACTCCGGGAAGGCTTCTCTCTCTTCTATGAGGCCTACCCTAAGAAGCTCAAGAAGGCTAAGGCGTGGGAAGCCTGGCAAAAGATAAACCCTGAAAACGGCACCTTCGAGCTCATCATGGACGCCCTCAAGAGATTCAAGGAGACCGAGGAGTGGAGGAAAGACAGCGGGAAATATGTTCCGCACCCTACCTCGTGGCTTAACCAGCGTCGATGGGAGGATGAAATTCCAGAGGAGCCAACGAAACAGGGACGGCCAATTGCTTCCCCTAACATGGCGGAGGTCATCGCACGAGGCAGGGAGGCAGTCCATGGCAATTAGACATATCCGAGACCTTCTCCCAGAAGTCTTTGACCAGATAGAGCGCCGCCATGAGCACAAGGGAGCCATCGCCGGTATTCCAACAGGCTTTCAAAAGCAGGACGATATTCTAGACGGCTGGCAACCTCAGCTCTATGTCCTGGGCGGCCGGCCGTCAATGGGAAAGTCAGCACTCATGAAAGATTGGATACTCGCCGCAACGCGAACGGGTAGACGTGCACATCTCGTGAATATCGAGGACGGAAACTTTAACACTGCCAAACGTATGCTTGCGACTATGGCCGAAGTGGACCTCTGGAAGGTCCGTAAAGGGATATTCACCAAGGAGGAATACGGGAGACTCGTTCAGGTGTCGGGCAGGCTTGCCGAGCTTTGGATTACCTTTGACGATTCGGTTTCCAGAGTTGGTCCGATCATGGAAAGCATCGAGGAGGCGTGCGGCCTGGGCGCTGAGATTGTTTTTATCGATTACCTTCAACTCATCCAGGGCGACAGGAAAAGCGGAAAGAATCGTGTCGAGGAGATAGGCGATATTACACGGGCACTTAAAGACCTGTCGAAGCCTGAAAGGCTGAATGTGCCCGTCGTGGTGACAGCGCAGCTCTCCCGACTTTGCGAGACCCGGGAAAACAAAAGGCCGATCCTTGCAGATCTCCGCGACTCCGGAGAGATAGAGCAGGGCGCAGATGTCGTAATGTTCCTCTTTCGGGAGGGGTACTACAAGGAGTTGGACAATCCCAGAAAGACCGAGCTGATCATCGCGAAGGGCAGGAACGAGGGAACCGCGACAATCTTCCTTGAGTGGAACGACATGTTGACATCCTTCCGGGAGTGGAGATCGTGAAAGAGCGCCAAACGATAGCAGAGTTTAAGCAAGAGATAGGCCGGAAAGGTATGCTCATGCGACTTGACTACCTTTTCGACTGTCTTACGGACACTGAATTCGAAATCAGGGACAGGAGATGGAGATATCAGGAAAGCCTTGAGAACGGCGGCAATGAACTTGAAAGACAGATCATCTCGGCGCCCATAAAGGAACTGCGCGAAGAGTTAACCCGCACATGGAAGAAGGTCGAAAGGGTGATGCTTGCCCTTCAGGGCAAAAGCCGGGCCGGAATAACCGAAGACATGATAGACCGCGCAAGGGAATACCCCATTAATCAGATTTTGGAGTGCAAGCGCAATATGGCGCTCTGCATAAATCACGCAGAGCGGACCCCGAGCATGAGCGTTAAGAATAACCGGGCTCATTGTTTCGGCTGTGGATGGACAGGGGACGCGATCAGCGTATACCAGAAGCTGAATAACGCTTCTTTTGTGGAAGCGGTGAGGGCCTTACAGTGAAGCTCTGCAATAAATCAAAGAACTGCCCTCAGCCAAAGTGCCCGCATTGCGTACCGCACAGGCTGATTGAGTGTGATCCGCAAGAGCGGGAACTTGCCGGATACCCAGCGACCGGCTGTTATTATCGCTCTGACTCAAAATGCCTGGAGGTACGGCGATGAAGAAGAACGCTTCAGCCGACGCGCCTATAGCTATCCTGTCTTTTGCCTGTCCCTCATGCACCGAGCCGTTCAAGGTCCTTTATGAGCAGAAAGGGCCCTGGAAGAGGTTCAATCCGAAGGTCGTATGTACCCACTGCCACAAGGATGTATCGAAGCAGTTCTTTCCATGGCTGGCAGGCCAGCAGATAGAGTTCAAGAAAAGCCGCACTGTAGGTAAGAAGGCTCTTTGGGGCTGCGCTTCGGGGCAGGCCGGCGAGGCATCGCCCGTTGAAATATGTGATCCCAAAACGTTCGAAGAAGCATTATCTCTCTTGTCTTCCAGAGAACAAACTTTTGTGCTCGAATATGTCAAGACGTTCAACGGCGACAGATCGGCTATCACGGCCGGCTATTCACGGAAGACCGCTCGTATCCAAGCCTCCCAGTTATTGGCAAGGGTAAACATACGAAGGGCCTTGAAACTGTTCTATCAGGAGCGACGGAAGACAGCTCTAAAGACCGTCGACGACATCCGGCAAGAACTTGAAAAGATCGGGTTCACAAACCTCACTGATACGATCAGCTTCACCCGGGACGGCCTCACTTTTGTGAAAGAGTCCGATGAACTCTCGGAGGAGGCAAAAGCAGCCCTGAAGAAGGTGAAGTTCACAGAGAATATGAGCGGGATCTCGGTGGAGGTCGAGAATCATGATAAGGTCGGTGCCCTTAAACTCCTCGGACAGCAGCAGGGAATGTTCCAGCAGAAAGTTGCCGTCAATCTCACCCTTGAGACCTACGAGCAGCGCCGCAAGCGCCTGGGGCTCGATGACATGAGCCCCCAGGAGGCACGCGAGAAGTTCCTGCGGGAACACCCGGAGATGGCATGATGATGAGGGCTCATTTTGACACCACTCAACGAATCGTTAACGAACCGTCATTTTGAAGAAAGGCTGAACAGGGCATCGTGGTCGTGGCAAGCTTAACAAGGCTTAACTATTTTTCTTGGGACAGGAGGGTAAAATGGCAGCAAAAGACGACAATGAATTGAAACCGGAGCGGGGAGTTTTGGCGACGCCCTTTCAGTCAACTGAGCCGGGTATAGACACCACCTCTACGCTTGGGAAAGTACCTTTCGCAGGCGGTAACAAAGGGATTATCCCGGCCACCCCGGAAAGCATCGCCAGGTCCTTAAGTAGGCAACGTGAACGTGCAGGACTGACGAAGCAGCCTCTGTTTGAGGAGCAGCGGGCGCTCAGTCACCGCACAACAGCTTTCAAAGGCGGACTGGGGTCTCCGATGTCGGCAGTAACAGCCGCCCCTCTGCCAGATGAGTGGGCACCTATTGCCTCTCCAAATTCCGTACCGGGAGCAGATAGAGCTCTCACCCGCGGGCTGAATACGAACGCGCCGCTAGACACGCTCCCGGCCCATTCGGTAGGAGGAATAAGGCCAGTGGTTAATCCTTGGCCGAGCCCTCCGGCCACCAGCCTTCAAACCCCGGCAGAGAACTATCAGACCAAGGTAGGCGCTACGCGCTTCGCCGGAGAGGAAGGAGTGCCGGGGACAAATGCACCGGTGGTATTCAGAAACGCTGACCTGCAGAACGGTCCTTGGAAACCTACAGAGACTGGCCGTGGTCTGGACACAGGTGGGATGGATATCGAAGACATCATGGCGCGTTACGCGCCGCCTCCAGCGGCTACACCCGGAACCGGACTGTCGATCCCTTCCGGAGGAGGGTATTTTGGCTCGCTTTTATCGCTGGCAACGGCAATCGGGAACGCCCGGGCGGGACGTGCAAACGAGTATCAACGGTGGCATAGGGGCATAGACATGGCGAAACTCGCCTTTGATGCCCTCAATAAGAGCAGAGAGGCGGGAATAAAGGCGCCGTACTATGCAACTGCAGGTGAGCATAATCTTGCCAGTGCGGACCTCGCGAGGAGGCAGGGTCTAGCCCTTGAGGTAAAGCCGGAGGCTCAGATGAGAAAGGATTATATCGACACTGCGCAAAAAGTCTACTCTTCTCTCCTCAGCAATGGAAATATGGAGCCCGCTCAGGCCCTCGAAATGGCATACCAGTTCGCTGATGAGAGCATGAGACGTTTCAGTGCTCTTGGCTCGCCGCCGTCCGCAAAGACAACGGCGAAGACCGCTCCCATGTCGTATACAAAATACAGAGAACTTGCCAACGGGCATGGCATAACGGACGAGGCAAAGATAGAGGCGGGCTACAAGGAAGATTTTGGGGTTGAACCGTACATCCCTTCGGCACGGGCGCGGCAGGACATAGCAGGGCAGGAAAGCAAATCGCCATACCCCGAAGGTACAAAGCTAAACGGTCCCGGCGGAAAGCAGTACGTTGTCAAAAATGGTGTTCCCATCCCGACAGGTGAGGCAATGTCTTCTAGCCCTACCGTTCCGGTAGAACAAGGCAGAAAACTTGACAGTGCAAAACCCGAAGACCAGGCGATAGCTGCGGCGATCTTGAAAGAGGCAGGCGGTGACAAGAACAAGGCGGGTGAAATCGCAAGGCAACGGGGATACAGGTTCTGATGGACGGTGTGTCGTCGATGGCCACAAAGAAGCTCTGGATCCAACGCTGGATGGAGTCCGTCAATGATAAGGTTGACGCAGCGGCTACGCCCAGGCTTGAACCGCAGGACCTCCCGACCTTTCTTTCCTACCTGTCAGCAATCACTACGGCCGCAGGTATTCTCCCCGAACAAATTCTCACGGTTTACCAAACTCTGACGGACCTGGGAGTGAATGCTCATACTGCGGGCCGGTTTGTCCGCGGGCTCGTCTTCTCCCAATCTTCCCAAGATGCGCTCGGTATCCTGGAGGACGCCCTCGGGGAGCTTCTGCCAACTGAGCGCGCGGCAATCGGAACCGCTCTTATAAAAGACATCGAGACACAGGGCCAAACCTACGACGAGAATCTTCAAATGATCCTCACCAAGTCTATCCTCGATGACCAAGGCTGGATAAGTCAGCTCCTGCAGTGGCCGTCACTCATCTACGCCTCGACAGAGGAGGACCGTTGAACGCAAGGAGGTACGCATGGCACTGACTCCGGATGTAGAGGCTATAAATACAGAGGTAGCGAATAGAATAAATCAGGTGGACGGCATCGTCACTGATGCCGTAGATGAAACTGCCAGCTTTCTCGAAGAACTCCGGGAGTCAATGCAGTTCGACATTCCTTTTATGGAGTGGAACCCCTATTTCGTGGACTTGCCGGCACTGATCGTGACGGCTACGGAACCAACACGCCCCGATATCGCCGGTGAGATACAGGATGCACTCCAGGGGCTGCGAGAACCATCCGACCCTTCCCTGATTGCAATACACGGGATCACGGCGCCGGCTGTCAGAGAATTCGAGAACAAGATGCCGGAGCTCGATCTTCCCGACATTCCAGAACCGTCTTTCCCCTCGGCGCCTGCTGACATAGAAACAGCCGACGTGGCGATCCCGGAGAGGCCGTCTTATACGCTCCCCAGCCCTCCCGTAATTCAGAATCTGGACATACCGACGCTCCCATCCGATACCATCCCGGCCTTCACGGGAACCGTGCCCGAGAACAGGTTGATACCGCCGGTCAATACCTTCAGCTTCACGGAAGAACAATATCTCTCTGACCTTCTGGACAGCATAAAGGCAAAGAATCTCGCAGTTATAGAGGCGGGCGGCGCGGGTCTCGGGGAAGAGATCGAGACCGCCATGATTGATCGCATGAAGGAACGTGACGAGAAACTCCTGCGCGATACGGTAGACAGATTCACGGCTGAATACTCAGCCAAGGCATTTGACCTTCCCACCGGCAAGGGGATCGCTGGTGTCAGGAAGATTCTGAGCGACTACGAAGACAAGAAGCAGGACCAGTCCCGGGAGATCACCATCGAACAGGCAAAGCTGGCACTGGATAACTACAAATTTGCCGTGTCCTCCGGGATCCAGGTGGAGACGGTACTCATTGCACACCACGATGCAGTAGCGAAAAGAGCCCTGAATAGCGCTAAGGCCGCGGTGGATGCGGCTGTGGCTATCTTCAATTCCGAGACCGCCGATTACAACTCGAAGCTGGACGCGGTTCGCGTGGCTGCCATTATCTATGACAGCCAGGTAAAGGCGTCAATGCAGCGTCTGGAATACTGCCGTCTGCAAATAGAGGCCACCAAGTTGAGCGCCGATATGCAGATACAGTACGTCGAACTTTACAAGGCCGAACTGGCAGGGCTGGAGGCTTTGCTCGGCCTGTATAAGACCGACATGGAGGCCGCAAACATCGCGCTCGGTAATCAGAAGCTCAAGATAGATATCTTCGGGAAGAAAATTGATGCCTATTCCACCCGGGTAAATGCAGAGGCCGCGAAATATCAGGCTTACAAGGCCAAGACCGAGGGGGAGATGGCGAAGGCCACGTCTTTTGAGGCCGCTTCACGCGGGTACCTCGCTTATGTAGAGGTGTTGTTTTTCAAATTAACGCAGCCCAAACTTTCTGATTATTCCGACCCTTTCACGATGAGCTGGCCTTTGGTGTGGGGGGCCGAAGCCCCCTGCACTT
>JAMCWJ010000100.1 GCA_023475105.1 Nitrospirota bacterium
CCAGGACTATCAGTCCAGGCCAATGCTCCGGACAAAAAAAGAGGCCGCTAATATGAGAATCCATGGTTACTTTCTAAATGTCTCAATGACTCCATGCAAAGTTACCTTCTTAAATGGCTTGACAGGGATGGGAGTGCCGTCCGGGGTATAAGCCCAAGGAGGCGGAGCGAATATGATATTATTCCGTTTAAGGGATCGGAGAATGTCCCTATGGTACAATAATTAGTCTGCAAAGAGAGATGATAATGAAAAAGTGTCCCTACTGTGCTGAAGAAATTCAAGACGAAGCGATAAAGTGTAAACACTGCGGTGAATTTCTCGATATTCCCCGCCACCCGCGCGTTGCAGAGGAAAAGATTCAATGGTATTTCCGGACATCCTTTATTATCATGGCAGTCTTTTGTGTGGGGCCCCTGGCGCTGCCCCTGATTTGGTGGCGCCCACGAACGACGCGGGCGTGGAAGATCGGACTGACAGTGGGGATTCTTGTCCTCAGCTGGATCTTGCTGCAGGCCACGATCGAATCCATTCGTACTCTCAAGGAATATTACAGGCTGATCGAAGGACTGTGAAATAATAGAAGTCTGTGGCAGTCTTGTCCCTGGTGGCTCTTTGGCGCTCTAAAATACTCGTTATATGGTCACGGTAGAACTCAACTTTGACGTTGACATCTCCCCTGGAAAGGCGTATAAGATAATTAAAGAGCCGGCTCACCAAGTGGTGGCCTTGCTCCTCCCGGACTCAGCAGAAAGGTTTAGATTCGTAGGACGTAGAGTACAGACGTAAAAGTCTCAATCTGTATGTCTCATGATGTTCAAACCGCTGAGGATGAGGGGAAGCAAGCACCACTTTTTTATTTCTGCTGCCCGTTACAGCACTTCGCAGTTCGTGATCGGCACGTCCCGAGCCTTGTTGTTTACTGGCTTGATTTTCACGGGTCGACCAGTAAAACGATATGGCCCTGGCTATTCGGTCCGGCAGGTTTCCCAGTATTTTGTCCATCGGTTATTGTACGCTTTTTCGTGGGACCGCCGCAAGGATGAGCGTGGGAACAATTAATGCCAGTTTAGTCTCTGCTTTTGTGCGGAGAAATGCGAGTGATTCGCGGGCTGCTCTTGTGGTAGACTTGCGGATCTGTAAGGGAAGAAAGGAGACGGTTCTCATTTTTGCTGCACTTACTAATACGTTCGTTAGTAGGATGTCATTCCCGCTTGTCGGGAATCCTTCTTAAGAGAGACTCCGGTCAAGCCGGAGTGACATTCAAAGGTATCCTACTTATGTTCCCCTTAGTAAATTAGAACCGTTCCTTTCTTCTTTCTTATCTCCTGCGGCTCTTTGCGTGGTTGATCATCCCTTCTCGTTGGACAAACTCCCCTGGAATCTTTAATATTAACTACGTGCGAGAGTGGCGGAACTGGCAGACGCGCTGGACTTAGGACGGCTCCAGAGGCATTCTCGCAGAGGGGCTCCTGGCCTGGATTTGAGCCTAATTCATTGAAACAGAAGCGAAAACTTTAGTTGCGAAATTTGCATATCTTTGCCTATTTTCTGTGCATTCCGATGCTTTCTGCTACAATTTTGCTACAGTGAGACGTTCCCGAAATCTTGCTGCCCTTGAACTTATCAGCGACTCAACCTTAAGCTCAGAAATGAAGGTTTCTTCTTGACAGCGGTCCGATAATCGGAGTATAAAAGAGGTAATTCCTTGGGGGGGGAGGAGAAATGTGGACATCGATTAAACGCGCTTATGTAGTTTTAGAGAATCTTTTTTTGAAAATCTCACCATTCTTGATGCTAGGTGTTGGGTATTTTGCTATTAAGACTTACTGTAACGAACAAGCAAATACGCTGATTTTATTTTTTACTCTTTTTATCCTTACTTTTTATGTTAAAGATACAAATCGAATTGCCAATGCTGCGGTGCTTCAGGCTCGTATATCTTGGATGTTTCAGATGTTTAGTAATTTCAGTACAAGGATAGACGCTTTAAAGGACTTCCTTAATCGGAGGAATGCAGAATCCTGGGAAACTCATAAGGATGATATGACGAGGTATTTTAATGTTTTTTCAAATCTATTTGTGACAAGAAAAGGAAAATTATATATTGAAGAAAAAAGGGATTTTTTTAAATCCCTATCTGAGAAGCGGGAGAACGGTGAACCTATAGACGACGAAATAATTGAGTTCCTGACTGAGTTGAAAGAAGAATTACAATGGAAGATTATAGATTTAACATAAGGTTTTTAGGGGAGCGCTTAAATATTGGAGGAGGATAATCGTCGCTAACCATTCGGTCCATCGGGTGACCCGCTGAATTCGTCGTTATGAGCGGAGGAAGAGAACAAATGACTTCAACTACTCTGCCGGAGCCATTGCAGTGTCCTGATTCATGGAAGTACCCCAAAGAATGGCAGGACCAGTACGAGCAGAAGCATGGCTACGATTATCTGTCAAAGGTGTGCAAACACAGTCATGCCGGACAAGAGATTTTGTTTTTTATCAGTTATTTGGGAGAGGTAGCTTTAACAAAGATAAAAACACAAAACCTATTCATTAAGCGATTTGCTGCTGGTACTACTAAGCCAACTGAGGTTGACATACGCGATATTGATTGGCCTGGTTCCACGGTATCGTGGGCGGGCATCCACAGTACATGGGAAACCTTGTTTGAAATATATAATGCTCAAAAGGCCCCGGCAGACATACTAACGATTCTTGATGAGATTAAAGCTTTTATGAATGCTGGGCACCTACACTGCCAATCGCTCTTGCAATACATCGCCCAGGTGAGAGAGGCTTTAGCCAAGCAAAAAGAGACGGAGCGTGAACAGGCAGAACTACAAATATTGCAGCAGAGACGAACCAGCAAGTGGGAACGAATTGATGTGGAACATAGTAAGGTAAATGAGGGCTTTATTTACCTGCTCTCAAACGGCTTGATGCCAGGCATATACAAAATTGGTTTCACGGCTGGCAATCCTGACAAGCGGGCAACAGAAGTGAGCCTGCAATACGGATTGCCAATGCCTTTTGAAGTGATTGGCTATTGGAGGACAAAAGACCCTTATATCATCGAACAGCGCATTCACTCAGCATTGGCCGGCTATGAGAAAGCTGGCGAATTCTTTGAAGTAGATCTGCGGCTTGCCAAAGAAACTATTGAGGCTCACATACTAGACGCATGATGGAGCAATGATGGAAATGGAAGTATTTACTGAAAGGGTAACCGGAATGCCAAAGTGCTTGTTCTGTCAGGATACAGATCAGACGCATTTCTCCAAGGTCGAACATATTGTTCCCGAGAGCCTGGGAAACAGACAGTACGTGCTCCCAGCCGGTATCGTGTGCGACAAATGCAATGGATTTTTCTCGAAGCTGGAAAATTACTTTTGTCATCATCACCTCGCTTCGGGACACAAACTGTTGAAGAAATATCGGACCAAGAAAGGTAAACCGCCGTCCATGCCATTGCAGGCCGGAGAGATGAGGCAGGACGAGACTGGTCGAGTACATTTTCGGCAAGCACTGATCGAAGGCAAGGAACGAGAGCAGTTAGCGATTTCCTTCTTTGAAAGAGACGTTGCAATCCGCGTCTGTTGGCCCCTGCCTGATACCGATTCCAGGAAGATAAGTCGCTTCCTTACGAAGGCTGGAATAGAAACGCTTTACTTTAAGTTGGGGGCGATGGCCCTTGAGCCTGCCTTTGATTTCGTTCGCAAGTATGCTCGTTTTGGAAGCAAGCTCGATTTCGTGCCATTTCTATGGTGCTATCACCCACAACAGAGCATTGACCTCTTTATTGGAACCTTCGACTTTAAGAAGAACGGACGGTTTCACTTTGGCACGGTATTCTTGCCCGGCATCGTTTATCTTGTTCCCCTCGATAGAGTGGAAGAGGAGTTTGCCGTAGAAGCTATAAGGGGTTCGCTGAAGTTTGCAGGAAACTCTTTGAACCTCTGCAAGCATGCCTGTACGATCAAAAGGGAGCCGATAGAGCTGGTAGCGCATCTGTCAGCTGATTCTGGTCCGCAGAAAACTCGTAAGTAACGGCTGCAGCCGACTGGTCAGAGTCGCGGCTGGTCCAAGTATTACGCCACGTCTCTTACGAAAACACGCAACAGGTTCCGCTTTGCCATAACTCACATTAAGTCGGTGCTATCCGCGATAAGCCATGCTTCTGGCTGTTCCTACCGTTGGGGGCTGCGAAAGTGGGGTCTTGCTTCTTGAACTGACATAAGCGGCAGGTAATCAACCAAGGGATAAGAAACGTGTTGACATTTATTGCCCGAGCCGCTATGATATGAAGTATGATATCATCTATATGAAGGGAGATATCTTATGAAGAAGAGGATGACCATAACAATTGACTCGGATATCTATGATGCATTGCAAGAGCTTCCGAGGAAGGTTTCCATATCTGAAGTGCTGACGTGGATAGTAAAGGCGACATTTCAAGACATTAAAGCTGGCAGAGAATTAACCTCGGAAGAATTGAGGGCGTGGATGGACAGTACTCCTGAGGGTAAGGATTTCCGGGAACGTCTAATAGAACACTGGGGGCCTGGGTTTGAAAGGATGGATGAACGTATAACCAAGATAAAGGATGCCGTTAAACCAGGGAAAAAGAAATAGGCGGTAGCTTGAGTATAGAAAGTGCAAGAGAGATAGCTTGCGTGAGGCCTGATGGTAAGTGCGCTCACTGCAATGCCCAGTTAAAGATTCACAAGGGCGATCATAATTTTATAAGAACAAAAAGCTACACCAAGTATTACGGAGGTGAGAAGGCCGTAATAAGATGTCCTCAATGTAAGAGAGAATTGTTAGTTAATCTGAATTGATTACTTAACGGCAGAGAAGTCTGTTTAGACAGAGAAGCCGAGTTTCTAAGAGCACGATTCTTAGATTCTCGGCTTTTTTATTTTGGTGCGAAAAGTGATGAATGAAGCTGACCATAGGCAAATAAGTGAAAGGAAGTGCCCTTCCTGCTTCCGGAAAGGCGGGTGCATGCTCTTGCCTTCGCAGAGGGCTACGCTCTGTCTCGGTCCATTCAAAGACCAGGAGGATCGTCTGCGGAAGATCAGAGAGGACAGGGAGAAGGAAGCAAAGCCTAAGGCTGACCTAGGCGGCCTGGTGAGAAAAAGCCGCGAGTTGGAGTACTGGATCAATAAGACCCTCTTTGAATCAAAAGCAGGGGCGAAGAAACGGAATGAGGGTGAAAGTGACGAATAGCGCACAAACTCGGGGGCGGAGGCTCGGCCGTTTCCTGCGGGAGCAGGTTCGGGCGAGCTTCCGCCCTATGGACAATCGAGAATGTGAACGTTGTTGGTCTCTTAACAAGGTTCATGCTCTCTCATTTGTGACAGGAGCGAGGCGGCGGCGCTCCCCGCGAGGGAGGAGCGGGAGCGAGCGAGCCGAAGCGGGAGATTTGCTGGAGATGAGTAATCACCAGCAAATACGTTACTTTCATGATTGATAAATTGAGTCTTACTATCGGAGTTCCTGCTGACAGGGAATATCTAGAGGGTCACGGGGTATTGACTGAAGATGCGTATAGAGCCCAGCTGTATAGATACATGTGCATCCTGGATAAGGCCCAGGTTTTCTTTGCCCCCACAAATACGGGGAAAGCAGAAACGCCAGGATCGCTTTTACAAAGATCAATGTAAATCCGAAGCTCTTTGAATGTTTTGATGCCCTGGAAGTCTACATGCTTGCAATGTTCCAAGATTCGGTGCTATCTCTTGAGGACTTCAATATTACCAGGATTGATGTGGCTTCGGACATCGAAGGCCTGAATGTTGACTGTCTGCTCTCTACGCTCAATATAAAGAAGATTCGCTCTGACAGCTTCAGCTTCTTCAAGGGGACGATTTACGGCGGCTCCAAAGTGAAGATGAGGATTTACGACAAGGTTAAGGAGATCAAGGCGCGCAAACGAAAGGGCGGTGAGATTATCGAGTACGAAGAAGGCCTTCTTGAATCGGGCAAGGATCATACTCGCTTTGAAGTTGAGATCAGGAATCCTGGCATTAGCCTTCAGGACCTGAAAGACGATCCTCTCCAGTTCGCCTCATATTTCGACAGATTGGAATTTATCAGGATCGGGGATGGTGACGGATCGGGAATTATGCAGTTCAAGTATAAGCACATCAATCGGAAGCTGAGAAGGCAGCTTGAGGAATTCAAGGATGTCGACCTCGTTGAGAAGATAAAGGCGCAGCATAAAGAGACCCTGCTGAACTGGTTCGAGGGTCGGGAACCGTTCTGAGGCACGCCATGAAGCTTCTAAGTATCAAGGAACTCTCCGAGATAATCAAGGTAAAGCCCTCTACGCTTTACCAATGGGCGGAGCTGGGGCAAATACCCTGCCTTAAGATGAATGGATGTCTTAGGTTTGATCTGGATGAGATTCAGACATGGCTGAGGAACTGTAAAAGGGAAGTGGTTTCGGGGTATAATCCTCTTACCCAGGCCAGAAGTCCCAGGAAGGGAGGCAAGTAAATATGGGGCTTTACCGACGAGGTAAAATGTACTGGTTCACTGTAAGGGCAAACGGCAAGAGGATGCAGGTATCTACCAAGACCGATAACAGGAAGCTGGCTGAAAAGGCCTATGCGAAGACCGTCACCGACATCCAGGAAGGGATCTGGTTCGAGAAGCAGAAGGCGAAGACCACGACCTTTGCTGAGATGTCGGAGAAATACCTGAGTAAGTATCACAGGATCAGGGACGAGTATTCGATTAAAAGGCTGCTTCCGGTCTTCGGTCATCTTACTCTTGCGGAAATAACGACGGAGCTCGTCTCCGATTACAGGGATGAGAGGTTGAAGAAAGTCAAACCTGCGACTATCTATCAGGAGCTTAGTTTAATGCGGCGCATGTTCAACGTGGCTCGCAGGGAATGGAAATGGACGAAAGAGAATCCCGTGGCGGACCTTTCTTTTGCGGTAGGCAACAAGAACGCCAGGGAAAGGTGGCTGACGATCGAGGAGGAAAGGTTTCTGCTTGAGAAAGCCACCAATCCTTCCTGGCTGAGAACGCTGCTCGTTGTTGCCTTGCACACGGGGATGAGAAGAGGAGAGATTCTGAATCTGATGTGGAAAGAAGTGGACTTTAACAGAAGGCTTGTGACGGTCCTTAAATCGAAGAACGGAGAGAAAAGGTCTATCCCTATGTCTCAGACTCTTTTAGGCACGCTGAGAGGATTTGGAAAGGTTATAGACATCTCCGGCAAGGTCTTTCCGGTATCGGTGCGGAGTCTCAGAGAGGCATTTGATAAGACCCTTGGGAAAGTGAGCCTGCAAGATTTCCATTTCCACGATCTTCGCCATACCTTCGCAACGCGTCTTGTGCAGAACGGAGTCGATCTTTACAAGGTGAAAGCTCTGCTCGGACACAAGACGATTGCGATGACCATGAGGTATGCACATCATTACCCTGAAAGTCTGAGATCGAGTGTCGAAGTCTTGGATATTTGCTACAATTTTACTACAGTTAAAGAGTGTCGCAACTAAACAAGTAGCAATTTATCCTTTAGAATCAACAAGCGAGAGTGGCGGAACTGGCAGACGCGCTGGACTTAGGATCCAGTGGGCAACCGTAGGGGTTCGACTCCCCTCTCTCGCACCACTCGCATTTTTGAAGGAGGGCCTTCCTCAGCCCGTTCGTTTCTCTCTGTCGAGGACCAAAAGGGTAAGCCGCGCGATGCAGACCAGTTTGCCTTCCTGATTATTGATGGATATCTGCCAGACCTGGGTCTTCCTGCCGATGTGGACCGGCGCCACAAGGCCGTACACAAGCCCTGAACGCACCTGCCGTATATGGTTTGCATTGATTTCCATCCCTATACAGTATTGCTTTTCTCTGTCGACGCAAAGGAAGCCCGCAACACTCCCGAGCGTTTCGGCCAGGGCCAGGGACGCGCCGCCGTGAAGTATGCCTGCGGGCTGGAGGGTCCTGTGGTCAACGGGCATCGTAGCTTTGAGATGCGCGTCTCCGATCTCGATGAATTCGATGCCAAGGTTCTCGACCAGCGTATTCCGGTATCTTTTGTTCAGGTCTTCAAGCGAGACCCTGCCTTTCCAAATCATCCGGCCCTCCCTTTTGCCGCTGTCTTTTCTTCCTGAAATATTTTATCGCCAGATAACCGGCGGAGAAAGAGGCGAAGAGCACAATCACCACATAGGTGATCTTGCTCGTATCGATGCCGATGTCCTGAAGGCTGTGACCCCCGACATACCCCACCGTAACCATCACGGCTATCGTAAAGATGACCGTGAAAGCATCTGCCAGCAGAAATTTCACGGGATGCATCCTCATAATGCCGGAAACGAGAAAGATCTGCGCCCTGATTCCGATAAAATGCCTTCCGAACAATATAAAGAAGATCCCCTTCTTCTTGAAGCTTTTTTCGAGCCACGCGAGCCTTTCCGGAGGCAATATCCTCTGAAACCACCTGTGGCAAACAGCCGCCCGACAGTATTTTCTCCCGAAGAGATAGATGAGAAAGTCGGCTATCAGCACCCCCGTATAAATGACAAGGAGGGCAGGGACTGGTTTTACGATCTTGCCCTGCATCAGGAATCCGCACAGGATGAATGTGGCGTCTTCCGGGAAGAACGGGACCCCGATGCCCCCGAGGATCAGCAGGGAAAAGAGCCCTATGTAAGGGTGGTGTTCTATGATTCCGTTGATCATGGTTCGTCCTGTTTCCGCGTCTGTCCCGGCGGGTCGTTTTCGCCCGGTCTTTCTTCGGCCGTTCGATCAACCTCTGTTTATTATAGGGCATAATCCGGGTCTTTTTCGGAAAGGCACAGAAAAGTCTTTTCTGGCCAACGCCTTTGAAACCTGCTATACTCTTTTCAAAGTCGCGGCCTTCGACTGTTTGAGGCGTGAGGGGGAATGCCGACAGCCTGCACTGAAATGCGCGCCTTGCCGTTGAAAGAGACAGAGAGAATGCGTTCCGGGTTCCGGGATGCGGAAGAAGGCATGTGATTATTGTGAGGAGGAGAAGAAGATGAAAAAGACCCTTTGGACTGTAGTGCTGGTCGGTATGGTGCTGTGGTATTGCCCGGGATTCGGCGAAGAGAAATCGCCTTCGCCTGCGGAACTGAGCATCGTGACGGGCCAGGAGCAGGGCACGTACTATGTCATGGCGAGAGATCTCAGGAAACTTGCCGGCCGCAACGGGATCGATCTGAATGTGATCCCCTCGCTCGGCTCCGTCGAGAACCTCCTGAGGGTGGACCAGTTCCCGAGCATCCAGCTCGGTATGGTGCAGCTCGACACGCTTGCGATTGCGGTGGTGAGTGCTGCTACCGGCAAAGACGAGGATTCTGCGGAGTTGAGGAACCTCCTCTCGCACATTCGGGTCGTTTTTCCTCTGTATCGTGAAGAGGTGCATCTCGTAGCGTCGGCCGACATAAGGAGCCTTGCAGACCTGCACAACAAGAGGGTCTCGATCGGCAAGGCATCGAGCGGGACGTACGGCACCGCCCAGGTCATCCTGCATGAATACAAGGTAGGGCTGGGAGAGGTATTCACGATGGACACCGAACAGGCGATCGAGGCCCTGCGGCGGGGACAGATCGACGCCTTTTTCGCCGTGGTGGGAGCCCCCGCCGACGTGCTGGCGAAAGGGATCAGCAAGGAAGACAAGTTCCATGTGGTGCCGATCATCAGAAAAGAGGGCGATTCTTACGAGAGTGCGACACTCCCCGCAAATACTTACAGCTGGCAGCCTGAAGCGGTGCCGACCGTTTCGATCCTGAATGTGCTGATCACTTCCGACAAGAATATGAAGGGAGCCGACTGCCAGAACATCGGAAGGTTCGCAAAGACCGTATACGACAACCTCGGATGGCTGAAAGGGAACGGCCATCCCAAATGGAAGGACGTAACGATAGGTAAGAAGTTCCTTGTCGGCGACAAGCTGGTCTCGCCCTGCGTTTCGAAGGCAATGAGTCAGGCAGACTGATCCGGCCGGGAAAGGGCGCAGGACCTTCGCATGCGCGGGTGGTGTGCGATCCCCGCCTTTCGGCCGTGCCGGGGAGAAAGGACCTTCCCCTGTCCTCCCCGATTTGTGATATCATCAGACCGTGCGCATGATGAGGGACAGGTTCAGGAGATTGCCGTTCGGGTTTAAGGCGAAGGTCATCCTTGCCTTTTTTCTTTTCAATGCGGTGGTGAGCACAGTCCTGTCCGTTTCCGCCTACCGGGTGCTCCATGAGAGCATGCTCAGGGAAATTGAGGAGCGGGCCAGAAACATCGCTCAGCTGGGCAGTTATCTTATCGACAGGTCCGCCCTCACGCGGCTGGTAGGGAAGATGTCGCCTTCTCTCTCGGCACAAGAGGTGAGCGCGGTGGAACAATCCGCTGATTTCAAGGCCCTTTCGGCCCAGTTAAACAGGGTCCGCGATGTCGAGAGCAAGCTGATACGCTATGCATACATCGTTCGTCCGGGCGGCGGGGAGACCCCGCGCTATGTTGCGGATGCGGATACCCTTTCGGCCCTGGAAAACAGGCAGAGGCATATGCAGCCCGGCGAGGAGATATCCCGGTTCAATACTCGCTTTGATATCTCGACGTTCCCCGTGTTCCGCCTCGCCGTCGAGAGGAAAGAATGTCTTGTCGAGAAACAGTTCTTTTATGATCCGGTCTATCACGTGCGCTCCATTTCAGCTTATGCTCCGATCATGGATGAACGCTCGGGGGACCTCCTCGCCATGCTCTGCGTCGATGTGGTGGATGCCAATGTGAAGGATGCGTTGAGACAAAGCCGGACCCTCTCCGTGCTCATCATAGGCGTCTCCCTGGTCCTGTCGCTCATCATCTCCATCATTTTGGGGAATTTTTTCGCGAAGAGCATTCGCGTTCTTGACCAGGTGGTGCAGAGGTATACGCAGCGGGACTTTTCAGCGCGCTCCTCGATCAAGTCCAGAGACGAGATAGGCAGACTGAGTTTCAGCCTCAATTTCATGGCCGAAACGATCGAGGGGTACGCCACCAGACTCGAAAATCTCCTGGCTGCCTACAGTCGTTTTGTGCCGAGGAACTTCCTGCACTTCCTGAACAAGGAGAGCATCACCGACGTCCGGCTCGGCGACCAGATACAGAAGGAGATGACGATCCTCTTCTCGGACATCAGGTCTTTTACGGCGCTGTCGGAGAAAATGACGCCCGCCGAGAATTTCAATTTCATCAACAGCTATCTCCGACGCGTCGGTCCGACGATCCGCTCCTGTAACGGCTTTATCGATAAATACATCGGCGACGCGATCATGGCCCTCTTCCCAGCCAAGCCGGACGACGCGGTCGAAGCCGCGATCGAAATGATCGGAAAGGTCGGTGAGTATAACGTGCACCGGAGTTCCTTCGGCTACGAGCCGATCGGGATAGGGATCGGCATTCACACCGGTCTTCTTATGCTCGGCACAATCGGAGAGGAAGAGAGAATGGACGGGAGCGTCATCTCTGATGCCGTGAATGTCTGTTCGCGGCTGGAGGGACTCACGAAGATCTACGGGAGCGAGATTATCATCAGCAAAGAGACACTGGGCAAACTGAAGGACCCCGCCCGATACCGCATCCGTTTTCTCGGAAAGATCCAGGTGAAAGGCAAGAGCGTCCCTGTCTCGGTATACGAGATATATGATGGAGACCCTGCCGAACTTCTCGAAAGGAAGAACAGGAGCAGGGAGGCGCTCGAACAGGGGATCGCCCTGTATTTCGAGCGGAGGGTCGAGGAGGCACTTGCTATCTTCTCGACCCTCCGGAAGGACTTCCCCGAGGACAGGGTTATCAGTTTATACGCGACGCGCTGCGAACACTATGTACGGGAAGGCATCCCCGATGACTGGACCGGTGTCGATATCGTGGAAGCGAAATGAGGCCGGCCGCTTTTCGCCTCTGCGCGGTTGTATTCCGGCACCTCCCCTCTGCTGAAAGAAAGCTGTCGCCTTCCCGCGGGTCCGCTCGCACCAGGAGAAACGGTGCCGACATTTCCGAGAAACGCCTTCACGGAATGAACTTCCTGTAAATCTTCTCCTCGTACTCCGGAAAGTCTTCTATGCGGAACGCCTTGCCGCGCAATTCATTGTACTTCAGAAGCGTGAAGTTCAGCTCCCTGATCTTTTTCATCCTTTCCCTGTCGTCGTCCAGGGAGGTTATCATCGATCGCAGCGAGATAATCTCGTTGCGGAGTTCGAGCTCCGGGGGCAGGCAGCCTGCGTTCCTGAGAACCCTGTAGGCGACGCGGAGGTCTTCGGGGACGAAGCGGTCATCTTCGAGGTCGACGGGCTTACCTCGGTTGGACAGGTTGTCGAATTCGCCGTTTTCGATCGCCTCCTGTATTCTTCTCTCTGCAATCTTCCGGAAAATATCCATAGCCGCTCACTCGTCCTCTTTCTTCAGCCTCTCCAGCTGCTCCTCCCACTCCAGCGGCAGGAGATATTTCTTCCTGTCATTGCACTCTTTACAGACCGGAACGACGTTGCCCTTTGTCGATTTCCCCCCTCTGACAATCGGCACGATGTGATCCATCGTGAGCTCTTTCGGGGGGACCTTCTTCCTGCAGTAAAAGCAGATTCCTGCGGCCCGCTTTCTTTTCCACCACTGCGTCTTCCTCAACTCGCGCGCCTTTTCCTTTTCCCTCCGACTCTCCTCTTCCGTTACGTATGAAATAAAGGGGTCCATGAACTAGCTTCCACTCTCCCCGTGCAAACTTGCCGGTACACCATCTACACCCCTTCCGGGCATCGCTATTGTATCTCCTTCCACAACACACACCTGTCCCTGCCGTTTCTCTTCGCATGATAGAGCGCCCGGTCCGTCTTCTCGATAAGTTCCTCTTTGTTCGTCGCATCATGGGGAGACGTGGCGATACCGATGCTCACGGTCACCCTCACTTCCTTCCCGTCGGCGCTGAACTTTCTTTCGCGCACCCTCTTCCTCAGCCTCTCCGCCATCTTCAGTGCCCCTTCGTGGTTCGTCCCCGGAAGCATCGCTGCGAACTCCTCGCCTCCGTACCTCGCGGGTACGTCGATGTTCCGTATCGTCTCCTTTATTATGCCCGCCACGCCTCGCAGTACTTCATCCCCCGCGGGGTGCCCCGAGGTGTCGTTCACTTTTTTGAAGAAATCGATGTCGATGAGGAGGAGGGAAAGGGGTTCGGAAAAGCGCTCCATCCTGCTGAATTCTCCGGAGAGTCTTTCCTGGAAATTCCTGTGATTGAAGAGCCCGGTGAGGCCGTCGGTGATCGCCATCCTCTCTATTTCCGCGTGGAACTTCGCGTTCGCCAGAGAGGAGGCCGCCTGGCTGCCGAGGACCTTCAGCAGCTCGATCTGGTAGGGATGAAGGGCATTCACCCTTGGGGAGAGGAAGACGAGGATGCCGAGGAGTTCTTTTTCGTAGGAAAGGGGGAGGATGAAGAGGGACCCCGCATCGCCGGTCTTGAAAGGCAGGACAGGGTTCCGTTCGCCGCGCAGGTCGGAGATGTAGTCCTGTTCCATGCTTCTCGCCGCGAGCCCGATCCGGGTGTTCTTGAATTCGTAGAGGCCTCCATCGGGAAGGGTGAAGCCGACCTGGCGGACGAGTTCGAATTTGTCGTCCCGGGGAAGCAGGAGCGCTATCGAGACCTTTTCCTCGGGCGCAATGCCGTATACCGCGTCGATGAGACTCACCGCGATGTCGTCTCTCCTGAGGGAGGTGACCAGTTTCGCTCCGCCGTCTTTGAGCTTTTTCAACATGAGGTGTTCCCTCTGGAGCTGGGCATAGATGCGTTGCCTTTTCAGGACCCTACCGGCCTGGCGGGCAAAAAGCTCGAGGGCCTTTACCCCGGTGTCTTCAAAGGACCGCCTTCGGCTCCGGACAGCGAGCACGCCGGCGGGGAAATTCCCGTCCATGACGGGTGTTGCAAGATAGGATGCGGCGCCCTCCCGGTCTCCGGGGAGATCGAGCGCGAGCGTCTGCCGTTTAGCGACGCAGGAGGCGAGGAAGGCCTCGTCCGGGATGGCGGCGCTTTCCGGGGCGTCAGTGGAACACCTGAGATGCAGCGAGTTTCCCCTGAGGGTGAACATGTGCGCTGAATCTGCGGGCACGAGATGCGCAGCCAACAGAAGGATTTCCCCTATCTCCTCATTCGCCTTGTTGGCGGACGAAAGATGCCGGGAGAGGAGGCCCTCGCGGCCCATGGTATCGACGGGGATCTCCGGGTCCATATCCTCGGCTTCTCTCTTGAGAGAATCGAGGGATTTCCTCGTTTTGTCGCGTTCGGCTCTTATCCGCGACACCACGAGGGAAACCGTGGCGCTGCTCATGAGCAGCGCCACGATGAAGATAATCTCTTCCGGCAGGTTCCCCCCTGTGAAACGCCGCACTTCGAGCAGCGGGACAGTCAGGCCGAGGAGAACGATGATCCCCGGCCCGTAGAAGAGGGAGAGCAGCGTCAGACAGGGGAAGTAGGCGAGAGGGAGCCAGCCGTATTTCACCAGCTGCATGGCACCTGCCAGAAGGAGGAAAAACGAGCAGAAGGTCTCGAAGGCGTATCTTCTCTGTCTCTTCAGGAAATACAGCCGGCAATACAGCAAGGCGGGAATGAGAGAAAAAGGGAACCAGATAAAAGGCTGTGCCGGGGGGAGGTTGAAGACTATCCCCGTGTAGGAAAGGAGCAGGAGGCCGGGGAGGAGGGCCCTCTTTACTCTGACGCCATACCCCTTCTCGCCGCCTCTTCTCTGTAGAACTTCTTGTACAGTACCTCCCACTCGGGACTTCCCTCTACGATCTTCCTCGAAAAGGACTGCAACTTTTTTCTGACTGCGAGATCGATCTCCTCGCTTGCCTTGAGGAAAGAGACGGTGGAGCGCTTTATTTCTTTTCTGATCTTACCTTCCTCTTCCCTGAGTTCTACGAGATTTTTCCCGATCAGCCCTTTCAGAAGAACGTGGCTGAGATGGCTTATCTTCTCGTCGGAGAGCATCATATCACGATGCCCCGTTCCTCGATGATCTTTTTCTTGGTGAGCTCGAACATCCTCCGGTAATCGAGTCTTCCCTTCTCGATCTCTCCGGTATACTTCTTAAGGATCTCCCGGACCTCGTCGTTCACCCGGTCCTCCACCATGAGTTCCTCGAGGATGAGCTTCTCCGTTTCCGTGAGGAGCTCATCAGCCGCCACCTTCGGCGCGATCATCTTCTTCACGAGGAGGTCGTCGACCACCTTCTTCGCGATCAGAGGGACCCAGGTCTTCGGGACCCTCATCTATTTTTCCACGAAAGAGAGAAGAGCGATGTTCCTCGCCCTTTTGATCGCCTCGTTCAGGCTCCTCTGGTGTCTCGCACAGACCCCGGTCATACGCCTGGGCAGGATCTTTCCCCTCTCCGTCAGATAACTCCGCAATGTCTTGATATCCTTGTAGTCGATATACTCGGACTTTTCCGCACAAAACTTACAGAACTTTCTCCTCTGAAATCTTCTCGGCTGCACTGGTCACTCCTTTCTTTATCCCTTCTTTATCCCTTCTGCGCACTGTGCGCTAGAAGGGTTCAAGGTCCGTTCCTTCGGAGGGAGGAGCTTCGCTCTCAGGCGCTGCCTGGCCTTCTCCGCCCTTTCTCGACAGGAACCGCACGGTCTGCGCGACGACTTCGAATTTGCTTTTCTGCTGCCCGTCCGATTCCCATCTCCTCTCCTGCAGCCTGCCCTCGACGAGGACCGATCTCCCCTTGCCCAGATACTGGCTGCAGGTCTCAGCCTGTTTCCCAAAGGTGACGATATCGATGAAAAGGGTATCCTCCCTCGCTTCATCGGACTGTTTGTATCGCGTGTTCACCGCGAGCCGGAATGTGGACACAGGCGTTCCCTGGGGGGTGTACCTCAGTTCCGGGTCCTTCGTGAGGTTTCCGATAAGTATGATCTTGTTGAACATCGATCCCTCTCCTCCTTAATGAGATGCAGATTGTTCCGGAACCGTGCCCGTCGGGGCGACCCGCTCCTGCCTGGCCGCTGCCTCAGCCTGGCTCAGGCTCGCAAGAAGGTGTGCGCTCTGTTTTTTCTCGAGCTTGATCACCATATACTTTATGACGGGATCGAAGACCTTGTAGTAATCTTCCAGTTTCCGTATCAGAGACGACTCCGACCTGAAGGCGAGAAGCACGTAAAAGCCCTTTTTCTGCTTCTTGATCTCGTTGGCGAGCTTTCTTCTCCCCCAGACGTCGGCCTTGAGAATCTCGCCGCCCGAATTTGTGATGAGATCCTTTATCTTCCCGAGGGACGCTTCGATCTCTTCATCGGCAGGGGATGCGTTGAGGATGAGGATGTTTTCATAGATGTTCATCGGAACACCTCCTTGTGGATTTCCCATAACCATGGGTCCGCCTGAGGTCGACGACCTGCGCAGCGGAAAAGCCCTCGCCTTTTACCGGAAACCGGTGCGAGAGCAAGGAGAGTACTCATCGTCATAAGACCCGGTGAGAACCCGACTGTGTTATTTATACCACAGCACTGCAAGAAAAGCAATTATTTTATCCGGTACTCCCGTATCTTTGTCCTGAGCGTATTCCTGTTGATACCGAGGGTTTTTGCGGCCTTGAGCTGGTTCCCCCCCGTTTCATTCAGCACGATCTTTATGAGGGCCTTCTCGACCTCCGAGATCACCGTTTCGTAGAGATTGCAATTTTCGAGTTTCGTCATTTCCTTGAGGTACCGCTTCAGCTTGTCCTCGAGGAACTCCTTTATCGAGAAGGAATTCGCCTCTTCCAGGAGGAGGTCGCGCTTCTCGATCAACGTTCCGTTCGAAAGCACGCAGGCCCTCCTGATCGCGTTTTCGAGCTCCCTCACGTTGCCGGGCCAGTCATATTTAAGGAGGAGATCCCTTGCCTCCTTCGACAGCTCCTTCTTGCCGGTCCCGAACCTGTTTTCGGCGTCCTTCAGAAAATGCTTTGCGAGCGGAGCTATATCCTCCCGTCTTTCCTGAAGCGCGGGAAGTTTTATCTGGACCACGTTGAAGCGGTAGTAAAGGTCCTCCCTGAACTGCCCCTTGCTCACCGCGTCCTTCAGGTCCCTGTTCGTCGCTCCTATGATCCTCACGTCGGCTTCGATCACTCTGTTGCTTCCGAGGGCGCTGAATTTCCTGTCCTGCATGAAGCGCAGCAACTTTGCCTGGAGGTTCAGGTCCAGTTCGGCTATCTCGTCCAGGAACAAAGTGCCTCCGTTCGCCGATTCGATCTTGCCGTCCCGTTTCTCCTTGGCACCTGTGAAAGCGCCTTTTTCCCATCCGAACAGTTCCGCCTCCAGGAGGTCCTTCGGGATCGAGGCGGCGTTTATGGCGACGAAAGGCCCGCCTCTGCGGTTGCTGTTGTAATGGATCGCCTTCGCCACAAGTTCTTTGCCGGTGCCGCTTTCGCCCGTCACCAGCACGGTGATATCCTTTGAGGCGACGCGTCCTATGTCCTTGAAGACCTTGAGCATCTTCGGACTCCGTCCGATGATCTGCGGCTCCTCCGCCTCCGCGGCGGCGCTCCGGAGGGTGTCGAGCTCCTCCCTGACCGCCATATCCTTGAAGGCCTTCTCGACGACGATCTTGAGTTCCTCGATGTCAAAGGGTTTCTCTATATAATCGTACGCGCCTCTCTTCATCGCCTCGACAGTGCTTTCCATCCTTCCATGGGCGGTAATCATGATCACTATCGCGTCCGGATAAGACGTCCGTATCTCCTTCAGTCCCTCGAGGCCGTTGCCGTCGGGCAGGACGATATCGAGGAGGATGAGCTGGGAACCGCCCTTCACCGCCTTCAGCCCTGCGGAAAGCTTCGGGCGTGAGAGCACCGTGCAACCCAGCGGCTCGAGCGCCTTTTTCACGACCCACGTGATGGCGTCGTCGTCGTCGATGATCAGAACCTCTTTTTCGATGTCCTTCGGACTTTGCGTCATTCCACGGTTCACCCCACAAAGGGAATATAGATGTGAAAGACCGTCCCCGTTCCTGAGGGAGGCCGTTCAACCCTGATGAACCCCTCGTGGTCCTTTATGATCTTTTTCGAAAGTGCGAGACCGAGCCCCGTTCCCTTCTTTTTCCCCGTATAGAAAGGAAGGAATATCTTTTGCATTTCGTTCTTGGGGATACCTTTCCCCGTATCCCTGACCGAGACGACGGCCCAGCGCCTCATCTGTCCGTTCTGCACCATATGTTCACCGGAAGGCCTTGTCCTGATCTCCAGCGTCCCGCCGTGCGGCATCGCCTCCAGTGCATTCTTCGTAATGTTAAGAAAAACCTGGAGCAGCTTTCCCCCGTCTCCGGTGACCCTCGGCAGGCTCGGGTCATACATCCTCTGCACGACTATCTTACCATTTTTCAGCGATAAATCCATTATCAAGATCGCTTTTTCGATCACTTCGTGTATGTTGAGCTGCTGCAGAACAGGCCTCCTGCTCATGGTGAGGTAGTTCTGCAATACGGTGTTGAGCCGGTCCGTTTCCCGTATAATAAGGTCGAGGTATTCGCGGACGTCTTCGCCCGGCGGCGACCCCCTGCCTATCCGAAGCAGTCGCTCCTTCAGGAGCTGCGCAGCCCCCTTGATTCCGCCCAGCGGGTTTTTGATCTCGTGAGCTATGGTGCCCAGAAGATACACGAGCGAGTCAAAAGAAGGGTCCTCCCTGTCCGCGATCGAGAGGTTCTCGCGCACCGAGAGAACGGCTCCCCGGCATTTGCCGTCCACCATGTACGGACAAATATCGATATCCGCGCGGGCGATGCCGTTGATTTTGGCCTCTGCGTCCCTCACGCTGAAAGACCTCAGTTCTCTTATCGCCTTTCTCGCGAGGGAGGAGATGCCGCCTGCTCCGGGGTAGAGGTCCCCGAGTTCCCTGCCGATGATCTCCTGCTGACCCTTGCCGAAGAACTCTTCGCCGGTCTTGTTGATAAATCGCACCGAACCCCGCGCGTCGACGAGGAGAACGGCCTCGGCGAGGGAGTTGATCAGGGCTTCCAGGTCAGGGGGGTTAATGCGCCTCATCCCTTTGAAATGTATCACAGGCGGGCGGTAATTTCAACGACCTCCCGCTTTTTCCCCTTGCAAAAAGAGGCTTTTTTATGATATTCTTTCAAGCTCAAGAGGGGAAACCTCTTTGATTCCCGTGATGCGTTGCATCCACACAGTACACACGCCGCTGCGCTTTCCCTGCTGGTCTCGCAGGAGCAAAGGGGAAAGGAGGCCCGGCCGGAGCCGGGACCCCGGAACAGCTGCGGCGGAGGAAAAACCAGAGGAGGGCAGTTATGGTAGTGACGATGAAGGAACTCCTTGAGGCCGGCGTGCATTTCGGCCATCAAGTGAAGCGCTGGAACCCGAAGATGAAGAAGTACATCTTCGGGGAGAGGAACGGCATCTACATCATCGACCTTCAGAAGACCCTGAGGGGACTTGAAGATGCCTGCAGATTTGTGAGGGAAACAGCGATGACGAACACCCCGATTCTCTTCGTGGGTACGAAGAAGCAGGCCCAGGACGCCATCCAGGAAGAATCGCAAAGGGCCGGTGCGTTCTATGTGAACCAGAGATGGCTCGGAGGGATGCTTACCAATTTCTCTACGATAAAGAAGAGCATTGAACGGTTGAAAACCATCGGAAGGATGAAAGAGGACGGCACTTTCGAGGCCCTTTCGAAAAAAGAGATCTCGATCCTGGAAAAAGAGCGCACGAAACTCGAGAGGAACCTCACGGGGATAAGGGAGATGAACGGCCTTCCCGGGGCGGTCTTCGTGATAGACCCGAAGAAGGAAAAGATCGCGATTGCCGAGGCTCGGAAGCTCTCGATACCGGTAGTGGCGGTTGTAGATACGAACTGCGACCCTGACGAAGTCGACTATGTGATCCCCGGCAACGACGATGCGATACGGGCGATAAAGCTGATCTCGTCGAAGATTGCCGATTCGGTCATTGAAGGCAGGACGACTGCGGCCAAGGCTGCGGCAACGGAAGCGGAAAAGGCGCAGATAGAAGAGAAGATCGTGCAGGAGGAGGCCGGGGAAATCCCGCAGGAAGGACCGTCCGGTCCGAAGACGGAGGGGGTCAAGGCATGACGACGATCTCTGCGGATATGGTGAAGGAACTGAGGGAAAAGACAGGCGCCGGAATGATGGAATGCAAGAAAGCCCTGACCGAAAGCAGCGGCGATTTTGAAAAGGCGATGATTTTCCTGAGGCAGAAAGGTCTCGCCAGTGCGTCCAAGAAGGCCGGAAGGACGGTTTCGGAGGGCCTTGTCGGCGCGTATATCCATATGGACAGAATAGGGGTGCTTGTAGAGCTGAACTGTGAGACCGACTTTGTCGCGAGGACAGACGACTTCAGGGATCTCCTGAAAGACATCGCGATGCATGTCGCCGCGGCCAACCCCACGTACGTATCGCGCGAAGAGGTGCCCCGGAACGTCGTCGAAAGCGAAAAGGAGATCTACCGGTCCCAGGTCGCCGGCAAGACGCCGCAGGTCGTCGAAAAGATTGTTGAGGGAAAGCTCGAGAAGTTTTTCGCCGACTCCTGCCTCCTCGATCAGATATTTATCAAAGATCCGGACCAGAAAAAGAAGGTCAAGGACCTTCTGGTCGAGAAGATCGCAAAGTTGGGCGAAAACATCGTCGTAAAGCGTTTTGCAAGGTTCCAGGTCGGGGAGCGGCTGTAAGGGAAGGGTTTCTTCAGGAGCCTATCGTACGTTCACCGTTCTAAAGTATCCTTCTCCCCTAGGGGGATGAGGGGGCCGTTTGGCTTTCCCGCAAGGGAGGAAAGGAGAGGCTGAGGGATCTCTTGAACTCATGCGGGAGGCGATTGAGCGGAGGTGGAGGGGAATGCTCGCGGCTTCGGAAGACAGTTCAATTTTGGGGATTTTGGACGTATTATAATTTATGAGAACCCGGATGCTGCGCAACTTGACACGATGAAGGCCCTAAAGTACAGAAGGATACTCCTTAAACTCAGCGGCGAGGCCCTGATGGGCGATAAGGGGTACGGTATCGATTCCTCGACGGTGCAGTTCATGGCTGCCGAGATAAAGGAAGTCTTCTCAATGGGCGTCGAGGTCGCTGTGGTGATCGGCGGAGGGAACATCTTCAGGGGTGTCGAGGCAAGCGTCAAGGGAATAGAAAGGGCTTCCGCTGATTACATGGGAATGCTCGCCACGGTGATAAACGCGCTCGCACTCCAGAATTCCCTCGAAAAGGCAGGCGTGCCGACGAGGGTCCAGTCTGCAATCGAAATGCGCGAATTGGCGGAACCGTACATCAGGCGCAAGGCGATACGGCATCTCGAAAAGGGCCGGGTCGTGATATTCGCCGCAGGGACCGGTAATCCGTATTTCACGACGGACACGGCGGCTGCGCTGAGGGCGATGGAGATAGGGGCAGAGCTGATTCTCAAGGGCACCAAGGTCGACGGAGTTTACTCCTCGGACCCCGTAAAAGACCGGAAGGCAAAAAAATATGACGCCATCGGGTATATCGATGTGCTCAAAAGGGGGCTTGCGGTGATGGACTCTACTGCAATTTCTCTGTGTATGGACAACAACCTCCCGATTGTGGTATTTAATGTGAGGGGGAGGGGAAACATACGGAAGATCATCCAGGGGGAAAAGATAGGCACCCTGGTGAGGGGTAATCATGGAGAAGGAGCTAAGAAAAAAGACAACTGAGAAGATGGAGGGCGCGATAGAGTCGCTCAAGAAAGAATTCGGCTCGGTAAGGACGGGAAGGGCGTCCCTTGCCCTCCTGGACGGCATCATGGTCGATTATTACGGGACCCTTACTCCGCTCGGGCAGGTCGCGAGTCTGAGCGTGCCTGAAAGCCGCCAGATTGCGATACAACCCTGGGAGCAGCGGTTGATTTCCGAGATAGAAAAGGCGATCATGAAATCTGATCTCGGTCTCACACCGTCGAACGACGGGAAAACCATAAGGATCGGCATTCCGCCTCTCACCGAGGAGCGGAGGAAACAGCTCGTGAAGGTCGTGAGGAAACGTGCGGAAGAAGCGAAGATCGCGATAAGGAATGTGCGGAGGGAATCGAACGAGGAACTGAAGAAACTCGAAAAAGAGCATCACCTCAGCGAAGACGACGCAAAGAAATTCCACGAGGAAATACAGAGGCTGACCGACGCGCATATCGAAAAAATCGACGAGGTCCTCACGCATAAAGAGAACGAGATCATGGAGGTGTAGGAGATGACGAACGTCAATTATATCCTGAAGGTGAAAGACGCGAAGATAACGGACATCCAGAAGGCGCTGCTGCAGGCGGGGATAAAGGTGAGAAGCATCCAGGAAGTGCATAAGGAAGAGGAGAAAACCGGGGAAGAGGCGAAATAGTATGGCAACCGAAAAGAAAGTCAGGAAAGCAACGGGAGGCCGGCCCTCGGCAAGGAAAAGGACTGCAAAAGCGCCCGTAAAGCCGGCGAAAAAAGTGAAGGCAAAAGCAAAGACTCAAGAGAAGACCTCGGCCCGGGAAATCAAGGAGACAAAGCGAACTTCCCGAAAGACGCAACCGGCAAAAAAAACGGCCCGGGTCGGGACAAAAGCAAAGACGAAGACGAAGGGGAAGGCCGAACCCCGGAAGAGGCGGGCAGTGGCCTCCCGAAGCAAAGGCAGGACAGGCTCCGGGAAGGCGTTGAGGACCGGCGTCCTGTCGGGCGTCAAAGCGGATGAGCGGCAGAGACTGCTGCGGCAGCATCTGATCCAGAAACGTGAAGAGATCGTAAGGGAGGCGAAAGCGGAGATCGGAAAGTATGTGACGGGCGATGCCCGCCAGCTTGTCGAAACCGCGCTCGATGACGGGGACTGGTCTGTGATCGACCTTTCCGAGGACGTTAACCTGAGGCGTCTCGAAACGCACAGGGAGAGTCTCCTGAAGATCGATGCCGCCCTCAGGAAACTCGGGGAAGGGACCTACGGGATCTGCGAAGACTGCGGAGAAGGGATCAGCGCGGAACGCCTGAGGGTGATGCCCTTTGCGATATACTGCAGGGACTGTCAGGAAAAAAGAGAAGAGCTCGAAAAAATAGAGAGGGAAGAAATCATCCCCTAGGGGCGGCAGGTCAGTATATCACCTTATCGAGAAACAATCCCCCCGGAGGCGCCGCGGGGCCGGCTCGCCTCCTGTCTTTTGCTTCGAGAATGCCGCGCATGTCCAGGGCACGGGTTCTGCCCCGGCCGACCTCCACGAGAGTTCCGACCAGATTCCTTACCATATGCCTGAGAAAGCCGTCCCCCTCTATGGAAATCTTTATGAAGTCGCCTCGGAAGGCGGTAAAGAGGAAAGGCATTTCCCCTGTCTTTTCGACCCCGAGACGATGGATCGTCCGCACTGTAGTCTTTGCCGAGCATCCGGAACCCCGGAACGATGAAAAGTCGTGGCGACCTATCACGCAGAATGACGCGGTCTGCATGGCTTCGACGTCGAGAGGAAATCTAACCTGCCAAAGATAACGGGAGAGGAACACCGGCACGTCTTGCGTATTCGCTATCACGTAAATATAGCGCTTTGCCCTGGCGGCATACCTCGGATGGAAATCCCCATCGGTTTCAGCGATGTCCATGACCCTGATATCGGACGGCAGCATGGCGTTCAGCGCCCTTCGCATAATGCCGGTCTCCAAGAGCGAGCCGGAAGCGAAGCTCGCCACCTGCTCCAGAGCGTGGACCCCGGCATCGGTCCTTCCCGCCCCCACGACACTCACGCTCTCGCCTGTCAATCTGAAGAGGGAATCCTGGAGCAGACCCTGAATCGTTGTCCCGGAAGACTGCACCTGCCATCCGTTGTATGCTGTGCCGTCGTACTGCAGTGTCACGCGTATCCGCCTCATGGTTGCTTTATTATCTCATATTCCAGGTTCCCGGGCATATGAGGCTTGGCTCCGTGAAAACCGGTTTCACCGGGAGCACGTATCCGCCATCCTGTTTTCATTCCGCCTGCCGCTTTGGTATAATAAAAATGTCGCGAAACGTGTGGTGTCTTATTTCAGTTTTCGGGAGATCGAGAATGAAGAAAGCATGCCCGATGACCTCACTGAAAGACCTTGCCTTCCTCAAGAAAGACCTCAAAACCGGAACGCGCACTCCTCCGGCCAAGACCGATGAAGAGTTTTTTCACGAGGCGATGGCCGATGTAAGGGAGATAAGGGAATTCAGGGAGATCCCCTTCGAAGGCCCGAAGGGGATGAAACCTCGTGTGGCGCCGGACGAGAATGCCGCCGAGGTCCTTAGGCAGATTATACGGGGAGAAAGAAAGATGCGCCTCTCGGACACCGGGGAGTATATGGAAGGGACGGGACCCTGCGTCGGAGGCGATCTCACGCGGAAACTTCACCGGGGGGAGTTCGCGGTGCAGGATTCGATCGACCTGCACGGGATGACCCTTCCCGAAGCAGACGAGGCCCTCCGGCTTTTTTTCAGGGAGGCGGTGAGGCGGCGTCTGTTCTGCGTTAAGGTGATCCACGGCAGGGGGCTCCGGTCGCCCAACGGTCCGGTACTGAAAGAGGCCTTCAGAAAACTGCTTCACGGGCAGTTCAGGAAATGGGTCCTCGCGTACGCTACGGCAAAAGACTGCGACGGGGGACTGGGCGCGACTTACGTAATCCTCAGATGACCTGTCCTGTCCCTTCAACCCTCACCTGAAGAACTCGCCTGCCGAGGAGGTCTCCCGGCGCCGGGGAGCTGCGCGCTCCGCCGCCGTCACCTCTGCCTTCAGGGTCAGAACTGTCCTCGGTTTTTCAGGGTCGTTGCTGAAAACTTCGATGGATTTCACGAGGTGACCCCTCCTGCCGCGGGTGTCTATCCTCGCGGTCAGCCTGCCCTTTTCTCCGGGTCCCAGACGGCTTGAACTAGCCATCACCGCGGTACACCCTCAGGAGGCGCTTATTCTTTCTATGAGCAGTTCGTCGGTGCCGGTGTTGGTAAACGGGAAGGTGTGCTCCAGTCTCTCCCCTTCCTTTGTCTGTCCGAAGTCATATTCGAGCGATCCGTTGTCGAACACGAGAGAAGGCGCGGCATGGGCCGGAACGGGAAGAAACAGTATCAGAAGGAGCACTATTTTTTTCATGACATAGTATAGCACGCGGAAGCGGAGAGAGTGAAAGGCCTTTCGCATTAAGGAAGCTTAATGATTTCGGCGGCGCAGCGTTGTAATCTAGTGGCGTCCGGCCCTGAATAGGGGCGCGGTTCATCGTTCCGCATGATTTGACTTTTTGAGCAATTTTTTTTAATCTGGTTTAGAATAGTGAAAATATGCTGCAGGTAGAGGTTTGCTATGCATGATTCGGCGCTTCAATTGGTCCTGAACGCAGGATACGTGGTCAAAGGAATACTGGTCATCCTCCTTTTCTTCTCGGTATTTTCCTGGGCCATTATCTTTTACAAGCATCGCTATTTGTCGAAGGCGGCGAAGGAATCTGATTCCTTTTTGAGGGTGTTCAGGGCAGGTCGCGACACGAAGGGACTCTTCCATTCCGCAAGGGGCCTGACCTTGAGCCCCTTGGCAAACGTCTTTCGATCGGTCTATTCGGAAGAGAACCGTTTCAGCAAAGACGAGGTAAAGAGGCTCCTCAGGCGGTACGAAGCCCTCGAGGTCGCAAAGCTGCAGTCCTACCTGAACTTCCTTGCGACGACGGGATCGACCACCCCGTTCATAGGACTCTTTGGGACGGTCTGGGGAATCATGAACGCCTTCAGGGGCATCGGCGCCGCAGGCTCCGCTTCTCTGGCTGTCGTGGCGCCGGGCATCGCCGAGGCCCTGATCACGACCGCAGCCGGTCTCGCTGCCGCGATCCCCGGCGTCGTCGCTTACAACTACTATCTCAGCCGGGCAAAGATGATGATCATAGAGATGGAGGATTTCTCAGAGGAACTCTTTGAATTCTTCCTTGCGGAGGCGAAGTGAAGGCGGAGAGAGACAGGGGGGTTATGTCGGAGATCAATGTGACGCCTCTCGTAGACGTGATGCTCGTGCTCCTCATCATTTTCATGGTCACCGCGCCCCTTCTCCAGCAGGGTATCGATGTGAATCTCCCGAAGGCGAAAGGCAAGGACATGCCTCCGGAAGAACGGGTTTCTCTCGTGGTGAAAAGGGACATGAAAGTGTATATGAACGACGCTCCCGTATCGATGGAACAGATGAGGCAAAAACTGCAGGCGCTAAGCAAGATGAATCCGAATGTATTTCTGAAGGCCGACAAGGACGTCCCTTACGGTTTCGTGGTCCAGGTTATGGGTGAGATAAAGGAGGCGGGAATAGAGAAGCTCGGTATGGTGACCGAGCCGGCACTTCGCACGAAATGAGCGGGCCTTCCCTCCAGCGTCTGACCCTCCTTTCCGTGATCTTCCATATCACGTTTTTTGCGGCGGCGCTCCTCGTGATAAGACAGTCGAGCCGGTTTGTGATGCCTTCGCCGTATATCGTGAATCTCGTCGGGCCCGATGTCCGGTCAACGGGAAAAGGTGAGACCCATGCCGTCACCCCGGCTCCGGTACCGGCGCCTACACCCACTCCGAAGGAAAAGAAGGCCATGCCTGCGGAAAAAACGAAGGTGGTCAAACAGAGGTCTCTCGACAAGGCGGAAGAAAAGTACGTCTCGGAACAGATTGCCGCATTGGAGGCGAAGAAGAGGATAGAAAGAGTTGCCAAGCTGCGGAACGTGATTTCCCTGAAGGGCAGTGGAGAAGGGAAACAGGTGGCTCCCCGCGGAGGCGGGATGAGAGGGGGAAGCGCGGGCATAGACGATTATTATGCGAAGGTGAGAGACGATATATACCGGAATTGGGGGTTGCCTTCCGCTCTGTCGGACAAGAACCTCGAGGCGGTCATTTCGATACGGATCATGAAGGACGGTACCGTATATGTCAACCGGATAGAGAAGCCTTCGGGCAGTTCGCTTTTCGATCGTTCCGCACTGAATGCAATCGCAAAGGCGAGTCCGGTCACTCCCCCGCCCTATGAAATGGAGATAGGAGTCAGGTTTTATCCATGAAAAGGCAACGCACGGTTCATAGCTCATTGCCCGCGGCCGCCAGGCTGGAAAGCAGTCGAACTGTCCCGGCTCGACGACTCAGCCGAGTTACGGCTTCGTGCGGCATACTCCTGCTGCTCGCTGCTTGCTGCTCACTGACCGGCCGTGCCGAAGCAAAAGTCTATATCGACATCACCGCGCCCGCGCTCAAGAAACTCCCCATCGCCGTCTCCGAATTCGCGGGCCCTTCGGGAAAGGAACTCTCGAACATACTTAGAGACGACCTCGACTTCACGGGGATCTTCCACTGTCTGGACAGAGGTTCCTTTATTGAGGCCCCGTCGCAACCCTTCAACCAGAAGAACTGGACCGTTATCGGGGCTGAGGCCGTCGTGAAAGGTGTCGTGAGCGGCACGAAAAACAAGGTGGCGACCGTCTCCCTCTATGACGCGGTCGAAGGAAAGGAAATTCTTAGGAAGGAATATCAGACCGAGGCCTCGCTTCTCCGCCCTCTTGCCCATACCATCGCAAACGACATCTACAGACAATTGACGGGCGAGGCTGGCATCTTCAGGACGAGGATCGCCTATGTGGTGAGAAGGGGGGCGGAAGACAGCCTTACCCTTGCGGACTGGGACGGCCACAGGGCAGGGGCGGTGGGAGTGAGTGGCAACGTGATCATGACCCCACGCTGGTCGAGGGACGGTTCGCGGCTCCTGTATTCATCGGAAAGGAAAAGGCAGTGGGGGATATACGTGCTGGATTTCCGGAAGAGGACCGAGACACGGGCCTTCGCTTCCAAGGGGACGAATATTGCCGGGGATTTTTCCCCCGACGCCGGAGAGTTTCTCTTCTCTTCTTCGCTGCAAGGGAATCAGGACCTGTACACCTATAATATTTCCGCGTCCAGGCTTTCCCGTCTGACATCGTCGCGAAACATCGAGGTATCTCCTTCCCTGTCGCCCGACGGCAGCCGGATCGCCTTCGTCTCCGACAGGGACAGGGGTCCGCAGATCTTCGTGATGGGCAGGGACGGCCACAATGCGAGGAGGATCACTTTCAACGGGCCTTACAACACATCCCCTTCATGGTCTCCGAGGGGCGACAAGATCGTCTTTTCGGGGAGGCAGGGAGGAAAGAACCAGATATTCACGATCAACCCCGACGGTTCGGGACCGGTTCAGCTGACCGATAGGGGGAACAACGAGGATCCTTCCTTTTCTCCCGACGGCAGGTATATAGTATTCTCATCCGACAGGGACGGCGGGAAGGCGATTTATATAATGAGGGCGAATGGAGAGGCGCAAAAGAGGATAACACCCCCGGGGGTGAGGGCCTTTGGTCCTCGGTGGTCAACCAATTAAGTACGGGAGGTTCTCGAGATGAAAAGATTTTTTCTTCTGGCAGTGATCTTCGGAATTATCGCATTCGGATGTGCGGAAAAGAAGGCAATAGCACCGATCGAGCAGTCTCAGGAAATCGGGCAGCCGCAAACCAAGGCGCCTGAGGAAACCGGGAAGACTCCGGAACAGATCACGGAGCAGCAGGCGAAGGTCGAGTCAGAAGATGTCACGTCACAGATGCGGGAAATCTCCGGTCTGTTTAAGGACATCTATTTTGACTACGATAGATACGACGTCAGGGAAGAGGCGAGACCGATCTTGACGGCCGTTGCCGATTATCTCAGAAAGAATCCTGCGCAGAAGCTCCTCATCGAGGGGCATTGCGATGAGAGGGGCACCTCCGAATACAACCTCGCCCTCGGGGACAAGAGGGCGAAGGCGGTAAAGGACTATCTCGTCTCCCTCGGGGTTTCCTCGTCGCGCATCGATACCATAAGCTATGGTAAGGAAAAGCCGGTCTGCGCGGAGCATACTGATGTGTGCTGGGCCAAGAACAGAAGGGCGCACTTCGTGATACGCAAGGGGAGATGAGATGCTGCTAGTGTGCGGGTACAGATTTTCGCGTTTGGACCGGAAATCCGCGATGGGCTTGCGGTCGGCACAAGTTCCGATGTCTTTTTC
>JAMCWJ010000063.1:0-26160 GCA_023475105.1 Nitrospirota bacterium
GTTTATTACAGGCCGGCCTGCCGATGGTGACTTTTCGGGAGATGAAATCCTGCCTTACCCTCGCTACCACGCTCGGATCGACTGCGGCATGCCGTCCTGTAATAAACGTGTTCTTATTCACTACGATAATACCGTTGTTCACGTGCGCATTCCTGTACACGTTCGTCACGTGCACGGTATTGATGTTGATGTTCGTTATGTTCACGCTGTGAGGCCCGTAATAGCCGTATCCGTAATATATTTCTCCCGGCGCAAGGGGAACCCATGCAACATAATCGCCGGTCGAAACCCACCCGACAAATCCAGGGCCCCAGTACACCCCACCTCTCACAGGCGGGACCCAACACCATCCGATAGAAGCGACGAAGCCCCATCTTCCATAATGATAGGGCGCCCACCCCCAGGGATCATAGGAAACCCAGACGTACTCGCCCCCTATCCATGTCCATCTCCCTTGGCTGTAAGGGGCCCAGCCTGCACCGACGACGACTGTCGGGGTCCAGACATATCCATACTCGGGAACGTTCACCCATCTGCCGTATTCATCGAAATCAGCGGAATAGACATCCAGTTCGGTCGGCAAATAACGCGAGCTGTAACGGCGTTCCAGTTTCCTGTCCATCTCCATGTTCCACTGCTCCCAGTCGTCGGCAGGGCCGAGGGGTGAAAGCTCGGCGTATGTTTCCGCACCGAGCGTGAGGATATTCCCTGCGGTCACCCTCGTCTTGCCTCCTCCGCCTTCAGTCACAACGTTCCCTTTGAAGACGGAGACTCCGGTAAAGCCGTCCTCCGCCACGTCGACTCTGAATTTCGCCCTCTCGAAGGCGCGCGTCGAAGAAACAGGAGTGTCCATCTGCATCAGAGTGCCGGGACGACCCCTGAAATTGACATAGGCACGACCAAGGGAAAGATAAAACTGAGAAGTATCGTTCGTCATATTCAGTATCTCGAGGGACGTATTTTCGTCCAACCTCACCACGGTGCCGTCCATCTGCTGCACGCCGGCCCTGCCACCTTCAGGCACCCAGACCGCGTCACCGGCTATCAGCGGCATATTGATCGAGGCAGGGACCCATTCTCCGGTATCCGCTGTTTTCACCTGCACGTCGCCTTCAAGAAAGCGCAGGTGCATATCGCCAAGAGCCGCCGCATACGACGTTGCGGGGACAAGGTTGGAAACAAGAAAAAGCATCATCCCGAACAAAAGTATTTTCATGGGTTTCATTTTGCTGCCCCCTTTCTCCTTGCAGGGAGATGGAGAACCAACCCCTGCGTTTGCTGCTGCCGATTTTATCGATACCATAACTGCAACTCCTTTCGATTCTCTCCTCTTACTCTATAATACCCATTAAAACACAATTCTGTGAACACTGCGTGAAGGAATTATGAATTATTATGAAGGGTTCCCTGCGGCCGTCTATCCCGGAAAGAACACATCCGTCTTCTCTCCGGTCATCCCACGGACATCGTATCTTTCTCCCAGAGAAAATGCCTTTTCCCGTCGCCGCCTCTTTCCGGATAATCAGACCGGAAATGCGCCCCGACGCTTCCCCTGCGCGCAATTGCCGCTTCCGTAATCAGGCGGGAAACGGTCAGCATGTTTTTCAGCTCCTGCTCTTCTCTCGCAAAAGCGGCCCCCTCCATCTCGGGTTCCCACTGGACAAGACTGTCCCTTGCGATCGACAAAGACTCCGCACACCGGATAATGCCGACCTTTTCCCACATCATCTTCCTGAGGCTGCTCCGTATGCCTTCCCTGTACGACGTGCTGAAGCGCGGAGCGGTCGAGGCGGATTCACGAAACACCTCTCCTGCCGGGCTGAGGGAGGAATGAGCTTCAGGTGTGTGCCGCGATGCGGCGATGCCCGCCCGGGCGCCGAAGACAAGACCTTCGAGAAGGCTGTTGCTCGCAAGCCTGTTTGCGCCGTGCACTCCCGTGCAGGCGACTTCGCCCGCAGCGAAGAGACCCCTGATACTGGTCGCTCCTTCGAGGTCGGTCCTGATCCCTCCCATGATGTAGTGCGCGGCAGGCGAGACGGGGATCAGGTCTTCGGTGATGTCGATGTGATACATCTTGCAGGTGAGATTGATCCGGGGAAATCTCTTCCGCACAAAATCGCCGTCGAGATGTGTCAGGTCCAGGTATACGTGGCTGCTTTTCGTCTTCACCATTTCCGATATGATCGCCCGGGATACAATGTCCCTCGAAGCGAGTTCAGCCGACGCATGGTAATTCTTCATGAACGGCTCTCCGTGGATGTTCCTCAAAATAGCGCCCTCGCCGCGCATCGCCTCGCTCAGGAGGAAATGCGGAGCGCCCTCGGCGTACAGGCTCGTAGGGTGAAACTGGACAAATTCCATGTCTTCAAGGACAGCCCCTGCACGGAAGGCTATCGCCATTCCATCCCCTGTCGCTACCGCAGGGTTCGTCGTCCTTTCATAGAGTTGTCCTGCTCCGCCCGTGGCGAGTATGGTCGCCTTTGCGAAGAGACTTATTACCTTGCCGTTTTTCGCCATATACGCGCCGAGGCATCCACCGTCCCTCACGATGAGGTCGATCGTAAAGGCAAAGGGATATTTCTTCACCGACCCGAAGGTGCGTACCTTGTTCAGGAGCACCCGTTCGAGCTCTCTTCCCGTCGAGTCGCCGTGGGCATGGAGTATGCGATTTTTCGAATGGGCCGCCTCTCTGGTAAAGGCCAGCTTTGTCCCTTCCCTGTCAAACTCGGCGCCCCAGGAGATGAGCTCCGTTATCCTCTCCGGCCCTTCCTCGACCAACACCTTGACCGCTTCTTCCCTGCAAAGCCCGTCTCCGGCCTTCAGAGTGTCCTCCCCGTGGATTCCGACTTCATCTTCGTCGCTCATCGCTACGGCGATGCCTCCCTGCGCATACTCGGTGCTGCTCTCCGTAGGAACGTCCTTTGTGACGACGAGAACCTTTCCGTGGGGCGCAAGTTCGATGGCGGCCCTGAGGCCCGCCACGCCGCTTCCGATCACCAGAAAATCGGTGAACTCTTGTTCCATACATGAAGGATATAGGATAAGCCTTTATAAATCAAGGGTTGAGAATGCAGAAGTTTTTATGCTATCTTTCTTACAAGCCGGTGTGGTGGAACTGGCAGACGCGCCGGACTCAAAATCCGGTGAGGGCGACCTCGTGTGGGTTCGATTCCCACCACCGGCACCACAAAATGGGATCGCACGTCAATGTGCGAGTCATTTCTCGCACTGACCAGGACAATTTCTCATTGTAGGCGCGATTTTGTGGAATGGTTTTCGTCGTATCTGAGAAATTCTGGCCTCTGCGTCCTCGAAAGTCTCAGGTTTATTGCAGTTTATGCGTACTTTGTCAGAGCGGCAGAGCGGAAAAGTCCCGGTCTGATTTTCGATTTCGACAGATGGTCTCTGTCTCGGCCCTCAGCCGCCCGAGCGTTTCGGCCTGTAGCCCCTCTTCTCCAGCGCTGTCACGAGCGCGTCGCGGTGGTCGCCCTGGATTTCGAGGAAGGCGTCCCTGACCGTGCCGCCTGTGCCCAGACACGCCTTCAATTCCTTCAGGAGAGACTCCCGTTCCTTTTGCGAGATCCGGAGCCCTTCGATAACAGTGACGGTCTTCCCTCCTCTGCCTTTTCGCTCCAGCCGGACGGTCACCTTTTGTTCCGCGGGGCGCAGATCTGACTGAAAAGTCTTTTCAGCGCGCCTTTCCTTTCTGGGAATGGTTCGTTCCGTGGAGTAGACCAGCTTCGTTTTTTCGTCGCTCATGTCCGTGAAATCTGCGAGATGATTATACCTAAAAAGATGGGTCTTCCGATACCTGGAAATACGCGAAGGACATCCCTTTTCGAGGCCGTATTTTTTGCGAAGAGGAGGTGGCATCTTGCCATAATGATTTCATATGGTTGGAACGGAAGATCAAAAGGGCTCAACGCCTGTTCCGGTGATCGTTTCCCCGGCGAAAAGCGTGCTATTTCGGGGGCGAAAATGGTAAAATATTTAAGCCTATTCCCGTCTTGAAACGAAATCATTTTCTCAAAAAGGCGGAATAGATATTCCTGAGAGTCAGGAAAGTGAGGGGAAAGAAAAAAATAACGGCGGAGCCCTCCCGCTGCCGCGACCACGACTTTTACGGCCCGTTCCGGCGGGCGCGTCCGGTTTATGAGCAGGTTTCTCCTCTTTATCAGGACAGCGGGCTAGAGAAAGGAAAGTGAATGGCTAAGGTACCGGTAAACATAGAAGAACAGATGAAGGTGAGCTACCTCGATTACGCGATGAGCGTCATCATCGGGAGAGCTCTGCCCGAGGTGACGGACGGACTGAAACCCGTCCAGAGAAGGATCCTCTATGCGATGTTCAGGGAGGGACTGCTTCCCGGGAAGAAGTACTCGAAGAGCGCCGGCGTCGTCGGAGAGGTACTGAAAAAATATCACCCCCACGGCGACTCGGCGGTGTACGACGCCATGGTGAGACTCGCGCAGGACTTCAACATGCGCTATCCCCTCGTGGACGGGCAGGGGAATTACGGTTCCATAGACGGCGATCCGGCCGCCGCATACCGGTATACGGAAGCGAGGCTTGCGAAGATCGCAGAAGAACTCCTGGCGGACATCGACAAGGAGACGGTCGATTTCACCGCCAATTTCGACGAGACGACGGAAGAGCCGATAGTGCTTCCCTCGCGAGTTCCGAATCTGATCGTGAACGGCTCCGCCGGCATTGCCGTAGGAATGGCGACGAACATCCCGCCCCACAACCTCGGGGAGATCGTCGACAGCCTGGTGCTCCTTCTCGAAGATCCGGATATCACGACCGACGAGCTTATGGCGGTCGTCAAGGGGCCCGATTTCCCGACGGGAGGCATCATCCACGGCACTACGGGGATAAAGGACGCCTACGAGCACGGCAGGGGGCTGATCAAGGTGAGGGCAAAGGCGAGGATCGAGCGGGAGCACCGGGGAGGCGAGAGCATCATCGTCTCGGAACTTCCCTATCAGGTGAACAAGGCGAGGCTTATCGAAAAGATCGCGGAGCTTGTCCGGGAAAAGAAGATAGAGGGGATATCGGATATCAGGGACGAGTCCGACAGGGACGGCATCCGGGTCGTCCTCGAACTGAAGCGCGGCGAGATGGCGGAGGTAGTGCTCAACAACCTTTACAAGCACACCCAGATGGAGACGACGTTCGGCGTCATCATGCTCGCCCTCGTCGGCGGTCAGCCCCGCATCCTGAAACTGAAGAAGCTCCTGAACTACTTCCTCGAGCACAGGCGGGATGTGGTAAAGAGGAGGACGAGGTATGAACTGAGGAAGGCGGAAGAGAGGGCTCATGTCCTGGAAGGTCTGAAGGTCGCCCTTGACCACCTTGACGAGATCATCGCCCTCATAAGGGCATCGAAGAGCCCCGAAGAGGCAAAGCAGGCACTGATGACGACGTATCCTCTTACCGGGATCCAGGCGCAGGCGATCCTCGATATGAAGCTCCAGAGACTGACGGGGCTCGAACGCGAGAAGATCATCGCCGAATACAAGGAGACCCTCAAAGAAATAGAGAGACTGAAGGCGATCCTCGGCAGCGAGGCCCTCGTCTCGAAGATCATCAGGGATGAGCTCCTCGAGGTAAAGACGAAATACAGCGACGAAAGAAGGACGGAGATCACCGAGGAGACGAAGGAGATCACGATCGAGGATCTCATTACCGAAGAGGAGATGGTGATAACCCTTTCCCATCAGGGGTATATCAAGAGGAACCCCCTGAGCGCCTACAGGAGTCAGCGCCGCGGGGGCAAGGGACTCATGGGCATGGAGACGAAGGAAGAGGACTTTGTGGAGCAGCTCTTCATAGGGTCGACCCACGACTACATGCTCTTCTTCAGCAACCTGGGAAGGCTTTACTGGCTCAAGATATATCAGATTCCCGAGGCGGGCCGCGCGGCAAAGGGCAAGGCCCTGATCAACCTCCTTTCCCTCTCGGAAGGCGAAAGGATCACGACCGCGCTGCCGGTGCGCGATTTCAGGGAAGGCTATCTCGTGGGCTTCACGAAGGACGGAATGGTGAAAAAGACCCTGCTTGAGGAGTACAGCAACCCCAGGGGCAAGGGGATCATTGCGATGACCCTCGAAGAAGGGGACGAACTCATCACGGTGAGAAAGACCGACGGCAAAAGCGATTTCATCATCGGCACGAGGGAAGGTCTTTCGATCAGGTTCAATGAAGAAGACGTGAGGCCGATGGGGAGGACCGCGAAAGGGGTCATCGGGGTGCGGCTCCTGAAAGGCGACGAGGTCGTCTCTGCAGAAGTCGTCGAGATGAACACGGCCCTCCTGACCGTCACGGAGAAGGGGATCGGAAAGAGGACGAAGCTGGAAGAATATCCGGTCCAGGGAAGGGGCGGGAAAGGCGTCATCTCGATAAAACTGACCGAAAGAGGCGGCAAGGCGGTGGGGCTCATGCAGGTCCGCGACGAGGATGAAGTCGTGATGATCGCTAACACCGGGAAACTCATCAGGACCATTGCCGGCAACATATCGATCCACGGAAGGAACACCCAGGGAGTGAAGCTGATGGACCTCGAGGCGGATGACAGGATCGTGAGCTTGGGAAGGGTCGCAGAGAAAGACTGAGCAAAAAAATTAGGCTGAGGCTAAGGTCGAGTTCAAGGACTTAGCCTGAACCTGTTTCTTCCTTACAGTTTCCCCTTTGTGCTCGGCAGGCCCTTTGTTCCGGGATCGGGTGAGACGGCCTCCCTCAGCGCCCTTCCGAATGCCTTGAATATCGCCTCGAACATGTGATGGAGGTCTCTCCCGTAACTCACGATGATGTGCAGGTTCATCATGGCATGGTTCGTCATCGCCCTGAAAAAATCTTCGAAAAGGGAAAACTCCAGGCCCCGCAAAGAGACCTTCGGCTGTTTCACCTTGTAAACCAGATACGGTCTCCCGCTCAGATCGACCACGACCTGAGCAAGGCTTTCGTCCATCGGAATCGTCGCGCTGCCGTATCTCCTGATCCCTTCTTTTTCGCCCAGGGCCTTTTTCAGCGCCTCTCCCAGCACGATGCCCAGGTCTTCCATGAGATGATGGTAGTCGATCTCGATATCTCCCGCAGCCCTGATATCCAGATCTATCCGGCCGTGGAAGGAGAGGAGACGGAGCATGTGGTCCAGGAAAGGGATGGAGCTGTCTATGGAGGACCTCCCCTTGCCGTCGAGATTGATGCTGACTGTGATATCGGTCTCCTTCGTTTTCCTCTCTATTTTCGCCTTTCTCATTGAAACCTCCTCTGCGCGCACGAGAGCCGCCCCGGATCGCTCATCTTATTCGTGAATTTCCGATGGGGCAGAGTCCCCGTGTTATCATTCTCGCTCCGCTCCGAGGCTTTTGCCTCTTTATTCTCCAGAGAGATACTGGAGGACTACCGGCAAAAAAACCGCCCGGCGCCTCCGTCTCGCCTGATAGCTCTCCCTGGTTTATGGCTAGCTCAATTATACATGAACGCCTCTAAAATGTCAGGGAAGAACGACGATGATGTATAATTGAAAGGCGACATGCCAAACCCTACGATGAGGTGTACCGATGAAAAGACTGCTGGGAGTTTTTCTCGTATTCGCCGTATTCGCCGTGCCCGGCGTTCAGACCGCCCTCGGTGCGGATGCACAGGAATATTTCGACAGAGGGGGCGTCTCCTTCAATGAGGGCAATTTCGACAGGGCGATCAAGGAGTATACCGAGGCGATCGCATTGAAAGCGAATTTTATCGCGGCGTATTACAACCGGGCTCAGGCGTATTACAAAAAGGACCTCTACGACGACGTAATTAGCGACTGCACGAAGGTCATAGAGGCGATGCCGGACAACGCGGAGATCTACAACCTCCGGGCGCTGGCCTATTTTCAGAAAGGCAGGTACGGGGAAGCCATCGAGGACGAGACCAAGTCGATAGCGAAGAATCCCACCTTCGTCGTCGCATATCACAACAGGGGCATCGCGTATGCGAAACACGGGCAGTACGATGAGGCGATCGCCGACTACGACAGGGCCCTCGCTCTCAAGCCCGATTTTATCGACGCCAACTACTCGAGGGGCGTGGCCTATCTGAGAAAGGCGTCGAAAGATTTCGAGAAGGCCTGCAAGAAGGGAAACACCTTCGCCTGCGACAATCTGAAACAGATCTCTCAATAGTCCCTGAAACGATCGGAGGGCGGGAGGCGCTAAGTGAAAAAAGAAGATAAGGGCTCTTCTCTCAGGCGGGCCAGATCGCTGATGAAGGACAGGGGCCTCACCGAGGCGCTTGCCGGGATGATCGAAAAACAACGCGGCGATCTCGGGTTTCTCCTGCGAACCCTGAAAAGGCGGCCCGGGATCTTCAATGCGCATGTGTTGAAAGGCTCTTCCTTATTCAGGGAGCCGTCGGCCCTCGACAGGAAGACCGCGGAACTGGTGGCAGTCGGCGCGGCAACGGCTCTCAGATGTGAGCATTGCATCGAGGCGCATATCAACAGCGCCCTCGCGGAAGGCGCGAGTCTCGAAGAGGTCCTTGATGCGCTCCTGATTTCGGGGGCGATCGCCGAGTCATCTACCCTGTCCGTAGCCCTCAGGAAATTCATACAGCAGGAAGGTAAAGCGTCAAAAAAGCAGAAAGAGAACGCGAGGGCTCGTTAGATTCTCTGGGCCGCTTCTATGACGATCAGCAATACCAACGCTCCTGCTGCTGCCGCTCCGTACGATGCGAGCTGACCACGGGACGGGGTGATCGCTCCGAAGAGCATCCCTCCTATGGAAGAGCCGATCACGGCGACTACCACATATCCGACGACGTCCGTTCCGCGGCGCTTCCTGATCCAACCCGCCAGCAGACCTGCAACCAAACCGACAGCCAGGAGTCCTAATGCCTGCATCCTCTGTCCTCCTTCATTTTCGTTGTATATCAAATTGTATCTCAAAGAGGGGGAAAACAGCAAAGGAGGCAAAGCCCGGGAAGGACACATTGCCTCTTGAGGCGGCCCTCACCTGCCCTGAGACCCTGGAAGTGAAGAAGAGCAGCCTCGGTGGCATGTTGATGGGCAGCAGCCGCCCATGGGAGCTGGAAGGCAGGTATCGCATGCGGGTACTCCTTTTTCGCGAGAATCGGAGCCGGTCAGGATAACGGGCAGGATAGCATCTGTCCTGCCGCTCCATTCGGCAGGTGGGTCTTTCGGTATGGCGTCGAGTTCCTCGACATGGAAGCGGCCGACCGGATGCGGCTCGACCGTTTTCTCCACGCTCTCTAAGCAGCGCTTGCCGCGGGTCAACGGCTGCCCCAACTCCGGAAGGATTTATCCCTGAGGATGGACGGCTGCTTTCAGCATGCCCCGGGAGAGATTCTTGAGTGTGCCCTTGAGTTCTGACAAATCAGAGGACTTCACGATATAGGCATCGGCGCACCAGATGGCAAAATCGTCCCTGAAATCATAGGCCGTAAGCATTACGATCGGTACCCAGGGTCGAATCTCTTTCATCTGCCTAAGGAGATTTATCCCTTCGTCTTTCTGCGACATCCAGATATCGAGGGTCACGAGGTCGGGGCTCTCCTTCTTAAACAGCTCTATCCCTTTCTTGCCGCTGGTGGCAGTCAGTATTTCATACCCCTCGTCTTGAAGCTCTTCTCTGTAGAGCCTGCATTTTTCTTCTTCGTCATCTATTATCAGCAGTTTCATTCGTACATCCCTTTCCTACGAACATGCCGCTAAATCCGCGTATCTTTCCACCCCGGGGAGTGCGTCTTCACTGCACCCTTTTTTATCATTATACGCCAATAGAGAGAATTGGCAAGGGTGTCGAGACCTCGATTCCGCTATGGATCATCTGCGAAAACCTTTCGCCGGTTTTGCAAGGCATATCGCGCCCACTCTGCCGACTGCTTTTGCGTCTCTGCAAAAAGGGGGTCCTTCTTTTCTCAACTCTGCAAAAGGCCTGTCCGGAAATTGTCTGTAATTTCAAGGTCTTTCGATCTGGCATGGAACCTGCTCTTCCTCTCTGTGAAGACAGAAGAAGGAGGACAAGAAGATGAAAACGAGAGGGACGGCAAGAAAGATGGCTTACGTAGGAGCGGGAGCGGGTGTGGTGCTTTTTGCCTTGGCGGGTCTCCTGCCGGGTTCATTGCTCGGCGGTGTGATGGGACTGAATATCGCGGGCAGCCTTTTTGGTTTTCCGGTCAGCTCAGCGATCTTGCCGAGACTGATTGTAGGAATATCCATGCTTCTGGGCATTTTTGGATCAGCCGTTATGTTCATTGCAGGGTGCAGTTCCCTGGGTTGGCTCGTCGGTTGCGCGGTCGATTCTTTCAAAATCGGAGGGGCTATGGAGGCTGAGGCCAAAAACTGACAAGCACGGTCCGTTCCCTTATCTCGCCGGCACCTGCACCGAGACAGGATCAAATACATCTTTTGCGCTCACATTCATGGATTTCACGATTATTATGCAGGCGAATTCCCTATTATGATCAGTGCCGGGGGAGGAGCAGCCATGATCAATGATCTTAAGAAACCGGAGCAGTCAAATAGGCATCATTTCTCCCACTCAAGAGAAACCTGATATAATGTTGCTAAGTATAATGATACCAAATGATGTAATGATCGCCCCATGTCAACAGCAGTAATTGACGATGTTGATCTGTATTACGAGACTCACGGCGATGGTGTTCCCTTGCTGCTTGTCGCGGGCCTGGCCTCTGACTCGCAGAGTTGGCAGCCGATACTGCCGGATCTAAGCTCGAATTGCCGGGTGGTGACTTTCGATAACAGAGGCGCCGGCAGAACGACTCCTCATGAGACAAAGATAAGCATCCAAAGAATCGCAGACGATTGCATCGGACTTGCCGGACACTTGGGAATAACGTCTTTCAATCTGCTCGGCCATTCAATGGGCGGCTTTGCGGCCCTGGACTGCGCCATCCGCTACCCTGGACGTGTGAACAGACTCATTTTGGCGGCAACTTCGTCCTGCAATTCCAAGCGCAACAACAATCTGCTTTCCGACTGGGCCTCTTGTTTTGATTCGGGTATGGACCCGAAGATGTGGTTCCGTAACATTTTTTACTGGATATTCTCCGCTCGCTTCTTCGACAACGAGGAAGCCGTAACCGAAGCAATACGATTTGCGCTCGAATATCCGTATCCTCAGAGCAGAAACGCATTCAGAAACCAAATCAAAGCGATTGCGGATTTCAACTGTACTGAAGAGCTGTCCCGCATAACCTCAAGAACCATGGTGATCGGTGGGAAAGAAGATCTGTTCTTTCCGCCGGAAGTATGTGCAAAATTGGCACAGGCGATTCCCGGAGCGGTCTTCTCCTTGATTGACAATGCCGCCCATTCCCTCCATATGGACAATCCACAGGCATTCACAGATTCCGTTCTCGATTTTCTGTTCCGTCGCTGACAGGTGCATAATGTGCCCTGAATAGTAATTGCGTTTACAGACGGAAAGAATGTGCCAGGTCTTGACATTTGACACAGAGGAGTGTTTTGCTACTCTGTTTTTATGGGAAGACCTTTACGGATTGAGTATCCCGGGGCCGTGTATCACGTGCCCAGCCGGGGCAATGAGAGAAAGCCGATATTCCGGGGTGACGAGGACCGGAAAGCGTTTCTTGCTATCCTCGCAGAATACCACGATCGCTATGGAATCCTGATACACGGCTATATACTGATGGACAACCACTACCGACGCCGGAGGAAATCATGCGGGCAGTGGCTGAAGAGTTTGGGGCTAAAGAAGAGGAGACCACACAGGCGGGGAGGCGGGGGAATATTGCCCGAATGGTGGCGTTGCACCTGGTCCAGCAATATTCGGGACTGAGAAATGAAGAGATCGGGAAGCTCTTCGGAGGGATACACTACAGCGCAGTGACAAAGGCGTCAAGACGACTGATGGAGAGAATGGAAAAAGAAGGGTCCCTAAGAAAACGTGTCCAGAAGATTATTTCTTATGTCAAGGCCTGACACTGCCTAGATTTCAAGAGCATCATACTCCCAAATCATCAATATGTCGTTTAGTTGACACACAGTCATTGTTCTGGGAAAATTTAATTAAGAATTAATATTTATCACTCAGGAAGGGATGAGGGGGGAATACAATTGAAAGAACATTGTTTCGAAAATGAGGCAAGCGAAGAGGCCAGATCACAGTATCTTTCGGCCATCTTCCTGAGGGCATTCTGGACCTCCTTGACGATTGTCGCGCTCCTCGGTGCTCTTGTGCCCCTGACGATCGTTCTCGGATGGGGGCGGTTATATCTCTCCTGTCTGCTCGGGCTGCTGACCGGATTCTCCATCGCTGCAGGACTTCTGTCCTCGCCCAAAAGCAGAGCGTTGATCACGCTTCTGCTGGGTGTGCTCACGCTCCCTGGCTTCGCCATCTTCCTAACCCTCATGGCCGCGAGCAGTGTTCAGGCTCTTGAGGCTTCGAGCGAAGCCCTGACGCCGTTTGTGGTACATGCGCTGGCTGCGCTTGTCGGTGGCCTGATCATTGTGAGGATCTGGCAGAAAATGCCGGTCATGAACCAGAAAGAAACACTGGGAAAAGAGAGTTCCAGCATGTGACAAAGAGGGAAGGAGTGCAAGAGCCATGAAGGATCTGCTCTCAACAAAACTTCTGAAAGTCATCGCCATCTGGTCGTTGATACCCAGTTACCTGTTGGCCGGCGGTGGAATCGGGTATGGTCTGGACAGATGGCTGAAAACATTTCCATACATTACCGGTATCGGCCTGTTGGTCGGCTTTTGCCTGGCTGTCCGTGACATGCTGCGGCTTAAGCAGGAATGGCATCAATAACCGTGGGGGACCCCTTGTCTGAGATTGTGCAACACTATCTGTCTTATATCATCATCTTCAATTTTACGCTTGTCGCGGTGGTTCTCGTTGTCCTGGGAATCGTGGCGACCCACCGGAAGCTTGAGGATGTGCCTGACCCGATCCAGAACGTCGCTGAATTTGCCCTTGAGTGGTTTGTCCGGAGAGCCAAGGCAATACATCCCGACGGAGTGACGGTGATCGCACCGTTTCTTGCCAGTCTGTTCCTGTTTATTCTCTTCTCGAATCTCCTGGCCGCTGTGTCTTTTCCGCTCATCAGGATACCACCGACCTCATACTACGGCGGGACGCTGACGCTCGCCCTGATTGCCGTGTTCGGAACCACCTTCATAAGCGTAAAGTTTGTGGGTGCACTTGGAGCCATTAAACATCTATTCTGGCCAAATCCGCTCCAGTTGGTCACCAAGATCAGCGATATCCTCTCTCTCTCTCTCAGGCTATTCGGCAATATCGGCGGTGAATTTCTTGTTGTGTTACTCGTCGTCAAAGCAGCACCTTACGGGATCCCGCTGGTTATTCACACTCTGGGCCTGATTCCGGCCTTCATTCAACCGTTGGTCTTTACCCTGCTAACCTCGAACTTTTTGGCTGAAGCTGTCCATACGGACAAAAAAAAGGCTGAGGTTGATACTCAGACCTCACCTCCGTTCTCTGCCGTTGCAGAAGGGAAAGGAGCGCATGGTTCTTAGAAAGGAGAGATACCGATGAAAGAAATCTTCCTAGTCCTTGTTCCCACATTGACCATTGTACCAACCGCCATTGCTGCCGCCTTCGCGATGCGAAAGATCTCCTATACGGCGATCGAGGGGATGACCAGGCAACCGGAAGCAGCACCACAGTTGTTTACTGCCATGATCGTCGCGATGGCCCTGGTAGAAGCGCTGGTAATCTACTGCCTGGTTATTGCTCTCATGGTGGCGGCGAAGATTTAGTGGTCTGAGGAGACAGGGAGCAGCACATGACACTCAATCCCCTCGAGCAGCTGAACCTGATTACGATGGCGGCGATGGCTGCCATATTCCTCGTGACCTTCTTTCTTTTGCGAAAAGTGGTATTTCTCCCCCTCATCGCGGTGATGGAGAGGAGGGAGCGAAGGCTGGAGTGCTGCCGCCTCGTAGAGCAAGAAGCGCGCGCGCTGCTCCGGAAAGCACAGGGAGAGGCGGAGAGAATTCTGACGGAAGCAGCAGCTCAGGCAAGGCGTCGATCGGGAGCGGGAGAGGAAGAACTCATGAGGATACGGGAAGAGAGGTGTGCGCTGGCCTCTGCCGAGGCGGAGAAAATTCTTGCCATGGGCAGGGGAGAGGTTCTCTGGCTCGCGGAGGAGGAACAGGCCAAACTGGTATCACATCTCTTGACCTGCAGTAGGCAGGCCCTGGTCAAACTGATCGGCGAGGTTGACGAGGGTACGCTCCGGTTCATGGTGGACCGGGTCGTGACGGCCCGGGGAGCGGCAAAATAAGCATGGAAGAACTGTTCAAAGACGCGATCCACGAGATCACAGGGCAACCGTTGATTTTTGCTGCTGAGGTCGTCCAGTTCCTCCTGCTTGTTGTGATGATCCGGTTTCTCCTTCTCCGGACCGTGGGGAAGACTCTGAAGGAAAGACGGGAGATGATAGCTGTTAAGATGGAAAAAGCGAACAGGGCGGACAAGGAACATGCTGAAGCCCAGAAACAGGCTGCTTCAATTGTGGCAGAAGCACATGCCGAAGCGCAGAGGATCGTTGGAGCGGCACAGGCAGCGGCTGACGAAAGGCGGCGGACCGGACTGGAACAGGCTGAACACGAGGCGAACGCTATCATTCTCGAGGCTCAAAAGACCATCAAGACCGAAAAGGACAGAGTCGTCCGAGAGACTTCTGAACATCTGGCCGATCTCGTAACGCTCGTCACTCGCCGTTTCATTGACGAAGCGCTGACGGAAAGTGAGCGCCGGGCTTTGACACAGAAACTCATTGTCACCCGCCTGAAAGAGATGGAGGGCATTGTGTCCCGGGAATGAGCAACGCTCCGAGACTGAGCGATGAGTGCAGATACCAAAATGGAAAAGTTCACACATAATCCGGAAGCTATGGATCTCGTCCATCTCTTAAAGTGCTTGAGCGAGCCTGTTGTGATCCTGGAAACACAGATCCCCCTCGACCGCACGGTAATCGAGGAACTCAAGGAAAGCCTGTCCTCTGCTGCCGGGAGAGCGATCGAGATTGATATGAAGGTCGTCCCCCACCTGGATATCGGGGCCAGACTGATTCTCGGCGAGAGAAGAATCGACCTCGATCTCAGGCGGAGGCTGCGGGAAGAGCTCGAAACACAATTCGTTGCGAAGAAGAGAGAAGGGTTCACGACTGTCGAAGAGACGGCTGCTCATCTGGCGAGGATCATCGAGAAAACAGAGCCGGGGCTCCGCATCGAAGAGCTGACCGACATCGGCAGGGTCCTGCAGGTCGGCGACGGCGTCGCCATCGTCTCGGGCCTGAGAGGTGTCGGTTCCCAGGAGGTTGTCTGCTTCCCGCGCGGCGTGTACGGCATCGCCTTTAATTTACTGCGGGACACGGTGGGGTGCCTCTTGCTCGGCCCCGAGGAAGAAATCGAAGTGGGCAGCGTCGTAGAGAGGACCGGCCGTCTACTGCAGATTCCGGTGGGTGAGCCGCTTGTCGGACGGATTGTGAATGCCCTTGGTCAGCCGATTGACGGCAAAGGACCGCTCCATACCTTGCGATCCAGGCCGGCGGAACGGATTGCGCTAGGCGTCGTCAAGCGCCATCCGGTGATCGAACCGCTCCACACCGGGATCAAGATCATTGATGCGCTGGTTCCCCTCGGACGGGGCCAGCGGGAGATGATTCTCGGTGACCGGAAGATCGGCAAGACGACCATCGCCATTGACACCATTCTAAGCCAGAAAGATGCAGGCGTCATCTGCATCTATGCGGCAATAGGCCAGAAGGCGTCGTCAGTAGCCCGCGTTGTCAATACCTTGCAGCAGCGAGGGGCGATGGACTACACCATCGTTGTCGTGGCTTTCTCGAATGAGGAGCCGGCATTCCGCCATCTGGTTCCGTATACTGCCTGTGCCATGGGTGAGGAATTCATGGAGAAGGGCGGTCATGCCCTGGTTGTCTATGATGATCTGAGCAAGCACGCCGTCACGTACAGGGAGATCTCGGCGCTGCTTAAGAGGCCCATCGGGCGCGAGGCGTATCCGGGGGACATCTTTTACATCCATTCCCGCCTGCTTGAACGGGCAGCCCGTCTCCGGGACGACCTCGGCGGCGGTTCTCTTACGGCGCTCCCCATCGTAGAGACCTTGGCAGGAGATATTTCCGCATTCATCCCCACCAACGTCATTTCCATCTGTGACGGCCAGATCTTTCTCGATATGCGCCTCTTTAACGAAGGGTTCAGACCGGCCATGGACGTGGGTCTGTCGGTTTCGCGGGTCGGCGGCATGGCACAGACACGGGCGATAAAAAAAGTGGCCGGTCATTTGCGCATTGACCTTGCTCAGTATCATGAGATGGCCCAGTTCGTCAAGTTCGGAGCGGAAGTCGACCGGGCGACGCTGGACCAGCTGACCCGAGGCGAGCGTGAGCGGGAACTGCTCAAACAGGACCAGCATACCCCGCTTTCGCTGGAGCAGCAGGTCGTCATCCTCTATGCCGCTGTGAACGGAGGTCTCGATGCGGTCCCTGTGGAGCAGGTGAAGGCCTATGAAGAACGGTTCTTCACTTTCCTGGAGGTTCACTATCCGGATGTTTTGCGAAGCATTCGCGAACTGAAGGATCTTTCCGGGGAAACAGAGAAGGTCCTGAGAGAGGCAGTTCTCCGGCTTACCCGTGACTTTCTCGAGAAAACAACCGGTTCCGGCGCCGCAACGCCTGTCGTATGAGGCAGACACTGTGCTGAGATTACTCGAACTGAAGCAGCGAATCAAGGCGGTCCAAAATATCCAGGCAATCACCCGGACGCTTGCGGCGGTCTCGGCTGCCAAGCTTTCCCGATCGAGACGCAGGGCCGCCGGCCTGCGGGAGTATACCCGGAAGATGCAGGAGATACTCTTTGACCAACAGGAGTATCTTGAGGGCAAAGGCGTGAGCATCGGAGCGCTTACGCCGCTGCTGAAGGAGCGGGATGTAGTGAACAGGGTAGGCCTGATGGTCATTACCGCAGACCGGGGGATGTGCAGTAATTATAATCTCGCGGCCTGCCGTCTGGCCCATGACTTTTGGGAGAAGAGAAAAAAGGCCTCTCAATCAACCGTCTTTTTCACGAAAGGAGGGAAAGGCGAGCGGTTCTTCCGGAAACACGGCGCCGAAATCCTGTACGCCGAGGGATGGTGTCGCGAAGGAGTTCTGGCAGAAGAGGTCGAGCGATTTCTCTCGATGTCCCTGGACCTCTTCCTGAAAGGATCCATCGATGAGCTGTATGCGGTCTACACCCAGTTCTACTCGCCCCTCCGTCGTCTGCCGCAGGTCAGAAGACTGCTGCCGGTCAAATTGGAACGGGCCGGGCAACGAAGCCGAGCGATCAAAAAGTGGTACTACGAGCCTTCCTTCCGGGAGACCTTCGATGAGCTCCTGGCGATTTATCTGCGTGTCCAGTTGTATGACGTCCTCCTGGAGTCCTTCGCAAGCGAACACGGGGCGCGCATGATCACGATGGAGGAGGCTACGGAACGGGCTGAAAAAACCCTGGCGGATTGCAGGGTGCAGTACAACAGGCTGCGGCGTGAGTCAATCACCATCGACTTGCTCGGTGTTCTCTTTGCATCCAAGGTCGTTGAAGAGGTAAAGACGACACCCGGGGAGATGGCATAGCGACGGGAAGGTGAAGATGGAACAGGAAGAGATCATCGAACAAGTGCTGGCCAGGCTCGTGCAGGACCTTACCGGGGAGCAGGCAGGAGGCTCAGTCGCCCAGGTCATGGGCCCGGTGGTCGATGTGGAATTTGCCGGCGCCCTGCCGGCCATCAACAATCTCCTCCGGACAGGCGACAGGGAGACCGGTCTTCCTCTCGAGGTGATGCAGATCCTGGGAGAAGGGATCGTGCGAACTATTGCTCTTGATTCCACGGATGCCTTGGCCCGTGGGACAAGAGTGTTTGATACGGGCAGGCCGATCTCGGTGCCGATCGGGACTGAGACACTTGGCCGAATCTTCAATGTCCTGGGCTATCCCATTGATGAAAAAGCCTTCTCAAGAGGCAGGGTCCGGGGCATCCACCGACCCTCCATTCCCTATGAACGGTTGGTGACATTCCCTCAGGTGTTTGAGACGGGCATAAAAGCCCTCGACCTGCTGACGCCGTTTCCCCGCGGCGGCAAGATCGCTCTCTTCGGGGGAGCAGGCGTCGGCAAGACGGTCATCATCATGGAACTGATCCGAAACATCGGCGTGGAGTACCGGGGTGTATCGGTCTTCGGCGGGATCGGCGAGCGAACGCGCGAGGGAAACGAGCTCTGGCTGGAGATGCAAAGGGTGGGCGTGCTCGAACGCGCGGTCCTGGTCTTCGGCCAGATGAACGAACCTCCGGGAGCGCGGTTCCGTGTTCCCCTCGCTGCCCTGACTATGGCGGAATATTTCAGGGACGAGAGAAAGCGGGATGTGCTCCTCTTCTTCGACAACATCTACCGCTACGTGCAGGCAGGGCTGGAGGTATCCCTCCTGAGGGCACGTATTCCTTCCGAGGTAGGATATCAGCCCACGCTGTTTACCGAGATGGGCCAGCTTCAGGAGCGGATTGCATCGACGCATGACGGAGCGATTACCTCTGTGCAGGCGGTATATGTCCCGGCTGACGACCTTGCCGATCCCGGGCCGGCGTCGGTCTTCGCCCATCTGGATGCCTCGGTGGTCCTTTCGCGACGCATCGCTGAACAGGGCCTGTATCCGGCGATCGACCCGCTTCAGTCTTCCTCAGATATTCTCGAACCCTGGATCGCCGGCAAGGAACATACCGAGGTGGCAAGGAAAACCCGAAGCTATCTCCAGCGATATGGGGCACTGCAGGATCTCATTGCCATCCTCGGCGTTGAAGAGCTTACGGAAGAGGACAAGACCGTAGTCAGACGGGCGCGGCGTCTGCAGAAGTTCCTGTCCCAACCCTTTTTCACCGCCGAGGCGTATACGGGCATACCGGGAGTATATATTCCCCTTGCCCGGACAATCCGCGATTTCAAGGAGATCATCGAAGGCAGGTATGATGAAATCCCTGAACAGGCTTTTTACATGGCCGGGACGGTCGATGATGTATTAAAGAAAGCGGAAGCCCTTGCCGGCATTGGGGCAAGAGACATCTTTGCAGTCAAGAAGGAAGAATGAACACCGTACGGCTTAACCTTCAGGTCATTTCACTGGACGGGCGTTCCCTGCAAGTGCAGGACGTCGACGTTGTTATTGTCCGGCGGAAGGAACAGCGCTTTGAGCAGGGAAGCGAAGTCGCCATCTTCCCCCTGCATGCCCCGACGCTGATCAGGGTGCCCGTAGCTCCTTTACGGTATCAAAAGGGGGGACGGACTGAGTATCTCGTTGCAGGAGGCGGGTTCGTAGAGGTCAAGGGCAATCAGGTGCTCGTAGTGACACCGCGGTTTGAAGAGATCAGCCCGGACGAACCGCATCCTTCAAAAAAAGCCAAACACAGGGCGGCACAATGGATGCGGGAGCAAACGGAGTTCCGGAAAGAGATCGTCGGCTATTTATTATAACAGGAACCATTTTTTACACCCTTCCACTCATTTCAAGAATAACTCCTGACATCACCTCTCTCTCATTTATTAAAACCCTGTTTCAGCTCGAACAGCAGGAAGTAGCTTAGCACAGCCCATATTGCCACAAGGGATGCAAGTCTACCCATCATCTCCCATGTTGGGCTGGCAAACAAGCTCATGATGTCGGAAACCTATCAACCAATACAATAATATGATCTTCATTACATTTACCAAGGAGGTCATAAGTAAAAGAGCACCATGTGTCATTCCTGCAAGCGAAGCGCGTCGGGAATCTCTCTGAAAACAAAGAGGCGGGACCGGACAAGCCGGGATGACGGAATAGGAGGAGATGAGACAAGCCCCCCCGGGGAGGCGATACCTTCCGATCTGCGATCCTGCCCGCGGGGTGCTCTTTACCTTCCCGATATGATTAAATCAGTCTTGCATGGGTTTTATGAATTTGAAATAGACCATTGTCCAGTTGCCGGCGATTATAGCAACTGTGGCAACGATACTTCCTATAGAAAGAGTAGCAAATCCGGTAAGTGCCTGTCCGACATTACATCCCCCGGCAAGAACAGCCCCAAAACCCATCATAATACTGCCGACGATGACCGTAACAAGCTGCCTTGCACTGGGAACCCTCCAGGCAAACTTCGTTAACGCCTTTGCGCTAACATATGATCCCAGCGGCACGCCGATAATATAAAAAGCGGCCCACGTCGTCTGAAATGGTCCAAGGTTGAACATGGGGAAAAATCTCGATTTGGCATTGCCGGTGAGCACCGTAAAGAAAAGCTCACCCGTGGGACTTGTAAAACTCAAGCCCCTTGCGAATCCTCCGCCCCAGAACTCGGAAGCCCAGAAGGCGACTACTCCCATAACACCCACAAAAACGCCTGTGACCGGCCAGGAAAGGCCCTCCCGTTTCTTTACGGTGAAAGGCTTGCCGCGAAGGATAAAAAACGAAAGCATAAACGCTAAAACAAAGATTACAGACCATTTGATTGCAGGGCCATTTCCAATTAGCTCCCACAATGCGGCATTCGGTTTGCCTGATAGGGGAAGACTCAAACTTTCATTTTTTAAGAACATCAAAAGGGGGGTTAGAATACCGTTCGTTGTTGCTCCGATGCCTATAAAAAAACCGAAAACCGCAAACCATGCAGAAAGCAGGCCTTCCCCTGTCCTGTAGATTATGCCGCTTCCGCATCCCTCCGCCAGAACCATCCCTATGCCGAAAATGTACCCTCCGATGGTGTTGGCAAGGGGATAAAATGTCTGTCTTTTAAGAACAATTGCTCCCATGTCTTGAAGGATATTTGCACCGATGACCATAATTACAAGGGCAATCAAATAGGCGCGGAACATGGTAAAATCCTTCATAAAAATCGTGTCTCTGAAGGCAGCGTTCATGCAAAATTGTCCTCGCTGGAGTATAAAGCCGAAGACTACTCCAATGATCAGCCCGGAAAGAACAAAACCCGGAGTTACACTTGCTGTTGCTGGTTCCATGACTTCCCCCCGTTTAGAATAATCCCATTTGCACTTTCTCTCTATCAATCGATGGGGTCAGGTCTTCATTCATTACTTAATAACCTGCCTTCTATTGCCGCAACCTTCCTTTTGAAGGCTCTGTTCTTCTCCATCTCTCTCTTCACTCTCGCTGCTGCCTGGCTGACAGCCGTATATCCTATTCCGAAAGATTTCGCAATTTCTTCATTGTTCCTCTCTGTTAGGCGTCTTAAGAGATACAGACACACTTTCCTTGCCTCATTACCGCGCCTTCCGCGTTTTCTTACCTCTTCCTCACTCACACCAAAGCTGTCTGAGACTGCTGTGATAACTTCGTCTTCGGAAGCGTTCTTTAAGAGTCTTCTGCTTTCCGGTATCTCTCTGTGTCCCTTCAACCGCACCCTTTTCCTTATTTCATCGACGAACTGTTCGCTCCCGAGAATCAACCCGGCCTTCAGGTCTTCAAAGAGATTTTCTCTTACAGTCAATCCTTCATCAACAAAAGTCCTGTATAATCTTCTCGAGTTTGCCTCGTCTTTCGAAAACTGTCCGAGTATCCATTCAGTGGTAAGCCACCCACTCTTTTCCCCTTTGCCCGTATATTCCGGATAACTGCTCCACTGGAATCTCTCCGACCTCTCAACCAGCCGGGCTTTGACAGGATTGAGGTGGATGTACCTGCTTACCGACAGTAGGTACCTCTCTTTTTCGATCACCAAAGCCTTGTATCTGCCTTGAAAGAGATGGCCGACCCTTTCGTATTTTCTGTTGAAATACCCTGTGTAGGCTGCGTTTAGGTAATGGAGCGCCTTCGTGATAGTTCCCTCCGGTGTCTCTACCAAAAGGTGATAGTGATTTCCCATCAACACATATCCATGAATGACAACGCCATACCGCTTCGGCAGGTCCGCTAAAAGGTCAAGAAACTTCCGGTAGTCCCCCTCATCCTTAAAGATGGGTTTCCTCTCATTGCCCCGCGAGGTGATATGATAGAGGGCACCTTCATATTCAATCCTTAATGGCCTCGCCATGCTTCATTTGTAGCACGCGCTACCGCTTATGTCAAGACTGAAGACCTGACCCCCTTGGCTTTCGGAGGAAAGGCTGCCCTTCCGCCCTCTCAGAAGACCCCGTATTTGGAGAAGGTGTGGGTCGCCGCGTGGATCGCGGCGGCGACGACGATTCCCGTGAAGAGCAGACCGATCAGGGCGATCAGGACTGACAGCACCTTCGAGATGCGATGGGAGGGCTTTATGTCCCCGTACCCGACAGTCGTTGCCGTGATGAAACTCCAGTAGAGGGCGTCATACCGGCTCCAGGCCTCTTTCCGGCCGACGATCTGGCCGAGCACCACGATGGCCAGGGCGAGCGATACCAGCACGGGCGAAATATGGGCAAGCCCCAGAAAGAGGAGCCTGAGGAATTCGAAAGTGAATTCCATTGCGAGACCTCACCTCCTGTTCCGGAAAGAAGCCGTAAGTAAGGAGCAAACTCGAGATAAGTTTTAGTATATCACAGGGCGGGAGGCCGGACCGTCCGGCCTACCCCCAACGCCAGAGGGCGATGATAAGGGTGATAAGGAAAACAAGAACGAGGTTAAGGTAGGCGAAGAAATAGAACACCCGTTCGGGCAGGGGCTTCGGTATCTTTTGCCCGGCCCCGATCAGCTTTCCGACCTCGGGCATCGAGAGCATTTTGTCTTCGCCGTGGGGGGCGGTTTTCAGGGCATCGGTAAGGTCGCGGCCTGCAAGGTGTTTCCTCGCGTGGGAGCCGTCCTTCCAGCGCTTGCTCCCGGTGACATCGTATATCTTTCCACCGCAGGCGACGAAGGCAGGCCGCCCCTCCTTGCCGTCAAAGCCGTGCAGTTCTTCCAGAGTCAGATCCTGCCTGCCCCGCTTGATCTCATTTTCCCAGCGGTTCTTCAGCTTCCTCTTCAGCCTGGGTCCGATAACAAACGTCACAAGGACGGCTGTCGAGACCATGATGAGAAAGAGGAATACCTTGATGCTCAGAAGGATCCCGAAACGAGTGGTGTATAAGACCTTCCACGCCGGAACCCGCGCAACGGTGAGCAGGATGCCGGTAACGGCAAGGACTGCGATCGAGATCCAGCCCAGCAAGAGCTCGCCCCTGGGAAGCCCCCGTGCGGCATACGCGGGCTTGAGAAGGATATGGACATAGAAAATCGCACCGAACCAGACGATAGCGGTAAGGAGATGGATGTAACCGATGAAGAACCTCACGACCTTCTGAATATTTGACAGGGGCCGGTAGAGTCCCTTGAGTTTCATCTCCGCAAAAAACTTCTCGCCTTCCTCCGTGAGGAGACCCCCACCTGCGGCATCGATGTGGCACCGGCCGCATTCCATCCCTGTCTGACGCGCATACTCTACCGTTGCGGAAGACAGGGAAGGAAAAAGAAGTGCCGCCGCGACCACAAAAGAGATGAAAAGGCGCCGATTCTTCATGGGGTATTATACTAATGAGGTCGACAGAAAGCGACTCCTAATCCGTCATTCCGGCTTGCCCGGTCCCGCCTCGGCGGGATTTCTTTGTTTTCAGAGAGATTCCCGACGCGCTTCACTTGCGGGAATGACACATGGCGCTCTTTTACTTATGACCTCCTTAGTATATCCGGAAACCTGAATCTATGAAGGGTATTCAGGAGGGGGGACTTAGTCCCCCCTTTCTTGTATCATGCCTTTTCCGGGGCCGCGCTCATCGCGGCCGCAGGCTCTTTGCCGAGTTTGAAGAAATCCACGACAAAGATCCCGACGCCGATGAGGAAGCCGACGCCGAAGATCGCCCTCAATATCCAGAACCAGAGGTTATAGGTGGTCTTCACCGCCTCATAATCGAGTCCCATCATCCTCTCCATATAAGTCTGGACCATCCCGGCCCCGGTAATGGTGAGGACGATGAACACCATCGATATGGTCATCCACCAGAAAGCCTGATACGCCCTCGAAGTATTGTATTCTTTCACGCCCCGTATTGCGGGGAGCGTCACGTAGATCATCGAGATCACGAGCAGGACGTAGGCTCCATAGAACGCGAGGTGCCCATGGGCCGTCGTGATCTGTGTGCCGTGGGTCCATTTATTCACCTGGGGAAGGGTGTGGATGATCCCCCATAGTCCCGCGCCGACGAAGTTGAATATGGCATGGGCGACCGTGTAAAACAGCCCGGCTCTGTTGGCTACATTCCTCGCCTCCCTCGTCGTCCTGAAGGCATCCCACACCATCAATAAGAGCGGAATCGGTTCGAGGGAACTGAAGATGCCGCCTATCCAGAGCCAGTACCTCGGCGTGCCGATCCAGTAGTAGTGATGTCCGGTGCCGAGTATCCCGGTGAAGAGCACGAGGCCGACCTCGATGTACATCCATTTTTCGAGGACTTCCCTCTTTGCGCCGATCGTCTTCATCAGCATAAAGGCGAGAAGCGCTCCCGCAATGATCTCCCATGCGCCTTCGACCCAAAGATGCACGACCCACCACCACCAGAACTGGTCTTTCACCATGCTTTTCGTGTAGAACATTCCGGGGATGTACATAAGGGCGAGAAAAACCAGCCCGCCGAGGAGAACGCCTTGTATGCCGGTCCACTTCTTCGTCTTCAACACCGTCATGACGCAGTTCAGGAGGAAGAGGAGCACCGAAACCACGATCAGGATATCCGCCCACCGGGGCGCTTCGATATACTCCCTCCCTTCGTTCAGAGGGTTTATTCCCATGACCGGACTGTTCGCCTGGGGATTGATCCCCATCCATATGTATCCCAGAACGACAAAGGTTACGGTCACGACCGTGGCCCAAAACTGAAAATGCGCCATCGGAAGGCTCCAGAGTTCGGCCTCCGACTCCTCCGAGACGACGTAATACGTTGCCCCCATGAACCCTACAAGCAGCCATACCACGAGGGCATTGATATGGAGCGACCTGATGATGTTGAAATTCAGGATGAACACATCGGGCTTGATGAACTGAACGGCCGCGATGATGCCGACCACGACCTGGACCAGAAAGAGCAGCACCGCAAAGGTGTAAAAATGCTGCGCGATCCTTTGGCTCTCATATTTTATAGTCATTTCTCCCTCCTCCTATCTAAGGGTAAGCATGTAATCGGTCAAGTCATTCAATGCCTGATCACCGAGATGTTTAAAGCTGGGCATCGCGGAGTTTGCTACGACTTTCGAGGGGTCCTCAAAATGTTCGTGGAGCCAGTTCCGATCGCGTCTGCTGCCGACGTGGGTGAGCTCGGGCCCTGTGGTTCCGCCGATGCCGTTGATCATGTGACACCCGGAGCATCCCTGCGACCGGTAGATCTTTTGGCCTGCAGAAAGTTCCGGCCCGCTGACACCCGCCGCTACGGCGAGGATCGGCTTGGGGGGCCAGCCGTTCGTATCGACCTTCGACGTCCACTCGAGAAATGCGATCAGACGGTCCGCCTCATCCGCGCTTATCCCGAACTTCGGCATTGCCGCGTTCGCATTCACGGACTTCGGGTCCATAAGAAATCGTTTGAGGTAACTCCTCGGTCTGTTTATCGCCATCTTGGTCAGGTCCGGCGCGAAATACGATCCGTTGCCGAAAATCGTGTGGCACCCGATGCAATCGTATTTGTGCCAGACATGTTTCCCTTCGTCCACTTCCTTCGTAATCTCCGGGGCCCTTTTGTCGAGCTTCCCCAGCGTATCGAATGTGATAGCGAGAAAGATCACAAAGAAGAAAAGACTCCCGAAGATGAAAAGATTCCTTGCGCCCTTGTTACTCATATACACCTCCTCCTTCTTCCCAGCAATGCTGGTCTCACAGACATTATTGAAAAAAACGTGCAGGTTATCTATGATTTAAGTCATAAGAGCCCTTTCTTAAAGGCAAAACGTTGCAAATAGTGACGGCTGATCCCCAGCCAGACGGCCTGTTGATGCATCGCCCGGGCCAAAGGGGTCTTTCAAACGGGAGGCAGATGGAGAAGATTAAGAGATACGAGGTGGTGCGGAAAAAGACGCTCCATGAGGGCAGGTTCCTGAGATGCCTGGAACTGTCTTACCGGAACCCCGAGGGCGGGGTGAGACAATGGAGATCGGAAGAGCGT
>JAMCWJ010000063.1:26170-28622 GCA_023475105.1 Nitrospirota bacterium
GGAGGATGGGAGGCCGTGGAACGTGTGAACTGCGAAGGTATCGTCTGCATCGTGCCTGTGATGGACGAGGGAGAAATGGTCCTGATAAGGCAATACAGGCCACCGCTTGATAACTATGTGATCGAATTCCCCGCAGGACTTAGCGACAGAGGTGAAAAGCTTGAAGAGACGGCGTCACGGGAACTCCTGGAAGAGACCGGGTACGAGGCAGAGGAGATGATATTTCTTGCAAAGGGGCCTCTTTCGAGCGGCTCATCAAGGGAGATACTGACGGCCTATCTCGCGAAAGGGCTGACATTCAAGGGGACAGGACAGAGGGATGAGACCGAAGACATAGAGGTCCTGAAGATACCCGTTGAAAGAATTGATGAAACATTGTCGCGACTCGAACAAAAAGGGGATTTTATCGATCTAAAGATATACGGGTTCATCGAGATGGCGAAGAGGCGGTTATAATGGGGATCATGGAAGACAATGCCCGTCTCGAAGAACAGGACAAGCGATACATCTGGCACCCCTTCACTCAGATGAAAGACTGGCTGGATGAGAAACCGGTCATCATCTCCGGGGGAGGAGGCTGTTTTCTCGAAGACGTTTACGGGAACCGGTATCTCGACGGCGTATCTTCCCTGTGGGTGAACATCCACGGACACAGGAAGAAAGAGATCGACGAGGCCATCAGGGAGCAGCTCGACCATATCGGTCACACCACCATGCTCGGACTGAGCAACATCCCCGCGATAAAACTCGCGGAAAGGCTCGTGAGGCTGATTCAGCGGTCGCCAGCCGGCAGCCGGCCGTCGCCGAACAAGGTCTTTTATTCCGACAACGGCTCGACCGCGGTCGAGGTCGCCCTCAAGATGGCGTTTCAGTACTGGATCCACAAGGGAAAAGAGGCCAGGACTTCTTTCCTTTCGCTAAGGAATGGCTATCACGGCGATACCCTCGGCGCAGTCAGCGTCGGGGGTATCGATATCTTCCACAGCACCTTTGCCCCTCTTCTTTTCAAAACCCACAAAGCGCCCTCTCCTTATTGTTACCGGTGCGAGCTGGACGCGGCATATCCCGGCTGCGGGCTCAGCTGTCTCAGGAAGATGGAAGAGATCCTCAGTGAGCATGCAGCGGAGATTGCGGCGGTGATCGTCGAGCCCCTTGTCCAGACCGCCGGAGGGATGATCGTCTCCCCTCCCGGATATCTCGGCGGGGTGAGGCGGTTGTGTACGAATTACGGTGTCCTGATGATCGCCGATGAAGTCGCAACCGGTTTCGGGAGGACCGGCAGGATGTTTGCCTGTGAGCATGAAGGCGTAACGCCGGACATCCTCTGCCTCTCGAAGGGTATCACGGGCGGCTATCTCCCCCTTGCAGCGACTATAGCGACGGAAGAGATCCATGATGCCTTTCTCGGGGAATTCCGGGAGCTGAAGACATTCTTTCACGGACATTCCTACACGGGCAATCCCCTCGGCTGCGCTGCTGCGCTGGCGTGCCTCGATATTTTCGAGAGGGAAAAGATTCTTGAGGGTCTGGGGCCGAAGATCGGGATGCTCGAAGATTTTCTCAGGGAAGCGGTGAAATTCGACCACGTGGGAGATGCAAGGAACAAGGGACTCATGGCGGGCATCGAGCTTGTGAAGGAGAAGGCGACAAAGGAGCCCTATCCCTGGGAAGAGAAGAGGGGATGGCGCGTCTGCAATTACGCCCGCGACCACGGCGTCATCATCAGGCCTCTCGGAAATGTGGTCGTGATCATGCCTCCGCTTTCGATAGGTCTTGAAGACCTGGACCGGCTTTTGAAGGTGATCGGGGAAGGGGTAGCAAGCGCAACCGCTTAAGAACAGTCTCGCCACGACCCTGAGGACTTCCAGAACAGGCTTCGCGGATGTCACAGTGTGAGGTTCCATAAGCGAAGGCCCGTTTTCCTGGTAACATCTGCTCTTTGTGAACTCCAGTTCATGGTCATTCCCGCGCAGGCGGGAATCCAGACTCTTTCGATCCCTTCCAGTTAGCAAATCCCCTGCAAGGGTATTTTCGGGTGAGAGGGGCTCTTTCAATTGCGAAAAGCACAGACAATTTACTGGAATATCGCCGGGAGCTTCAAAAGGGGGTGCAGGCCTGTGAATCTTATGCCACAGATCCTCGTGGAAGGAAAAATATTTCTCATCCGGGGTCGTCGTGTAATGCTCGATAGAGATCTTGCAGAGCTTTACGCCGTCGAAACAAGAACCTTGAATCAGGCGGTGAAGAGGAATATCAACCGTTTTCCCGAAGATTTTATGTTCAGGTTGACGGCGGAAGAGGCGGCGGAACTTTCAAGATCACAATTTGTGACCTTAAAACGGGGTCAGAACATAAAGTGCCATAGATTCCTTTGCCGGAGAGTTTACCTTAACGTTGCATGGAACGTTTTCTCCGTCATTCCGGCTTGTCCGGAAAGAATGTCTTCAGCTCC
>JAMCWJ010000087.1 GCA_023475105.1 Nitrospirota bacterium
ACATTGGAGGGTCCCAAGGTGCGCCTCACTTGCGCTATGAAAACATAATGAACAATGTAAATAATATCGTCTGGACGATATTATTTACAAAAAAGTTTTCACGAATAGAACGCAGAAGTTCAATCCATTTAATTAGAATTCGTTTCCTTGAAAATGGCTTTACGGATGGAACAAGGGCAGATGTTATCCCGGTTCGGACGGTACACACCTCTGCGCCGGCCCCGGGGAGTTCGGTCTGAACCTTTGAACCTGCGGAAGAATTTATTGATGCCGGATTCAGGAAGAACGCCGTCGCTTGACAACCGGAGGGCCTGAGGTGGTAGTCTTAAGAGTTGAAGATTTTCCCCCGCAGAGTATCGGACCCTGCTTCTCGTGACAGATCGGACCTGCTGACACGCAAGGCAAGGATGGCGGCGACTTCCGTCGTCCTTGCCTTATTTATTATTGTTGTCCTGTCGTTCTCCGGATCGCCCGCCGAGGACATTGCAGGCCGGGAAACAGGTTCCTATGCCGGCTTCAGTCAAATCGATCAGGGGAAAACCTTTTTTATCATCGTGGGAGACACCCGAAGGACAAGTAACTGGGAATTCTGGAGGGAAAGAAACGGCAAGGAAAGGAGACAGATCATCGATGAAATAACGAGGCGCGAGCCGGCCTTTGTCGTCAATCTCGGGGACCTTATCACCCAGGGCGGCTCGGAGGAAGACTGGCGGGATTTTGACGACCTCAACCGGGCGCTCAGGGAGGAAGGCATTCCCTACTTTCCGATCCTGGGAAACCACGAACTTTACGGTGACAGGGAGACTGCTCTTCGTAATTACTTCGCACGGTTTCCCGCTCTGGAGGACAGGCGCTGGTATGGTTTCACCTGGAAGGGCCTCGGGTTCATTATGCTCGACTCGAACTTTTCCTCTTTGACGGAGGAAGAGAGGAAGCGGCAGCAACGGTGGTACATCAGCGAACTGAGGCGCTTCGACCGGGATGAGCGAGTGCACTTCGTGATCGTGTGCTGCCACGAGCCTCCTTTCACTAACGGCGAGGTCGAAGCTCCGAGCAAAGAATCGGAGACTTTTTTTGCCGTACCCTTTCTTCGCCATCGGAAGACGTGCCTCTTTTTCAGCGGACACAGCCACACGTATGAACGTTTCGGAAAAGGGCGCAAATTCTTCATCGTCTCCGGCGGCGGGGGAGCTCCGAGGCACCGGGTCGCACTCGACCCGGCAACACGCAGGTACCGGGACCTCTTTCCCGGTCCCGCGCTTCGTTCCTTTCACTTCTGTGAAATAGAGGTGCGCGGCAGGACTCTGCTGTTCCGCATGGTGCGCCTCGGCCCCGACGGAAGCTTTTCCGCTGTTGACCCCGTGACCATCAACCCTTCTTCTCCCTTCGAAACGGCCGGAACTTCCCCGCGGGTGTGAGTACCGCCGCGCGAAACAGAGCGCTTTTACACATAATATCCATCCCACTTTAGACTCAGACATCGCCATAGGCGGGACGGAGTCTCCGGGCGGTTTCTTTTGCCGATAGTCCCTCGGTACGTCCGGAAATAATAAAGAGGCAAAAGCCTCGGAGCGAAGCGAGAATGAGCCGGGGGACTCCACCCCGCCTCCTGTCGGCCACGTCAGAGAAAGGAAACGGCCGTTGTCTTGCCGGGAGATGACTTAGTGGAACAAAAGAAATTCAAGAACAAAACGGTTTAGAGAAGAGGCGCGAAGAGATGCGAAAACCACTCGATCAACCGGGGAAACAGCGGTCTCTCCCTCCACTGCTCCAACCGGACAGGGTCCGACTCCTGCACATCACTTTCAAAGAGCCGCTCCATATCCGCCGCAAAATCAGAGCCCACGATGACCGCATTCACCTCGTCGTTGCGTGCAAAGCTCCAGAAATCGAGATTGGTCGAACCGACTGTCGACCAGACGCCGTCGATGACCGCAGTTTTCGCATGCACTACGGCATTGCGCCGCTCGTACAATTTCACGCCCGCCTTCAGGAGTTCCGAGTAATAATACTGCCCTGCGTACGATACGAAGGGGACACTGCTCGTCGCCGAAGCCACGACCTCCACGTCGACCCCGCGGGCAGCCGCATCGGCCAGGGCCTTCACCATCTGCCTGTCCGGAAGAAAATAGTAGCTCGTAAGATGGACCGACTGTTCTGCAAAGGTGATGGCGGAAACATACATGATGAAGCTCGTCCTGTGCATTTCACCGGCGGTGCTGCCGATCACCCGCATGAGTGCATCTCCCTCTTCCCGAAGGCGGGGGAAATAGTCGCGGGCGGAAAGTTCCGGACCCTTCTGCCTTTTCCATGTGTCGAGAAAAAGTTTCTGGAACTCCGCGGCTGCAGGACCTTCAATCAGCACGTCCGTGTCCCGCCAGGGCAGTTCTGTTCCTCTTCCCTCCTCCTTCCTGAGGAAGCCTTCCGAATACACTTTGCTGATGTTGACGCCGCCGCTTACGACGACCTTCCCGTCGACAATCAAAATCTTGCGGTGGTCCCGGTCGATCACCCTCCATCTTCCCCGGGCCTTCAGGGGGTTCACGGGGTTGAATTCCAGGACCTCCACGCCCCCGTTGCGAAGCCGTTCGAAAAAGGAGGCCGGGGTGTAGAGGCATCCCACGCTGTCATAGATGAGATTCACCTGGACGCCCTCGGCCTGCTTTTTGAGGAGAAGGTCGGCCAGCGCCCGCCCCGTTTCATCATCTTCAAATATATACGCTTCGAGGTTGATATGGTCTCTGGCATCCCCGATCGCCTTGAACATCGCGGCATACGTGGCGGGTCCGTCGACAAGCAGGGTGACGCGGTTGCCTGCGATTAGCGGACTCCCGCTCACGGCCTCCATCACGGAGATATGGCGTCTCAGGATCTCGTCGCCGGGATCTGCCGCGCGTTCCAGAGGTTCCATAAGCGCCCTGCTCTCCACGGGGGAAAGCAGCCCTCTCGGGGAAGTGATTCGAGGGGGCCCGTCGGAGACCGGAATCTCCTGAATGACCTCGGAAACACGCGGCAACGTTGCGCACCCCCAGCCTGCCGCTGCGACAAAGATTGCCGCGAGAAGGAGGCAAAGGGTTTCGCGCGAAACCTTCCCGGTGTCCCCGGGGATCGTGAGGCAGGGGAGAGGCTCGCTCCGCACTACACTAGATTCCCGCGGTCATCGAACGGATCAGTTCGATGACGGGCGCGGGATAAATCCCCAGCCACACAAGAAGGATCACGAGGACTGCAAGGACGAGATATCCTGTGACGGACAGGGGAAGAGTCACAGCCACCTTCTCTTCGCCGGGACTGACGTACATGACGACCATCAACCTCAGGTAATAGTAAAGGCCGATCGCGCTGTTCAGCACGAGCATAACGACCAGGAGCCACAAGGCGGAACCGGCGCCCGCTGCGATGACGTAGAATTTTCCGATGAATCCCGCGGTGAGGGGAATGCCCGCGAGGGACAAGAGCATCGCCGAGAAAATCAGCGCGGTCCAGGGCCGCCGCGTGAAGAGGCCCCGGTAATCTTCGATGTCGTCCGCGTCCCTCTCTTTTCCCGACAGCACCGTGACGACTCCGAAGGCCCCGAGGGTCGTGATGAAATAGGCGACCAGATAGAAGGAGACTGCCGTGACCCTCATGGCGCCGCTTGCGAGAAAGGCGACGAGCAGGTAGCCGAGATGGGCAATCGAGGAATAGGCGAGGATGCGCTTTACGTTGTTTTGAAGGAGGGCGAGGAGGTTTCCGGCGAACATCGAGAGCACTGCAATGACCGCGACTGCCGCGAACAAGGAATGGTGCGCGTTGATGTCCACAATGGCAAAAAAACGGAGGAGCAGTGCGAACACCGCGCCTTTCGACACCGTCGCGACAAAGGCGGTCACGGGCGCGGGCGCCCCTTCATAGACGTCCGCGGTCCACATGTGAAAAGGGGCGACCGCCAGCTTGAACCCGATCCCCGCGACGACCAGTGCAAGCCCTGCCGTCAGGATCAGGCCGTTCGTCCCTTGCGCAGCGGTTCGCGCGGCCAGAAGGGGAAACTCCATCGTCCCCGTTTCCCCGTATAATAACGCGATGCCGAAGAGGAAAATGCCTGAAGAAGCCGCGGCAAGGACGAGATACTTCACCCCCGCCTCGATACTCAGCCCGTTCCTCGTGTAGCCGATGAGCGCGTAGAGGGATATGCTCAGGATCTCGATCCCGATGAAAAACGCGCCGAAGTGGTTCGAGACGACGAGAAGGGAAGAACCGAGACAGGCAAGGAGGAGAAGGACATAAAACTCTTCGAGGTCGCCCTTCCGCGCAGCGAGATATTCCGATGCGAGCAGGGTCACGGCGAAAGTTGAGGCAAAGATGAGACCCATATAGAGGAGCGCGTAGTTGTCGAATATCAGAAGGGACGTGACCCGGTGCGGCATGCCCTGGGGAACGGCAAAGAGCGCAAGAAAAGCGGCCACGATCCCCCCGAGAGCGAGGCCGCAGGAAAGCACGTAGCTCCGGCGGACGGCGACGGCGAGCATGATCACGACCGGCGCAATACCGATTGCAAGGAGAGGAGCCAGGAAACCGAAATCATTTGCCGTCATCGTTCGCCCCCGGCATTGCCGTATGCGACATTCTTTCAGAGGGGGCGGAAACCCCCGCACTTTGCCGCAGCGTATTCAATGCCCCCTCGGAAGTGCTCAGAACCATCCGGGGATAGAGGCCGATCCAGACAATGACCGCCATCATGAAGGCCATCATCGCCATTTCCCGTACTCCGAGGTCGGAGGGTCTCGGTTCTTCCCTTCTCGCTCCGAAAAAGACGCGCTGGACCATCCACAGCGAGTATGCCGTCGCGATCACGAGACCCGTCGTCGCGATAACCGTCATCACAACGCTCACCTTGTAAGCACCGAAGAGCACCAGGAATTCCCCGATGAAATTTCCGAGGCCGGGCAGGCCGAGAGAGGCGAGTCCGAAGAACATCCCGACAGCCCCCATCCTCGGAGCTGCGCTCCAGAGTCCCCCCATCAGGCCGAGGTCGCGTGAGTGGATACGCTCCTGAAGGGCCCCTGCCAGAATGAAGAGGGCGCCGGTGCTGACTCCGTGGCAGACCATCTGGATCACTGCGCCCTGGAGGGCGAGTTCGTTCCATGCAAACACGCCCAGCAGCACAAAGCCCATATGGCTCACGCTCGTATAGGCGACGAGCCGTTTAAGGTCCTTTTGTGCAAAGGCGAGGACAGCCCCATAGAGGATCCCTGCGACCGCCAGCGCCATCGCCACGGGGCTGAAATCAAGGGCGGCCTGCGGGAAAAGGGGCACGGCAAAGCGAAGCAGTCCATACGCGCCGGTCTTGAGCAGGAGACCGGCGAGGATGACGCTCCCCGCGGTCGGGGCCTCCGTATGCGCATCGGGCAGCCATGTATGCAGGGGGAAGGCCGGAAGTTTCACCAGAAAGGCGACGAGGAACCCGAGCATCAGGGCCATCGCCTTCGCAGGATCCATCGACGTCCCGAGCAGCTCCAAATAATCGAAGGTGTAGACTCCCGTCTCCCGGGCATGGGCAAAATAGAGCCCGAGGATCGCGGCGAGCATCAGCAAGCCGCTCAACTGCGTAAAGATAAAGAACTTGACCGCCGCATAGATCCTGTTTTCGTGCCCCCAGAGGGCGATCAGGAAATACATCGGAACGAGCATCAGTTCCCAGAAAAAATAGAAGAGAAAGAGGTCCAGGGCGAGAAAAACCCCCATGATCCCGGCCAGCGTCCACATCAGATTGAAGTGGAAAAAACCGACGCGCTCCCTTATCTCCGTCCACGAGCAGGCGACCGACATGATCCCGAGAAAGGCGGTGAGCATTACGAGGAGGAGGCTCAGGCCGTCCATGGCGAGGTGGAAACCGATACCTAACCCGGGGATCCATGCGGAGCGCACTTCGACAAACCACGCGCCCCCCGGAAGCACGTTTGCCTTTTCCGGATACTGCATCCAGAGCACCAGGGCGAGGACGAAATCGATCGCGATTGCAGCGAGGGATACCCACCGGGGCAGCCGGTCATCTCCACGGTCGAGAAGCCAGGCCAGCAGCCCTCCGGTGAGGGGTATCGCGATAAGCCATACGAGTATCATAGCAGCACCACCGCAATCCCGACCATTATCACCGTGCCGAGGGCGATGCCCATGGCGTACCACCGCACCTTCCCTGACTGGGTAAGGCTGAGTGCTCCGTGGAAAAACCCATTATACCAGGCGATGCCGTCGTAGAAAAGATCGACAAAGTCGTCCCTGTTGATGCGCGCTATCCAGAAAAAAGGCTGCACGAGCGCCCTGTCATAAACCCAATCGAAAGCCCAGCCTGAAAACCAGAGACGGTGGAGCGCCCGCCCTGTCCGGGTTGCGGCGAGGCCTTCAACATACCTCCGTTTTCTGAGGAAGAGAAGATACGCCACATAGACGCCGGCAAGAGAGACAAAGGACGTGACGACCTGCATCGCCGCCTCTGCAGACTGTGCCTCACCCGCAGCCTTCACGGGCGGCAAGACCGTATTCACAAATTCGGAAAAAACCGGCATATTGCCGAGCGTGCGCGGCAACTCCGCGAACCCTCCGATGACCGAAAGCACGGCAAGCGCCACGAGAGGTATCGTCATCACTCTGCCAGGCCTTCTGCCTGCCTCCTTTTTCCTCTCCCCGAAAAAGGTGAGGAACACCATCCGGAAGGTATAAATCGAAGTGAGCAGCGCCCCCGCCAATCCCGCGGCCCATAGCCAGGGGCTACCGTTTTCCGAGGACCATGAATACCAGAGGATCAGGTCTTTGCTGTAAAACCCCGCAGTCACCAGCGGCAGGGCCGAGAGGGAAGCCGAGCCGATGAGGAACGTCCAGAACGTCACCGGAAGCTCTTTCCGGAGCCCTCCCATTCTGAACATGTCGTGTTCGTGCTCCATGGCGAGAATGACCGCGCCTGCGCCGAGGAAAAGGAGCGCCTTGAAAAAGGCGTGCGTCATGAAGTGGAAGATCGCCGCAGACCATGCGCCCACCCCGAGGGCGAGGAACATATACCCGATCTGGCTTATCGTCGAATAGGCAAGGACGCGCTTGATGTCCCGCTGCGTAAGGGCGCTGAAGCCCGCCAGCAGAAGGGTCGCCGCGCCTATTATCGCGACCGCGGCCTGTACGGGAGGGGCAAGGAGAAAGAGCACGTTCGTTCTCGCGATCAGATACACTCCGGCCGTGACCATCGTCGCCGCATGGATGAGGGCGCTCACAGGGGTCGGTCCCGCCATCGCATCGGGCAGCCACGTCTGGAGGGGAAGCTGTGCGGATTTTCCGAGGGCCCCTCCAAGAAGCAGGGCCGCCGCGGCAACAGCGAGCCCCGAGCCGCGCGGCCAGGTATGGGAGGCCTTCTGCATGATTTCCTGTATGTTCAACGTGCCCAGGTTCATAAAGATGAGGAAAAGACCGACGGCCATCGCGGCGTCGCCGATGCGGGTGACGATAAAGGCCTTCATGGCGGCGCTTCCGTTGGCGGGGTCCTTGTACCAGAAGCCGATCAGGAGATAGCTGCAGAGCCCCACGCCCTCCCAGCCGAGATAGAGCAGAAGGAGATTGTCCGCAAGGACCAGGGTGAGCATCGATCCTACGAAGAGGTTCATGTAGGCGAAGAAACGGCTGTACCCTTCGTCATCGGACATAAACTCCGTCGCGTAAAGGTGAATAAGAAAACCGACGAAGGTGACGACGAGCGTCATCACGAGAGACAGGGCATCGAGATAAAACGCGATCGCCGGTCTGAACCCGTCCACTCCGATCCACGTCCAGAGGGTCTGCGTCCAGGAGCCGCCCGGCGGAGGTGAGGTGATAAAGCTTATTCCCGCGAGTATGGCAAGCACCGCAGAGACTCCGACGGAACCGGCCCCGATGGCCGCCACACCCTTTTCCCGGAGCCGGGCCCCAAAGACTGCGAGGACGAAAAATCCCGCGAAAGGCAACGCGGGTATGAGCCAGAGGAGTGTACGCATGTTACCCTCTCATCCTGCTTGCACGGTCGGCATCGAGCGATTGATACAGGTGATAGAGCCTGATGACCAGCGCAAGTCCTACCGATACCTCTGCCGCTGCCATGGCAAGAATGAAGATGAACATAATCTGGCCGTCCGGCTGGCCCCAGCGCGAACCGGAAACGACGAAGGCCAACCCCGAGGCGTTCAGCATCACCTCTATCGAAAGGAGGATGAAGATGATATTGCGGCGCACCATCACACCGATCAGGCCGAGGGCAAAGAGCGCGCCTGCCAGGATAAGACCGTGCTCAAAGGGGACCTGTGAAATCATGGTCGTCTTTCTCCTCCCGTTCCTTCACGCCTCCCGAGGTGGAATGCACCGACGAGGCCCGCCAGGAGGAGCATCGAGGCGAGTTCGACGCCCAGCACATAGGGTCCGAGAAGGGCGATGCCCACCTGTTTGGGCGAAACGACGGACAGGGCGTACGCCCTCCCGTGCATCCGGCTGAGGACATAGATCAACTCCCCTGCGAGGACAAGGGTCAGCACCGCCGGTCCGAGCCAGATCTCGGGATTCAGCCACTCTCTTTCCTGTTCTGCGGTCTGACGGCCGATATTCAGCATCATGATCACGAAGACGAAAAGCACCATGATGGCCCCGGCATAGATGATCACCTCGAGCGCGGCGACGAAGGGAGCGCCGAGGAGAAAAAATACGAGCGCCACCGACAACAGGGAAACGACCAGGTAAAGAAGCGCGTGCACCGCATTTCTCCGCGTGACCACCATAAACGTCGAGAGAAAGGCGACGACTGCCGCTATGTAGAATGGCGCGTTCATGCTTTACCTCCCTGCCCCCTGCGCCGTGCCCTTCGCTCCCGTTTTCATGGCATCAGGTCCTTCACGTCCACGGGCGGCTCTTCGTTCAGTGCTTCTCCCTTGCCCTTGCCCTTGATAGAGAGTCCCGCCGCACGATAGAAATTATACCCCGGATACTTGCCCTCACCACTTATCAGGAGATGCTCCTTTTCGTATACGAGGTTCTGTCTTACGTACTCCCCCATCTCAAAGTCCGTCGTCAGCTGAATTGCATACGTAGGACACGCTTCTTCGCAGAAGCCGCAGAAGATGCATCGCGAGAAATTTATCCGGAAAAACTCGGGGTATCTTCGTCCATATTCATCCTCAGCTGCCTGGAGTGAAATGCAGTCGACGGGACAGGCGACCGCACACAGATAGCACGCCACGCAGCGTTCCTCGCCGTCGGGGTCACGCGAAAGGATGATCCGTCCCCTCCACCGGGGCGGTATATGCGGCTTGACTTCGGGATAGAGTACGGTCACCCTCTTCCTGAAGGCATGAAGGAAAACGGCCCACAGCGTCCGCAGAATGCTAAACATGATCTTGTCTCATGACTGATCTCCCTTTAGTTCGCCGCCGCAAGTAAAATTCCTCCTGTCACCACAATATTGAGGAGCGAAAAGGGCAGCAGCACCTTCCACCCATACGCCATGAGCTGGTCATACCGGGGTCTCGGCAGGGACGCCCTGAGCAGGACGAAAAATGCGATCATGATGAATGTCTTGATCGTAAACCAGACGAGAGGCGGAAGCACGGGCCCAAGCCACCCTCCGAAAAAGAGCGTCACGGTCAATGCGGAAACGAGGGTTATACCAAGATACTCCCCGACGAAGAACATGCCGAATTTCATTCCCGAGTATTCCGAATGAAACCCTGCCACGAGCTCGCTTTCGGCCTCCGGCAGATCGAAAGGCAGCCGCCTGGTTTCCGCAACGCCGGCGATAAGAAAGACGACGAAACCGATGCATTGAGGTATGCAGTACCACATTTCCCTCTGCGTCTCCACGATCTTGACAAGGTTGAAGGAGCCCGCCATCATCACCACCCCCATGAGGGAAAGCCCCATGAAAACTTCATAGCTCAGCATCTGGGCCGCAGCGCGGAGGCCGCCGAGAAGGGAGTACTTGCTGTCGGACGCCCATCCGGCAAATGCAACGCTGTAAACCCCAAGGGAAGACATGGCAAGGAAGAAGAGCAGGCTGATATTGAGCTCCACGACTTCGACTCCCGGGGCAAAGGGGATCACCGCAAATGCGGCAAGGACCGTAAGCACGATGATTGCGGGGGCGATAATGAATACCGCCTTGTCCGCAAACGGCGGTAGCCAGTCTTCCTTGGTCATGACCTTCACCATGTCGGCAAGCACCTGGAGCAACCCGAAAGGACCTACCCGGTTCGGTCCGTAACGGTCCTGCCAGAGGGCGAGGAGTCTTCGTTCCACCCATATGAGCCCCCCTGCGATGGTAAGGGTGACGACAAGGACGCCGACCACGATTATGAGTTTCCAGATGATCCCGTTCGTCATGTCGCCCTGCCTGTCTTCGCCCAAGCGGGAAAGACGATGCCCCGCAGGCCCGGCAAGCCTGAAGGGAGGCCTGCGACGCCTTGCGGCAACGACGCCATAAGGGTAATGGGAAGACGGTATGTATTTCCCGAAATGACGACCTCTCCCTCGTCGCCAGCGTTCATTCCGAGCCCCTCCGCATCAAAAGGGTTGAGCGCCAGATACGGGTGAGGTGCCATCCCCGCGATCCCGGGGGACAGGACACTCAGTTCCTCAGAGCCGAAGATGTGGTACAGGGGAACAATGAGCAGTTCGCCCTTTCGGGGTACAAAGGCGCCGGGCACCTCGTGAAAATACGGGACTTCCTTTCCTCCTGTGGGTTCGATCAGTCTCTTCCCCGGGTCGTCGCCCCGGAGCGGACCTCCCACTTCCTCCTGGAATTTGTTCACGGACTGGACGGAGTTCCAGCCCGGCGCCCAGAAGCGGGGTACGAGGGCCGAAGGTGGAATTCCCTCAAACCCCTCCATTGAGTATGCAAGAGGGGTATCGGCGTCGTCAGGGGGCTTCGGCTCATGCACGTCTATCTGTGCGTGCATCGCGGTGCGCCCGCTGTATCGATGGGGTTGCCTCGGGATCTTCTGCCCTGCTATGCGAAATCCCGCAGGAGGTGCGATCTCTGCGACGGCCTCGAACTGCTGCATCTCCCCGGCCATGGCAGCAACGACATCGTCAAAGGTTCTCCATTGAATGGGGCGCCGGGCAGCGTTCAGGGCGTCTCTCACCCATCGCCAGCTTTCCTGTATATCGCCCTCGGGAACGAAGACCTGGAAGCAGCGCTGGGCACGCCCTTCGTTGTTCACAAAGGTCCCGTCCGATTCGGCAAAAGTACCCGCGGGAAGCACGATATCAGCCTTCCCGGTCGTCCTGCTGAAAAGGTGATCTATCACGATGACGTGCCCGCACCCTTCGAGGAACCGCTCAACCCTGGAGATGTCCTCCCTGAGGAAAAGGTCGTTTTCAAGGATGATGATTGCATCGAGCTTTCCTTTTTCGGCAAGAGCAAAGGCCTTCCCGATGTCTGATACGTAGCCGTCCCCAAGGTCCGCCAGCAGACCCAGTCCAAGGCTGTTGCACTCGTCAGTCGTAAAGCACAAGGCGGCATCATGGCCGGTCTTACAAAGGGCCCATGCGACGTTTCCCGCCGCACGGAGCAACGAATCACTCGTGCCGCTCATGCCCGAGACGACGAGCGGCCGTCTTGCACCTTTCAGGAAGAGCGCGATGCGCCGCGCAAGCAGGAGTGCTTCTTCTTTCAGGTCGGGAACCGGCGGAGCCGCCGGATCGAGTTCATGGGCCACGGCAAAACCAAGGCGCGCTATATCCTCGCCTGCCGCATGGTATGTCTCCGTGGCGACGTCATCGAGCTTTGTAGCGTGCGGTGCGGCGATAAAAAAAGGTCCCTTTTCTCCCTGAATAACCTCACGAACTGCGGTGTCGTCCCACAGAGGTATCTTCAGTTTCGCGACATCCTGCATCGGCCTTTGCCTCGCGGCCTGCCTAAGGGCAAGGGCAAGCATCGGCGCCGTATTCGCGACATCCTCGCCGAGGATAAAGACAGCGTCTGAGGAAGCGACGTCCTTCATGGAAGGGGTCCGCGCAGGTCCGCTTTTCAGGATCCCTATCATCGTCGCCATAAGCCGACGCCTTGTCTCGTCGAAAACGAAAAAACGATCCGGGCCCACGAGCGCCCTGAGTGCAAAGTTCGCTTCGAGGGAGGCCCGTGCAGAGCCTATGCCGATCACGTTGGCGCCGAAATAGAGAATATGGGAGAGACGTTCGATCACGTCGCCTTTCGTCGCAGGTTCGAGTGCACCGGTTTCGTTGTTCTTCATCAACGGCGTGCGGACGCGCTGTCCACTGTTCACGAATTCATAGCCGAACCTGCCGCGGTCGCAGAGGAAGTAGCCGTTCACTTCTCCGTTATACCTGTTCAGGATCCTTCGAAGGGCGCCGTAGCGTTCACCCGGGATGGTGTTACACCCCAGTCCGCAGTGCACGCAGACGGAGGGCGCTGTCTGGAGGTCCCATTTCCTCGTGTAATGCCGCTTCAGGGCTTTGTCCGTAAAAACACCTGTCGGGCATATCTCTATCAGGTTCCCGCTGAACTCGCTTTCGAGCACGCCGTCCCTGTGTCTGCCGAAATAGACTGCGTGATGGCAGGCAAAGACATTGAAGTCGCGTCCCTGCGCATAGTCACAATAGAAACGCACGCACCGATAACACTGGATACACCTGTTCATCTCATGGTTTATGAAAGGGCCGAGGTCCTGGTTTCTGTGGGTCCGCTTCGGGAAGCGCGTCCTCCGGTAGTTGTGACCCGTCATCACCGTCATGTCCTGGAGATGGCACTCCCCTCCTTCATCGCAGACGGGACAGTCATGGGGATGGCTGAGCATGAGCCATTCGATGACGCTCGCGCGGAACTCCATCGCCTCGGGGTCGTCAATCGAAATGCGCGTGCCTTCTGCCGCAGGGGTCATGCAAGACATCACGATCTTCCCTTTTGTGTCCTTTTCGTCCCTGAACTGCTTTACCGCGCACTGGCGGCAGGCGCCGACCGAATGCATCGCAGGATGCCAACAGAAGTAGGGAAGATCAAAGCCGAGAGAAAGGCAGGCGTGGAGGAGGTTCTGGCCATCCTTCACTACATAGGGTTTGTTGTCTATGTATATTGTCGCCATCCTTTTTTCTCACCATGAGAATTCATCTGTTCGCCTGTTCTCATCTGTTTATTTATTTGTTCTTTCATTCACCTTCTCACCTTTTCACTAATTTGCCTTTTGGTTCTTTTTCTCGTGCTACCTCCACGGGCATCCTTTCTCCTTGATATGACGCTCAAAATCTTCCCTGAAGTATTTCAGTGCGCTCTGAAGGGGCTCCACGGCACCCGGAGCGAGCGCGCAGAATGTATGTCCGGGAGCGAGGAGCCTGCACTGCCCCTCAAGGATATCGAGGTCCTCCCCCGCCCCTTCCCCTTTTTCGATGGCATCGATGATCTGGACGACCCAGCGCAGCCCCTCGCGGCACGGGGTACACCATCCGCAGGACTCCCTCGCAAAAAAGGTCTCAAGACTGAGGACCATACCAACAGGGCAGGTCTTGTCATCGAGAACAATCATGGTGCCCGTCCCCAGCCTGCTGCCTGCTTTCGGGAGCGAATCGAAATCCATCCTCACGTCGAGGTGCTCCTCAAGAAGGAACTCCGTAGAGGCACCGCCCGGGATTACTCCCCTGAACCCGTATCCGTTCCTCATGCCGCCTGCATGCAGGTCGATGATTTCACGCGCGGGGGTGCCCATCGGCAGTTCCCAGAGACCAGGCCTCTTCACCCTTCCACTCACCCCGTATATCTTTGTGCCCCCGCAGTCGGTATGGCTGAGGCTTTTAAACCATTCCGCTCCGCGGTCGACGATGTGAGGTACGTTAGAGAGCGTCTCGACGTTGTTTACAATCGTAGGTTTTCCCCAGAGACCGCTCGTCTGGGGGTGAGGGGGTTTTGCCCTGGGTATGGCCCTCTTGCCCTCGAGGGCATTCAGGAGCGCCGTCTCCTCACCGCATATGTAACGCCCCGCGCTCAAGTGAAGACGGAGGTCGAGGCTGTAGTCCGACCCGAGAATACGCCTGCCGAGATATCCCTTTGCATAGGCTTCCGCAATCGCCTGTCCCAGGCGTTTTGCAGCGAGCGTATACTCAGCCCTCAGAAAGATGTAGGCTAAGTCTGCTTCCAGGGCATAGCCGCTTACGATCATGCCTTCGATGAGCTGATGCGGATTGCCTTCGAGGAGGAGACGGTCCTTGAACGTGCCCGGCTCCATCTCATCGGCATTACAAACAAGGTATTTCGGATGTCGCGCAGCGTCCCCCATGGGTATAAAGCTCCATTTGATTCCCGTAGGGAAGCCTGCCCCACCCCGACCGCGAAGGTCCGCGTTCTTCACGGCAGCGGTTATCTCCTGGGGCGACATGCCCCCCAGGGCTTTACGCGTCGCCTGGTAGCCGCCGAGTTTCTCGTACTCCTCGATTCCGACGGGCTGTCCGTCGGACCTGATGTTTTCCGTAAGGGGCCGCTCCATCACATATTCCCTCTGCGGTATGCTTCGAGTATTCCGTCTATTTTCTCCGTTGTCAGGTTTGTATAGAGGACTTCATCCACCATCATAACCGGAGCGCGGTCGCACGCCCCGAGGCACGCTACGGGCAGGAGGGTGAACATACCGTCGGTGCTCGTCCCCCCCATGCCGATACCGAGGCGCTCGCTAAGATGCTCGCGCATACTTTCATACTCCATCACCCAGCAGCTTACGGAATCGCAGATCAGGATCACGTGCCTGCCCACAGGCTTTCTGAAGACAAGGCTGTAGAATGTCGCCACGGCGTCAAGCTCGTCAGGCGTCATGTCAAGGGTCGCTGCAAGCTCATCCAGGTCATCCGGCACCCAGCCCCGGCGCTTCTGCACAATCTTCAGCACCTCGACCGAAGCAGCTCGTTTCCGTTCGCTCTTTGCGATCTCCTCCTCGATCTCCCTTCTCTCTCCTTCAGTCAGCATAGTCCTCTCGACGAAAGCCTGCGGCTTCTTTTCCTTTTAACCTTTTCCCCTTTTGCCTTTTCCCGTCACCGGTCCACATCCGCCAGGACGTAATCGATGCTCCCTATTATCGCCAGCAGGTCGGGGACCATGAAGCCCCTGCTGATAAAAGGGACCATCTGGAGGTGGGCGAAGGAGGGCGTGCGGATGCGCACGCGATAGGGCACGGCGCTGCCGTCGCTGATCAGGTAGTAGCTGTTGTTGCCCTTTGCCGCTTCCGTGCCAAACACGGCCTCGCCCGCAGGTATGACCGGTCCCCAGCTTACGTTCAGAAAATGCGTGATGAGTGTCTCGATGTCGTACATCGTTCTTTCCTTCAACGGAGGAGTCGTCAGGTGATGGTACGATTTGTATGAGCCCGCGGGCATGTTGTTCAGACACTGTTCGATGATCCGAAGGCTCTGTCGCATCTCTTCCATGCGTACCGCGCACCTGTCGTAGCAGTCACCGTTTTGCGCGGTCGGAATATCGAATTCGAACTGGTCGTATCCCCCATAGGGTCTCTTCTTCCGGAAGTCCCATTCGAACCCGCAGGCGCGCAGGCCCGGACCGGTCACACCCCAGTCCATCGCGTCATCAAACGTGAACGCGCCGATGCTTTTCGTGCGTGCCTTGAAGATCCTGTTCTTCATCACCATTCTCTCATACTCCCCGAGCCTCGGAGGCATGTATTTCAGGAAGTCGCGGATCATTCCGTCCCAGCCCTTCGGAAGGTCTTGTGCCACACCGCCGATCCGGAACCACTCCGGATGCATTCTTCCGCCGCATATCGCCTCGACAATCGAAAAAGCCTTTTCCCTGTCGTTGAAGGTGAAAAAAACCGGGGAAAGGGCCCCTACGTCCTGGGCAAAAGTCCCGAAAAACACCAGGTGGCTGATGATCCTGAACAATTCAGCCATCATGATGCGGATCACCTTTGCCCTGTCGGGGACCTCGATCCCCCCCAGTTTTTCGACAGCCAGCACATAGGGGAAATTGTTCGTTACTCCGGACATATAGTCGATACGATCGGTATAGGGAATGAAGGTGTGCCAGGATTGCCTCTCCCCCATCTTTTCTGCGGCGCGGTGATGGTAGCCGATGTCGAGCACCGCATCTACGATCTCTTCACCGTCCAGTTCAAGGATGACGCGCAGTAACCCATGGGTACCGGGATGCTGGGGCCCGAGATTCAGGAACATAAGATCCGTATCCTCGCGGCTCCTTTTCATGCCCCACTCCTCGGGCCGGAACTGGAGCGCCATCTGCTCCCTCACTTCCTTCTCTTCCGGGAGCTGGTACGGCCCCATCTCGGTTGCCCGGGCAGGGTGATCTTTCCTGAGGGGATGGCCTTCCCACGTGGGAGGCATGAGGATCCGTCTGAGATGAGGATGGCCCTCAAAGGCAATGCCGAACATGTCCCATACCTCCCGCTCGTACCAGTTGGCGTTGGGCCAGATCGTTGTCGTGGTAGGCAGAGAGAGGGCCCTTTCCCTCAGGGCGACTTTGATGCGCAGATCTTCATTGCGCGCGTAGGAAAGAAGGTGATACACGACGGTAAAATCGCTCTCCGGCTGTCCCTCCCGGCGGGACCGTACACGCTCGTCTATCGCGGTGAGATCGTAGAGTGTGCGATAGGGCTCTTCCGTTTCCGTCTTCAGGTATGCAAGGATTTCGCAAAGACTCTCTCGCGGGACCCAGAGGGTCGGCACCCCGTCGCACGTCGTCTGCACGCTCACTGTTTCCTCCCCGAACCTGCCTTTCAGTTCTTCCGTTATTGCCCGTCCGCTCATCGGATAAATCAAACCTCGTCCGGGGAAGGTAGAAGCGTGGCCTTCGCCCTCCCGTCCATTTTCAGGTCACGCATCGAGGGCCTTTCGGGTTTCAGTACGCCCTGGGGACCCATCACCCAGCTGAGGGGACGTTTCTCCTGCCCCACCGCTTCCCGCAACAGGAGGAGCCCTTCGACAAAGGCGTCCGGCCTGGGCGGGCAGCCGGGCACGTATACGTCGACGGGAAGAAATTTATCGACACCCTGGACGACGCTGTAGATGTCATACATGCCGCCCGAATTGGCGCACGAGCCCATCGAGATCACCCATCTCGGCTCCATCATCTGGTCGTAGAGCCTCTTGATCACGGGGGCCATCTTGATGAATACTGTGCCGGCTATCACCATCAGATCCGCTTCGCGGGGAGTACCCCTGACAACCTCGGCCCCGAAACGCGCAATGTCATACTTGCTTGTGATGCTCGTTGCCATCTCTACAAAACAGCACGAAAGGCCGAAGTTGAAGGGCCAGATCGAGTTCTTGCGGCTCCATGCCACAAGGTCTTCGATCTGCGCAAGCAGCACGCTCCTGCCGACCGCCTCTTCTGCGGAGCCTGCGCCGGGCGCGATCGAAGGAGAATGCCTCCGGTTCTCCGGCTCTTTCACTTAATAGTTCCTCCTTTAATAGTTCCTCCTTTCCGACATCCCTTTGTTCCGTGCAGAGGTTCCCCATTCCAGTGCGCCGAGACGCCACAGATAAAGCAGCGCAGCCACGAGGACCCCGATAAACACAAGAATCTCGATATACCCGGCCCAGCCGGCCTCCCTCACTGCCACCGCCCAGGCAAAGATAAAGACGGCTTCCAGGTCGAAGATCACAAAGAACATGGCGATGAGGTAGAACTTGACATCGAAGCGCACGTGCGCGGCCCCCGTGGTCACCATCCCCGATTCATAGGGCTCGCCCATGGCCCTCCCCGTGTGACGCTGCCCAAGAACGTAGGAGAGCCCGATCATCCCGGCCACTATTATCAAGGCAATGAGTAAATATATCCCCAGAGGCCAGAGCTCAATCGTCTGCACAGTATTCATATCCGGCATTTCACCTCCCCAAAGATGAAGGCCTTCTCCGTCATTCCTCGTGACTGTCCGCTTTCCTTGATCTCTTGCTCCGGAGTCCGCCGAGCAAAAGGAGCGTCAGAATGTAAACGATTCCCACGAGAAGAAGGAAACTCTTCGGCTGCATGCCGGGATGCACGAGTTGAGCACGGTTCACGCCGTTCAGTTTCAGAATATACGCCTCCAGGTTTGCGATCTTCTGTTGGGTCAGGGAACGCGAATCTCCCCACGCGGGCATACGGAGAGCGGGGTGCGGCCCTTCCGGCACTGACCCGTGCTGGATTATCTTGTCTATATTCCCGGCAAAGATCTTCGGGTCCTTATCGTACAACTTCCGATCGATCGGGTTGAGAGGGGGCACAGTCCCGTCCTCCGATCCCGGATTCGGCACGCCGTCTTTCCCTCCGGGGCCGTGACAGGAGACACATTCTTCCTCGTATAAATCTGCGCCGTTCTCGGCGCTGCCTATGATAAATGCAGCCCTGCCGGTCGTCTCTTCGAGGGCCTTTTCTTCGGAAGGCAGGCTTTGCGAACCCGGAGGGGCGCCCCTCTGTCCTGCCTTCCCGGCCCGGTCTGCTTCGCCTCCCCGACCATGTTCCTGAGGTTTTCTTGCATTGCTGGTGTGAGGCACAACTCCGGTCGGGACCGGAGCACCCTGCGCGACACTCATAAGATAGGAAGAAGATTGTCGGGGAGGGGATCCCGGAGCAATCACCGGCATCTGGGCCAGGCCGGGGCTCAGATAGCCGATAATGCTCAGTACCGCGAGCACGCCCACGTAAGCAGCGAGGCATGCCATCGCAATAGGGCGCCTGAAGGGGTTTCTCTCGGGGTATCTGTCGATGACCGGGACAGCGAGCAGAAGGATGATGAATGCCGCGGGCACCCCTGCGGCGCCGATCGGCTCCCAGGGTCCCTTGAAGTATTTGAGGGCTTGATACAGGAAGAGAAAGTTCCATTCGGGCTTCGGTATATAGGAAGTGTTCAACGTATCTGCGGCGCCGGTAAAAGAGACGGGAAAGAATACGGAAAGCGTTATCAGTCCGAGAAATACGACCGTCGCGGTGACGAGATCCTTGAATGCCTGGTCGGGCCAGAACGGGCCGGTCCGCTTTCTCTTTTCCTCGACCCACGGGCCGCCGACTCCTGAGGTCCGGAATGCCGCTATGTGCGCGCCGATCAGAAGCGCCAGAAGCGGAGCAAAAACCCAGATATGGAAGGCGAAAAACCGGGAAAGGGCCAGCTGTCCCATGGTTTCGCCTCCCCGGAGGATGATCTTCTGGATGCCTCCGATCAGCGGCACCTCTCCGGCGATGCTGCTGCCGACCTCACCGGCCCAATAGCCTGCCTGATCCCATATCAGGGGCGCACCGGTGAAACTCATCGCCATCGTGATAAAGATCAGGGCGACGCCGATGAACCACGTCAGGGGCGTCTTCTTGTAGGCCCCCCATATATACACACGTAACATGTGCAGGACCACCACCAACACCATAGCCTGTGCGCCCCAGTAGTGCATATTGTGGACGAGCCAGCCGAAGGGCACCTCGGTCCGCAGATAACTCACACTGTCATACGCATGGTCCGTGGTGGGGACATAATAAAAGAGCTGGAGGATTCCCGAGGCTATCTGAAGGGTAAAAATCATGAGCACCGAACTGCCGAGTGTGTAGGCAAAGCTCGCGCCGCCGGGGATCTCTTCTTTCAAGAGGAGGTCTCTGAGCGGGTAAAACGGCCACCTGTCCGCAAACCATTTCCATAAGCCCCGCATGTGCCCTCCTATGCGCGCACCTTTTCCGATACACCGACTTTGAAGCGCTCCCATTCGACGAAGAGTTTCCCCTTTTCGAGCTTGTGAGGAAGGGTGTCGAGGGGCCGCGGCGCAGGGCCTCCGATCACCTTGCCGGTAATCGTGAAGACACTCCCGTGGCAGGGACACTCGAAATGTCCCGCCTGGGGGTTCCATTTATAATGACATCCGAGATGCGTACAGATCGGCGAAAAGACAGTCACCTCCGCCGGCGAATGTTTCACGACCCAGACCGAATGGATGACTTCTTCGTGGCGGTACGCATCTCCCGAACGCATCGCAAAATTCATGTCCTGCGGCTCTCCTATCGGCAGCGAGCCGATATCGCCCACTTCCGTATAGGAAAGCTTCTGCAACGGCGCAGGATTTATTATCGCCCTCAGAAAGGGGATTCCCAGAATCAGACCGTTGAGGAAGGCGGTGACCCCGATGACGACCTTGAAAAACTTCCTCCTCGTGACGGAATCATCTTCCCTTTCCCGTCCTGTTTCGTCTCTGTTTCCATGCGCCGGCACGGTATCGCTCATGAAATTCCTCCCTCATATGCAACTCGTCTTTCCCCTAGAAATTCCAGGGCGTACTCTCTTTCCTCAGGGCGCGAAAGGGTGACGTCCCGACATGGGTTCCCGTACGCAGGAAAGACCCTGGATGCTTTCTTCTCCATCCGGTCCTTTATTAAAAATTAGCAGAGAATTCGAGAAAGTCAAGCAGATCTTCCCGGAATGCGCCGCCGAACTGAGATACGGCAGAGATCTTCATTCTGTGGACAGGTCGCGAAACTTCTGCTAGGCTTTTAGTATGCAGCGTGGTGACTTTTCGAAGTGCCTCGCAAGAGAGACTTTCCGTGCGGAAACCTCAGAAAGAGGAAAGAGAGGGAAGGAATGAAAATAGGGTTTGTCGGTCTCGGGAAGATGGGCGGAAACATGGTGAAACGCCTCATCAGGGCGGGACATGAGATCGTCGCCTTCGATCCGGCAAAAGAAGCAAGGGAAGAGGCGGAGAAAAGCGGGGCGCGGGTCGCTGCCTCTTTGGAGGAACTGGCCGAAAAACTCAATCTGCCGCGTGTCGTCTGGCTGATGGTGCCGGCCGGGCGTGTTACCGGAGAGGTTATCGAGGCGATGCGCTCCCTCCTCACGAAGGGCGACATACTCGTGGACGGCGGCAACTCTTTTTACAAGGACTCCATCGAGCGGGCCGGAATCCTGAAGGCGGAGGGAATTTCCTTCCTCGATGCAGGCACGAGCGGAGGGATATGGGGATTGAAGGAAGGCTATTGCCTCATGGTCGGAGGCGAAGACGAAGTCTTCAGGAAGGTCACCCCGGTTCTGAAGGATCTTGCCCCTGAAGGCGGGTATGCCCGCGTAGGTCCGAACGGCGCGGGGCATTTCGTGAAGATGGTCCACAACGGGATTGAATACGGCATGCTGGAGGCCTACGCCGAAGGGTTTGAGATCATGCATGCGAAGAAGGACTTCGCTCTCGACCTCCGGAAGATATGCGAAGTCTGGAGGCACGGGAGCGTGGTGCGCTCATGGCTTCTCGACCTCTCGGTGAATATCTTCCGGCAGGACCCTTCCCTGGCTTCAGTCAAAGGGTACGTAACGGACACCGGGGAAGGCAGATGGTCGGTAATGGAGGCGATCGAGAACTCCGTTCCGGCGCCGGCCATTACGCTGTCGCTCTTCCAGAGGTTCCGTTCCCGCCAGGAAGAGTCTTTCAGCGCGAAGGCGATCGCCGCCCTCAGAGGGCAGTTCGGGGGCCATGACGTGAAGAAAGAAGGTGAATGACGGCCGTGGACAACGAAAACGGAGCCGTTTTCAGTAAATTCATCAGGACCTGCGATATCCCCGGCCCGCCGTACATGATCGACCCCTTCGTCATGGTTATCTTTGGCGGGAGCGGGGATCTCAGCAGAAGGAAACTCCTCCCCGCTCTTTTTCATCTTTACAGCGAAAACGAACTTACGGCGGGTTTTTCGATCCTTGGGTGCGGAAGGTCGAGGATGGAGGACGAGCAATTCCGGGCAATGATGAAAGACGCCGTCAGGCAGTTCGGTGATGAACCCTTTGACGAGGCCGGGTGGGACCAGTTCAGCAGTCATCTCTTTTTTCTCTCGGGCGCTTTCGAAGAAGATGAAACGTACGATAGACTCGAGAAAAAATTGGCGGAGATCTCTCTGCCTTCCCAAAAAGGCGACAAAAACGTTCTCTACTATATGGCAATACCGAGCCAGATGATGCCGACCGTGGTCGAAAAACTGAAGGAGCACAACCTCTGCAAGGGGGCATACAGAAGAAAGATGATCGTCGAAAAGCCCTTCGGCTATGATCGCGCTTCAGCCGTCGAACTGAATACGCTCCTGACAGGGGCCTTCGATGAGCACCAGATTTACCGCATCGACCACTACCTCGGCAAGGAGACCGTGCAGAATATCATCTTTTTCCGTTTTTCGAATTCGCTCTTTGAACATCTCTGGAACAGCCAGTATATCGACAACGTCCAGATCACGGTCGCCGAGGATATCGGAATCGAACAACGGGGCGTTTTTTACGAGGAGACAGGCGTGGTGAGGGACATCGTGCAGAACCACATCATGCAGCTTATTGCACTCATCGCCATGGAACCGCCCATAGGGTTTGAAGCAGAGTTCATCAGAGAGGAAAAGGACAAGGTCTTCCGCGCGATCCGTCCTATGAGCGATGGGGATATCGACAGGTTTATGGTGCGCGGGCAATACGCGCCGGGGCGGATTCACGGCGTTCCCGCGGCGGGATACAGGGAAGAGAAGGGGGTCGCCGGGGATTCTCTGACACCCACCTTTTTCGCCGGCAAATTCTTCATCGCCAACTGGAGGTGGGCCGGGGTCCCGTTTTACGTCCGTACCGGAAAACGTCTTGCCCGCCGCGTAACGGAGATATGGATCCAGTTCAAGCAACCTCCCCTGAGGCTCTTCGGAAGGACCTGCGACGCCCTCGAACCGAATGCCCTCGCACTCGCGATCCAGCCGGAGGAAAAGATCTATCTCCGGTTCGGAGTCAAGTATCCGCAAGCGATAGACAAGATCTATCCGGTGACGATGACCTTCAGCTATCAGGACACTTTCAAGTCCAAGATGCACCCCGCCTATGAACGGCTCCTTATCGACTGCATGAGAGGAGATCTCACCCTCTTCGCAAGACAGGATGGCATAGAGGCAACATGGGAGGCACTCGATCCCCTGATCGCCAGGTGGGAGGACATCCCTTCTTCCGATTTTCCGAACTATCGTGCGGGCTCGTGGGGGCCTGTCGAGTCCGACCTGCTCCTCCAAAACGATGGCCGCTGCTGGCTGACCGAATGAAGAACAGCACGGACGAGTATCTGGTCTTCGAAAAGATCGATGAGATCTGGCAGTTCCTGACTGAGCGCTGGAGGGACATCGCCTCCGAAGCCATAGGGAAGAAGGGCCGGTTTTCCTCGGCGCTTTCGGGGGGAAAAACGCCTGTCGGTTTCTACCGTCATCTCTCGACCGCCGGGAGGCTCCCCTGGGACAGGACGCATCTCTTTGTCGCCGACGAGCGCTGTGTTCCCTCTGACAGCCCTGACAACAACTTCGGGATGATACGGGAAACGCTCGTGGACAAAGTGGCCATCCCTCCGGAAAATATCCACCCCGTGCCTGCCGCCGATCTATCGGCGCGCGTCGCTGCGGAGGAATACGAAGAAGAGCTGAAGCGCTTCTTCGGGCTTGCGGAAGGCGGCGTCCCCGAGTTCGATCTCATCCTCCTCGGAATCGGAGAGGACGGCCATACGGCTTCGCTTTTCCCCGGCACAGCGGTTCTGAGGGAAAGGGAACGTCTCGCCGCTCCGGTGACGATGGGGCCGGCGCTGCACGACAGGGTCACGCTCACCTTCTCCGTTCTCAACAATGCCCTGAACGTCTTTTTCCTCGCGTGCGGAAAGCGCAAGAGAACGGTGATGAAGAAGTTACGCTCGGGGTTCGACAAGACCCTTCCTGCGGCAATGGTGAGACCAAAAAAGGGAAGGCTCTTCTTTTTGATGGACAGAGATGCGGGAGGCTGAATCGAGACTCGCCGAGCTCCGTAAGAAAGACACCCGCCACTAAAGCATCAGCACCAAACTCATCATGGCCAGCGCCCAGATAACGTCTGACAGGGGCACCTGGAGATCATCGGAACCAGGCGCATACCTCGTATTATACCTTACCCGGCGAGGATAAGGCTGAGGCCTGAAGCAGTGAACACCCCGTCACTTTTTCTCATAAAGGATCTACCGTGCGCGTTCGAAAGGGAGCTCGAAAAGAAGGCGGACTATGCCTGCGCAGTCTTTTATCCGGTTGCGGGCAGCCGGGAAACCTGCTCTATGCGGTCGCTCTTTACCTTGCAAAAGAGACCTTTGAAGAAGACGAAGGCAGTGTGGTCGCGGGAAGAGGGGAGGTCCTTGCTGAAAAAACGGATGAAGGCCCTCGAAGCGAAGATCAATTCAGTGCTGTACGGGCTATCCGCCGGCACCCTTGTCACCGGCCACGTGTTGAAAATTTGCCGGATCAACCGCAGCTATGAAGACTTGTTACTTCTATTTCTTCTTTCGCAAGGTTCGCCGGTACTTTTGTCCACTTCAACATAAACCCTCCTCAAATTTGCTCTTGTCTGCTTCGAGCATATTTCGCCGTGGTATCCACGGATTCATGGCCAAGGTCTTTTCTAATTCTAAACAACGTAAAAGTGCTTTTCCTTGAGGAATGAACAAGCCCGACGGCATCATTTCGCTCCATGCATCGCCGTCGCCCTGCTGCTAAGAAGGTCCGTTCTCAGTCGCTTTCAGAAAGGAGATCCTGAACGCCAACCATCTCATGTAAGGCAATACCCTACAACAAAATTCTCCTTTCTCCGATAGCATCCGGGTCTCTTACGTGATAATGTGGAAAAGAGGTAACAAAATGCGAACCTCGTGGGCGCAAGAGAAAAGAAGCATGAGATGCCCTTCCCTAAGCGGAACGTATCTTCTTTCCTGCAAAAGAAACCCACATGTGTACATGCCGAGCCTTTTCGAAATGGAGGAATATTGCACGAGTACGCGGCATAGAATCTGTCCTCTTTACTGCGCAGGGAATCCCGGAGTCTATTCCCCGCAGTCGGCGGCCGGGCGCAGGGACAGTGCAGCGGACGATGATCGGGCGTGAGGCTCCCCCCGGGAACCGGTTCAGTCGACTCCCCGATGGTTTCGTGATATGAGTAAGCAATAAGCCCTGACTGTTGCACGCCCCCTCGGTTGGCGTTTTGGGGATACTATCTCGAACAATTTCGTCCGTTTAACCCGTGCAGGCCGGTACGGGAAAAGGAGGAAGGAAATGGCACTCAAGAAATTGTGGCAATGGGTTCCTCCCGATGCCCTTAATTTTCTGTTGCAGCGCAACACGGTCAGGAAAGTGGTCCTCAGGAAGGCCGAGAGGGAACTCTATAAGGATTTTGTGCTCTTGAACAGGGAGAACCGTCCGCCCCGCGTGCAGGAGGGCCGCTGCCTGATGCTGACAAACCTGCTCCATTCGGTCGACAGGGCGATTGCGGACGGCAGGCTCTCGCCGAAGGTATCCAGGGAGATCATCAGCAACTTCGCAGGCAGGGTCCTGATGCAGGAGTCGGACCTTACGCGAAACTTTGCGAAGCGTCACGGGTTTGACCCCCCCGCCTTCCTCACGATCAGTCCAACGAAGAAATGCAACCTCCTTTGCAAGGGGTGTTACGCCTCAAGCTCCTCGGGAAGCGCGGAGACCCTTCCCTTCAGCGTCGTGAACAGGATCATCCGCGAGAAGACGGAGCTCTGGGGGTCCTATTTCACCGTAATCTCCGGAGGAGAGCCCCTGCTCTACCAGAGTGAAGGCAAGAACTTCTTCGATATCCTGGAGCAGAACAGGGACAATTATTTCATGATGTACACGAACAGCACCCTGATCACGGAAGAAGTTGCCCGCAGGATGGCGGACCTCGGCAATATCACCCCTGCCATTTCCGTGGAGGGGTTTGAGGCGGAGACGGACGAGAGACGCGGCAAAGGGGTATACAAGAGAATACGGAAGGCGATGGACAACCTCCGCAAGGCGGGGGTCCCCTTCGGCGTGAGCGTCACCGCCACCCGCCACAACGCCGAACTCGTCGTCTCCGATGAGTTCATCGACAATTACTTCAGCAAGGAAGGCGCAATCTACGGATGGATATTCCAGTACATGCCGATAGGCCGCAGCTTCACGACGGAGCTGATGCTCACGTCCGCTCAGAGACTTGCCATGTTCCGGAAGGAAGAAGAGATCATCAAGAAGCATAATCTCTTTATGGTCGATTTCTGGAACGGGGGGCCTTATTCCGTCGGCTGCATCTCCGCCGGAAGGGCCGGCGGGTATTTTTACATCGACTGGAACGGGAATATCTCCCCCTGCGTGTTCTTCCCCTACTACATAGCGAACGTGTACGACGTCTACCGCGAGAACAAAACCCTCAACGACGTGCTCCTGTCCCCCTTCTTTTCCTCCATCCGCAGCTGGCAGAACGGCTACGGCTATACCCAGCCTCCCGACAAGGTGGAGAACCTGATCGTTCCCTGCGTCATCAGAGACCACTACGAGAAGGCCTATACCTTTATCAACGAGTTCGGCGCCAAACCCATGGACGAGAACGCGGCACAAGCCCTGGAGGATGCAGAGTACCGCAGAAAGATGACGGAGTACGGCAGAGACGTCAAATCGATGACCCAGGGATACTGGGAAAGCGAATTCATGGGTCCACTCTCATAAGGACGGCGATGACCCTTAAGAAGATCTCATTCATCGAATCAGGCGGACAGGGTTTCCAGATGCTCAGCCGGTTCACGATTGCGCGGGTAGGCACGGTCCTTCTTCCGACACTCCTGAAGGAGAGGGGATACGAAGTGAAGGCCTTCATTGAAGACATTTCCCCCCCGGACTGGTCCTTCATCGAGGACTCGGATCTCGTCTGCATCTCGACGTTGACGGCGACGGCGCTGCGGGCATATACGACGGCGGAAAGGGTGCGGACGAGGGGCATACCGGTGGTGATGGGAGGGGCCCATCCGACGTTCCTGCCGGAGGAAGCCCTGGAACATTCCGACTTCGTCGTGAGGGGGGAGGGAGACCTCACGCTTCCCGAACTCCTGGAGCATATCGAAAAAGGCCGCAGTTCACTCAGGGATATCGCAGGATTGTCTTACAGGGAGAAGGACGGAAGGATCGTCCATACGCCTCCGCGGAGGAACCTCGAAGAACGCGAACTCGACGAACTGCCGACGCCCGATTTTTCCCTTGTGCATAAATGGAAGCCTTCCTATATCCACTCCATTTCCACATCGCGCGGATGCCCTTTTGACTGCAAGTTCTGCTCTGTGATCCATATGTTCGGAAGAAAGTACCGGTTCAAGTCGGTCGAGGCGAGCCTGAGGGACCTGAGGCAGGTGGATGCGGTCTCGAAGTCCACGCGGTTTTTCGTGGACGACAATTTTACCGCACACAAGGGCAGGGCAAAAGAATTGCTGAGAGGGATGATCGCCGAGAAGCTGACGTCGTCCTGGGCCGCGCAGGTGAGGACCGACGTCGCGACCGACCCGGAGCTCCTCCGACTTATGGCCGATGCCGGTTGTCACACGTTGTACATAGGGTTCGAATCGATCAATCCCAGGACGCTCGTGGAATTCAATAAGAAGCAGGAGCCGGACGATATCGTGAATTGTGTCAGGACCGTGAAAGACTTCGGCATTCATATTCACGGAATGTTCGTGCTCGGGGCCGATACCGATGATGTCGAGACGATACGCAAAACGGCTGATTTCGCGATACGCTGCGGGATCGACACGACACAGATGGTGGCCCTCACGCCCCTTCCGGGGACGCCCTTTTTCAATGAAATGAAAGAAAAGGGCAGGATTCTGCATACCGATTGGAGCAGGTACAACGTGCAGCACGTCGTCTTCAGACCCGCACAGATGACGCCGGAAACCCTGCAATTCGAAACGATGAAGGGAATGAAGAAGTTCTATTCATGGAAATATATCCTGAAACACCTCGCAAGCTTCGATCTGCATTACGCTGCGGTGGGGGTCTTCGGAAGAAGGGCGGTGAACAAGGTCGTCAGGGAGGCTTCCGCCTATTTGGGCAAGGAGTCATTCGACTGCGCCTCCTTCTGAAAGAGGACATCGCGCCGCATTCACCCTCCGGTATCGCTTACTCGAACCTGAGGGCATCTATGGGGTTGAGGTTCGAGGCCTTGTACGCAGGATAAAAACCGAAAAATATCCCGACGAAACCCGCGAATCCAAAGGCCAGGATAATGGCAAAGGGAGAAACAATCGTGTCCCACCCCGCCAGGGCCGACAGCAACTTCGACCCGGAGACGCCGATGACGATGCCCGATACCCCGCCGATGAGCGACAGGATGAGGGCTTCGATGATGAATTGAAGCCGTATGTCCCAGGTCTTGGCCCCCACGGCCATGCGAATCCCTATCTCCCGTGTCCGTTCGGTAACGGACACGAGCATGATGTTCATGATGCCGATGCCGCCCACGAGGAGAGAGACCGAGGCGATCGCGCCCAGCAGAATGGTCATCATATTCGCCGACTCCTCCCTTGCCTGCAGTATCTGCGTCAGGTTCCTCACCGTGAAATCATTGTCCTGATTCGGCCCGATATGGTGCCTCTGCTTGAGAAGGTCCGTGATCTGCCGCTCGGCCGCGTCCATATCCTCGATGCCCCTTGCCTGCACGTACATGATGCGGATCATTCCCGGAAATGCCGTGCCGAAAAGCTTCTTCTGGGCCGTCGTCACAGGCACGAAGACCACATCGTCCTGATCATGTCCTCCCGGGTCCTGTCCCTTGGCCTCAAGCACTCCCACGACCGTAAACGGCACATTCTTTATCCTGATGACCTGCCCGACCGGGTCGAGCGCGCCGAAGAGATTGTCGACTACGGTCTGACCGAGGAGACAGACCTTGGCGGCGCTTCTCACTTCCTGACCGATAAAGGCCCTGCCGGAGGCGATCTTCCAATCCCTGGCCGTAAACATGTTCGGCGTCGTACCGGTAATGCCCGTCGACCAGTTTTGGCTCCCGTAGACGACCTGAGCGACCCCGCTGAGCACCGGCGCCACCTGTGCGACCGCCGGACATTCCCGCTGCACCGCTTCGGCGTCGCTGAGGGTGAGTGTGGACTGCGTGCCGGCCCCCATCCTTACCCCCCCGGCAGACGTGGACCCCGGCAATACCATCAGAATGTTGCTCCCGATGCTCGAAATGAATTCGGATATCTTGTTGCTTGCTGCCGTGCCGACCGCGATCATGGCGATGACCGCACCCACACCTATGATGATGCCGAGCATGGTAAGGGCCGAACGCATCTTGTTCACGCGCAGCGCCCTGAAGGATATGCTGATTATCGACGGGATATTAATCATGGCGCCCGGCCGATTCATCCCCGACGACGACCCCGTCACGAAAGTATATTCGCCTTTTGCTGTATTCGGCAATATCTTTCTCGTGCGTCACAATGATGACAGTAATTTGCGATTCCTGGTTCAGACTCACAAAGAGGTCCATGATCTCAACGCTCGTCTTCGTATCCAGGTTTCCAGTCGGTTCGTCGGCCAGGATAATCGGCGCCTTGTTTACCATCGCTCGCGCGATGGCGACGCGCTGCTGCTGGCCGCCGGAAAGCTGGTTCGGATGGTGGTGTTCCCGGCCGGCGAGCCCCACCCTCGCGAGGGCCTCGGAGGCATGCCGTCGTCTCTCCTTCGCCGGGACCCCGTCGTAAAGCATGGGCAGCTCGACGTTTTCCAGCGCAGATGTCCTCGGAAGGAGATTGAACCCCTGGAAGACGAACCCTATCTTCTTGTTGCGTATCGTTGCCAGCTCGTCTCTTCCCATGCGGGCCACGTCGGTCCCTTCGAGAATATACTTTCCCTCCGTGGGCCTGTCGAGACACCCGAGGATATTCATGAACGTCGATTTGCCCGACCCGGAAGGCCCCATGATCGCAATGAACTCCCCTTTTTCGATGCTCAGCGAGACGTTGCTCAGCGCGTTCACCGCAATCTCGCCGAGTCGGTACGTCTTGGTGATGTCCACTGCCTCGATGAGCGCCATATCAGAAATGCATGCCTGGAGGTCTGGAGCCCTGACCTTTCTGCTTTCCGAGGGCCTCGACGATCACTTCCTGCCCTTCTTTCAAATCCCCGCCTGCAACCTCGGTAAAGTTGCCGTCGCTTATTCCCGGCGTTATGGGTATTCGTCTGGGTTTCCCATCGGCAAGCGTATAGACGGCAGAGCCGCCGTCCCGGCCGGCAGACCGTTTCTTCGCGGGCTGCGCAGTCTCTTTGGCCGGAGGTCTGAACCGCAAAGCGGCGTTCGGGATTTTCAGGACATCTTTTTTGGCCGAGACGATCACCGATACATTGGCAGTCATGCCGGGCTTGAGTTTCAGTTCGGGATTATCCACCTTCACGACGACATCATAGGTGACGACGTTCTGCACTGTTATCGGCGCGATCCTGATCTGGGACACCCGCCCCTTGAAGGTGACATCGGGATAGGCGTCCACGGTAAAGTCCACGTCCTGTCCGGTCTGAATCTTCCCGATATCCGCCTCATCCACGCTCGTATCGATCTGCATCTTCGTCAGGTCCTGGGCGATCGTGAAGAGGGTCGGCGTCTGGAAACTCGCCGCCACCGTCTGTCCCACGTCGACATTTCTCGAAACCACTGTTCCGTCCACGGGAGAGAGGATTTTCGTATACCCGAGGTTCGTCTGCGCGTTCTTCAGCGCGGCTTCCGCCTGGGCCACCTGGGCCTTCGACGCGCTCACCTGTGCCTTTGCCGTTTCATAATTGGTGTCCGCCGTGTCGAAATCGCTCCGCGCGATGAGTCCCTTCGAAAAGAGCTCCGCGTTCCTGTCTCTCGTCCTTTTCGCGTCGACGAGGCTCGCCTCGGACTTCTCCAGGTTCGCCTTTGCCGCGAGGAGGTTCGCCTTCTGCTGCTGCACCTGCTCTTCGAAGAGCGCCGGGTCTATCTGCGCAATGAGCTGCCCCTTTTTCACGTATGAGTTGAAATCGACGAAGAGGTACTTGATCGTCCCCGAAACCTGCGTGCCGACGAGGACCGTCGTCACCGCATTCATGGCGCCCGTAGCCGTAACAGTCGTCACGATATCCCCCCGCACCACCTTTTCCGTCTTGAATTGCGGCTCTTTTTGTTCGTTGCGGAGAAAGACAAAGGCGAGCACCGCGATGACAATGACAGCGGCGCCGGCGAAAAAAAGCTTTTTCATCGTTGCCCCATCGCTTTTTCGAGGTTCGCCTGCGCCACCTTGTCGGCATAAAGGGCCTGGATATACGCGGTCCTTGCATTCGCCAGGGAGACCTCGGCATCCGTCACCTCAATCGGATTTCCGACACCCGCAGCGTATCTCCCGTTTGCGATGTCCAGATTCTCCTGGGCCTGCTCCACGCCGAGCTTTGCCGTCGGGATCGCCTCCTCTGCCGCCCTGAGCGTCAGATACGCCTGCTGCACCTCGAGGAATACGGTCTGCCTCAAAGACTCCTCATTCGCCTTCTGGAGATTCAGATTCGCCTTCGCTTCATCGACCTGGTACTTCGTCAGAAAACCGCTGAAGATCGGGAATGAAACGACGGCGCCCACATTCCAACCGCTGTCGAGTTGATCGAGTCTCCCCCCCGCCCAGTTATAAGACGCATTGCCTGTCAGGAAAGGATAGTATTCCGTTTTTGCCGCATCGATCGAGACCACCGCAGCTTGCCGTTTTGCAGCGAGAGATTTCAGATCAGGTCTGTTCTCATACGCCTTCGAAAGCGCTTCTTCGAAGGTTATCTCATATTTGGCAAAAGAGATGTTTTCGGCAAGCGTGTATTCAGGCGCCTCAGGGACACCCATCGCGTTGTTCAGGTTTACGAAGGCTATCCTGAGGTCGTTTCCCGCCTTTATGAGATTCAACTTTGCGGTGCTCACGTCGACTTCCGCCTTGATCACGTCGAATTTCGGGTGTGTCCCGACTTCGTAAAAGCCCTTTGCCTGTTCGAGGTGCTGCTGGGTCTGCTTCACGGTATCTTCTGCGACAATCTTGTTGTATTTCGCCTGAACGGCTCCATAGTATGCCTGCTTGACCGTAAGGATCACCTGTTCGGTCACGTTTTCGAAATCCAAGCGGGAAGAATCGAAATTGAGTCTCGAAATCGCCACCTGAGTCGAGGTCCTCCCGAAATCATAGATGTTTTGGCTGAGCGCGGCGCTCGCCGTGTATTCGTCAAAGGAACCGGACGTACTTGCGGAAGAACCCGTGCCGAAGGTGCCCCCTTGAGAACCGGTAAAAGAACGACCGGAAACAGAGGAAATTCTGCTGTACCCCGATGTCCAGTTTACCTGCGGATAGTAGTTTGATTTCGCCTGACCGATTTTGCTCTCGTTCACGCTCGTCGTGCTCCTTGCGGCCACGATGCCGGGGTTTTTCATCAACGCAATCTCGAGCGCACGCTGCAGGTTAAGCAGTTCGCCTTTCCTGATCATCTCCTCTGCGTGGGCGTGAAGAGGAAAAAAAGACATCATAACCACGATGAATGTGATACGCAGTTTCATGGATACCCTCCTGAATCTCTTGTGCGATTGATCCCTTTTCATACTCTCGCTATTCCTCTGTTAGACACCTCACGGGTGAAAGCGTTTAGTCGTCCATCCCATCGAAACCGCCGGAGCCGGCGGAAAAGATTCCTTGTCGGCTGTTCGCCCGGCCATATGATCGCATCGCGTATCAGCCCGCCTGCGCGAGGCCTTCATCCCCCTCTTTCTTCCGTCTCTTCAGCAGGCGGCGTATCTTGTCCTGCAATGCCTCCATGTAGATGAAAAAGACCGGCGTCACATAGAGCGTGAGCACCTGAGAGAACAGGAGTCCTCCCACGACCGCAAGACCGAGGGGTTTACGCGACTCAGCCCCCGCTCCGAGGCCGAGCGCTATCGGCAGGGTCGCCATGAGTGCGGACATGGTCGTCATCATAATGGGACGGAACCTTACCACACAGCCTTCGTAGATGGCGTCGACGGCATTTTTCCCTTCGTTTCTCTGGGCGCTCAGGGCGAAATCGATCATCATGATGCCGTTCTTCTTCACGATGCCGACGAGCATGATGATGCCGACAAACGCATAGATGTTGAGGTCCATATGAAAGAGGAGCAGCGTCAGAAGGGCGCCGAGTCCGGCTGCGGGAAGCCCCGAAAGGATCGTCAGGGGGTGGATGAAACTTTCGTACAGGATCCCCAGGACGATGTAAATGACCAGGATCGCCATGATCAGGAGCACCAGGAGACCCTGCGTCGAGGACTGGAAGGCCTGGGCCGCCCCCTGAAAACTCGTGCTGAACGTGGGCGGGAGTGTCGTAAGCGCAAGTTTCTGAACAGCCCCGACCGCTTCGCTGAGCGAGGTGCCGGGCTTCAGATTAAAGGAGACGGTGACTGCGGGAAGCTGTCCCTGATGGTTCACCAAAAGGGGTCCGACACTTTGGCTCAGCCTGGTCACGGTGCTCAGGGGGACTAGTTTCCCCGAAGACGACCGCACGTAGAGCATGGCCAAGGCGGAAGGGTCCCTCTGGTATTGCGGCTCTACCTCCGTGATCACCTGGTATTGGTTCGTCGGCGCGAAAATCGTCGATACCTGTAACGATCCGTACGCGGCGCCGAGGGCAGTTTCTATCTGCTCCGCAGTTACGCCGAGGGCCGAGGCCTTGTCGCGGTCGATCTCCACATTTACCTGAGGACTCTTTATCTGGAGGTCGCTCGTCACATCCTGAAGCTGCGGCAGTGCGCGCATCTTCGCCTCGAATTCGGATGCGTACCGGTAGAGCTCTTTCGTGTCGGGACTCTGCAGGGTGAACTGGTACTGACTCTTTGTCAGGCGGCCGCCGATCCGGATCGGGGGAAGGTTCTGCATGAACATCTGGATCCCCGTTATACGGGAGACTTTTCCCCGGAGCTCCTGGATGATCTCGTCCGCGCTCAACTTGCGCTCGGCACGCGGCTTCAGGCGGATGAACATACGCCCCGAATTGCTCGCGGCGCTTATTCCGCTTGCGCCGATCGCCGACATGAAGGAATCGATATTCGGGTCTGCGCCCACGATCGCCGCCAGTTCCTTCTGGTGTTTCACCATCGAGTCGAAGGAAATGCCCTGCTGGGCCTCGGTAAAGGCAAATATCTGTCCCGTATCTTCGCTCGGAAGAAATCCCTTCGGGATCGCGCCGAAGAGGTATATCGCGGCCACAAGACTGAGACCCGTGACGATCATCGTGGTCCTCTTATGACGGAACACGAGCCTGAGGCTCCATCCGTAGCCGTGGAGCATGGCCTCGAAAAAGCGCTCGGAGGCCATATAAAGTCTGCCGTGCTTTTGCGCAGTCGCATGACGGAGAAAGCGGCTGCAGAGCATGGGGGTCAGACTCAGGGAGACAAACCCCGAGACGAGGATCGCCACACCGATCGTCACCGCAAATTCGCTGAGAAGGCGTCCGAGGATCCCCCCCATGAAAAGCACGGGGATGAAGACGGCGACAAGGGAGAGGGTCATCGAAAGAATGGTGAAGCCGATTTCTTTGGATCCGTTCAGCGAGGCCTGAAGCACGCTCTCCCCTTTTTCCATGTGGCGCACGATGTTTTCGAGCATAACGATGGCATCGTCCACGACGAAACCGACGGCAAGGATCAGGGCCATGAGAGACAGGTTGTCCAGACTGAACCCCAGGAGATACATCACGGCGAAGGTGAAGATGACCGATGCGGGCAGCGCAAGACTCGGAATAACCGTGGCCGAGAGGTTGCGCAGAAAAAGGAAGATGACCAGAACGACAAGGAAAACCGCGAGGAGAAGGGTGAATTTCACATCGTTCACCGACTGCCGGATCGACATCGACCTGTCATAGAGGACATTGAGGTTGACCGAGGCGGGTATCTGAGCGCGGAAGGTCGGCAGGAGCTTTTTTATTGAGTCGACGACTTCGACGGTGTTCGTACCGGGCTGACGCTGGATCGCAAGCACGATCGACCGGACGTTGTTATACCAGTTCGCAACCTTGTCGTTTTCGACGCTGTCGATAACCCTGCCGAGTTCCTCGAGGTGAACCGGTGAACCGTTACGGTACGCGACGATCAGCGGACGATAGGAGTCGGCCTTATAGAGCTGGCCCGTTGCCTGCACGGTAAATGCCCTGTCTTTTCCCCACAAGGTTCCCGTCGGAAGGTTCACGTTTGCCTTTGCGATAGCGTTCGTCACTTCGTCTATTCCGATGCCCCTCGAGGCAAGGGCCTTCGGGTCTAACTGTGCCCGCACCGCAAACTTCTGAGAGCCGTAAATCTGGACCTGTGCAACCCCGCTCACCATCGAGATGCGCTGTGCCATGAGCGTATCCGCATACTCATTCACCGTCGAAAGCGGAAGCGTGGGAGAGTTCAGGGCGAGGTAGAGTACGGGCTGATCGGCGGGGTTGACCTTCTGATACGAGGGGGGAGTCGGCATGTCGGGCGGCAGTTGTTTTGCGGCCTTGGCGATCATCGCCTGGACGTCCTGGGCCGCACCGTCGATATTCCGGCTCAGATTGAACTGCAACGTGATTTGTGCGGTGCCCTGACCGCTCGTCGAGGTCATCGAATCGACTCCCGCGATCGTCGAAAACTGCCGTTCAAGGGGGGTAGCGACGGCAGAGGCCATCGTCTCGGGGCTTGCCCCCGGGAGGCTTGCGCTCACCAGGATCGTGGGGAAATCGACGTTCGGCAGGTCGCTCACGGGCAGGAGCCGGTACCCCATGATTCCGAAAAGAAGAATCGCCAGCATGACGAGCGTCGTCATGATAGGTCTGCGTATGAAAATCTCTGCGATGTTCATTGCTTTCCGCTTGGCGTACTGTTCTTGATCTCCACCTTCGCCCCGGGCACAAGGCGCAGCTGCCCGTCGGTCACGACCTTCTCTCCGGGCCGCACCCCTTTGCCGATCACGCTCTCTCCGTCAAGCGATCGTGAGACCTCTACCGGGCGGGAGTCGACAGTGAGGTCCTGTTTTATGACAAAGACGTATTGTCCAGACTGTCCTGCCTGCACCGCGTCGGCGGGGACCACCACCGCATCAGGCTGCGAGGTAAGCGTCAGCACCGCGTTCACAAACTGGCCCGGCCAGAGCCTCCTTTCTTTATTCTCGAAAGTGCCCTTGAGTTTTATCGTCCCCGTTGCAGCGTCGACCGCATTATCCACGAACGTCAGCACGCCCCGTTCCGGGTCCTTCGTGTCGCCTCCGATGAACGCTTCGACCGTCAGTTTCCCCGCCGCCATGTATTTTTTGATATCGGCGAGGGACTGCTCGGGCACGGAAAAGGTTACGTAAATAGGCTGGACCTGATTGATCGTCACGATCGGATTGTCGGCATTCGCCTTGATGAGATTGCCCTGGTTCACCACGAGCCCCCCGGCGCGGCCCGTGATCGGTGAATAGATATAGCAGTATTTCAGCTGAAGGCGCGCGTTCTCGACCAGTGCCTTGTCCGCATTGACCGTCGCCTGGAGAGTGGCGAAATTGGTGCGGACCTGGTCATACTGCTGCCGGGCAACGTACCCTTTCTCTACGAGCTCGGCATAGCGGCCTACGTCCACCTTCGCATTTTCGAGCTGTGCCGTGTCCTTTGCCAGATTTGCCTCTGCCTGCCTGAGGGCCGCCTCATAGGGTCGCGGATCGATGGTAAAAAGGATTTCCCCTTTCCTCACGTCCTGGCCCTCCTTGAAATGGACGCGCAGGAGTTCGCCGCCTATCTGACTCTTTACGCCGACAGTAGAATAGGCCTCCACGTTGCCGATCGCCTGGATCCGTATGGGAACGGCCTTCTCCTCTACCATCGCCGCCTCCACAGGCACGGCATCCTTCACCGGGGCCTGGACCTTCTTTCCTGAACAGGAGGAAAGAAGCGCCGCCGAAGCAAGGAGGGTGAACGCCAGCGCCGCTCCTCCGAATCTCACTTTCTTAGTTCCCATTTGTCCTCCCCGATCTTTCGAGTCTCACCTCATCGCTCCTTTTCTCTCTTACATGCAAAGGATTTCCCGCGGACAGCACGGCGGCTTCCCGTGCGGGAGAAATGCCCTCCTCCGACCACAGTCCCTTCAGGATCAAGTTGCTGCATTCTTCGGGAGAAAACAGGGCCTCGGGTTCGACGATGATCGAAAGGATAAAACCCCTCAATGCGCAGACAATGATCTTTGAAACCTCTCCGACGTCGCATTCCCTGAATTCGCCGGACGCTATCCCGCGCCGGACGATTTCTTCGACAACCTGTCTCTGGTGCTTGAAAAACTGCCTCTTTATCTTGAGCCCGAAGGTAAAACCGTGCTCCTTTCCCTGGATGAGAATAAGCTCCCTGTGTTTCCGCGCATAATTTACACGCATCAGGATAAAGGCAGCGAGCGCCTCTGTAGGGTCTTGAATTTCCCTCACCGCATCCCACGTGCTCTGCGCAAGGTCGTCCAGCCTCGCCTTGAGAAGCGTGGTATAGAGCTCCTCCTTGTTCCTGAAATAGAGGTAGAGGCCTCCGATGCTCCTCCCCGAAGACTTCGCGATCATCCTCATGCTCGCTCCCTTATACCCGTACTCCGAAAATACCCTGCGGGCCGCAGCGAGGATCTTTTTTTTCGACTCGGCACCTGAACGTTTGTTCATATGAATCATTGTCTAGTCTAAATAGTGACCGCGGCCGCTGTCAACACCCCCGGGACGCCTGGATCCGGGCATGCGCGCAAAAGCTTCTCTCCTGTCTGCTCTGCGATTTTCGAAGAAAGGTACGGGAGGAAGAGAAATTCAGGTTCAGACATATCTATGTCTGAATCATCCTCTTTCCCTGAGGCGGCGAAGTCTGCCGCAGACAGGACTCAGCCCGCCGGATTATAGAAGGCGTCACGCTCGACGGGTACTTTTCCCGCCCTTTCGATAAGGGTGACCAGTTCCTTCTTTGTCAGACCCTCGCTGCTCATAGCCCCGGCGGAATGGGTGATCTTTTCTTCGACAACCGTGCCGTCGAGGTCGTCGGCCCCGAAGAGCAGGGAAAGCTGTGCGATCTTCTCTCCCAGCATGATCCAGTATGCCTTTATATGAGGAATATTGTCGAGCACCAGCCTGCTGACCGCGATCGTTCTGAGATCGTCGATTCCCGAGGTGTATGCTCCGCCGATATCCGTGTTTCTCGGATGGTACGCAAGAGGGATGAAGGCCTGAAAGCCCCCGGTCCGGTCCTGCAATTCCCGCAATCTCAGCAGGTGGTCGACCCTGTCATCGGGTCCTTCGATATGGCCGTAAAGCATCGTCGCATTCGTCGGCAGGCCGCATCGATGTGCCGTCTCATGGATTTCGAGCCATCTCTTCCCCGATATCTTTTCAGGGCAGAGCTTGTTCCTCACTTTTTCGGCAAAGACCTCGGCCCCTCCTCCGGGCATCGCTCCGAGGCCGCAGTCCTTCAGCCTGACCAGGACCTCTCCGACCGGCAGCCCGCTCAACTTCGAAAAATAATCGATCTCGACCGCGGTAAATGCCTTTATGGTGAGAGAAGGATACGCCTTCTTGATCGCGGAAAGCAGCGCGCGATAATAGTCGAAGGGCCATTCGGGATGCAACCCTCCGACGATATGGACCTCCCTGAGGGAAGTTCGAAGTTCGGAGTTCAACGTTCGGAGTTTTTCGAGAATCTCGTCAATGGTCAGTTCGAAGGCCCCCTCTTCCCCCATCGAACGGCTGAAGGCGCAGAACTTGCACCTGTTGATGCAGATGTTCGTCGGGTTTATGTGGCGGTTGACGACGAAATAGGCCTTGTCTCCGTTCTTCTTGGCGGCGACATTTGAGGCGAGCCTTCCGATGGTGAAGAGGTCGTCGCTCCGGAAGAGCGCGGAGGCATCTTCATACGTGAGCCTCTTGCCCGAAAAGACCTTGTCGCTGATCATCCTGAGCATTGTTCATTATAAAACAAACAGCGCCTCCGTTTCTCCTTATTTTCCCCGGCATGGTAAAATATTCGGATGTCGGCAAGAGAATTGATCATCGAAGGGGCGCGCCAGAACAACCTCAAGAATATCAGCCTGCGGCTGCCCCATAATAGCTTTATCGCGATCACGGGAGTGTCAGGGTCCGGAAAGTCCTCTCTCGCCTTCGATACCATATTTGCGGAAGGGCAATGGAGGTTCATCGAATCGATTTCGACCTATGCGAGGCTCTTCCTCGAAAAACTGGACCGCCCCGACGTTGACGCCATTCACAATATCAGACCTGCCGTCGCACTCGAACAGAAAAATCCCGTGCGCGGCTCGCGCTCGACCGTCGGCACGCTCACCGAACTCTATGACTACCTGAGGCTTCTCTACTCGAAGGTCTCGACGCCTTACTGCCCGCAGTGCGGCAGGGAGATACGGAAATGGGACACCTCCCAGATCGTCCGCCTGCTCACCGAAGAATACGCGGGGAGGAGAGCGCTCATCGTATTCGGCGCGGCAGAGACTCCCGGCGAACTCGCGAAGCGGGGATATCACCGGATACTGCTCGACGGCGAGGTGAAGGATATTTCGGAGTTCGGCGCGCAGCCCGCAGACCCCGGCGCCCGGGAATCCGTCGAGGTGGTTCTCGACAGGCTGGTAATACGGGACGAACCAAGGCTGGCGGACTCTGTCGAGATGGCGTGGAAGGAAGGCAGTGAACGGCTGAAGGTCGTCCTCGTCGAAGACAGACCCGGCAACGCCGGGACATTGAAATTCACCGGCGCGAATGCCTGCGATGAATGCGGCGTCGAACTTCCCGAACCCTCGCCCCTGCTTTTCTCCTTCAATCATCCGGTAGGGGCGTGTCCGAAATGCAAGGGCTTCGGCAATGTCCTTGTCTATAACGAGGACCTCATCGTTCCCGACAAATATCTCTCGCTCTCAGAGGGGGCAATAGAGCCTTGGGAAAAGCCCGCGGCGAAATGGTGGAAAAGGCAACTGATGGCCGGGGCGAAGAAGGAAGGCATCGACGTAAAAAAACCGTTCGCGGAGTTTTCCCCTGAAGAAAGGGAAAGGATCTTCAAGGGCAGTCCGAACTTTTACGGCATAGACGATTTCTTTGAAGACCTCGAGGGCAGGAGGTACAAACTCCACGTCCGGGTCTTCCTGAGCCGGTACAGAAAAGGCGCGGTCTGTCCCGCCTGCGGGGGGAAGCGGCTCACGAAAGAGGCGCTCTCCTACAAGATCGCACAGTACGATATCGCCGAGCTTTCGGACCTCCCCGTCACACAACTCGCGAGGTTCTTTCGCGAGAGCGATCTCTCGCCCTTTCAGAAAGACCTCGCGAGGGAGATACTACGGCAGATCGCGCTCAAACTCTCCTTTCTCCAGCGGGTCGGCCTCGACTATCTCACCCTGAGCAGGCATGGCAAGAGCCTTTCCGGGGGCGAGTACCAGCGCGTCAACCTGTCGAATCAGCTCGCCTCTCATCTGACCGGGACCCTTTACGTGCTCGACGAGCCCACCGTGGGGCTCCATGCAAGAGATACCGAGAGGGTCGCAAAGATCATGTCCGAACTCGCAGGGATGGGGAACACGGTGATCGTCGTGGAGCACGACAAGGGGATCATACAGGCCGCGGACTGGATCGTCGAACTCGGCCCGGGCGGAGGACACAAGGGAGGGGAAGTCGTCTTTTCCGCCCCCAGGGAACAGTTTTTGAAGGCCGACACGCTGACGGCGCGTTACCTCAAAGGCCGCGACAGAATTACCGTGGCCCGCGGGAGGAAACCCCTATCGTCCCGCAGACTCGTCCTTTCCGGAGCGGAAGGCAACAATCTGAAAGGGATAACCCTGAAGATCCCCCTCGGCTCCCTCACCTCGATAACCGGGGTCTCCGGTTCAGGAAAGAGCAGTCTCGTTGTGGAGACCCTCTACCCGGCGCTTGCGAAAGGCTTCGGCATCCAGGAAGATACGCCCCTTCGCTACGCATCGCTTGAGGGTCAGGAGTTGGTGCGGGGCCTGAAGATCATCGACCAGAGCCCCATCGGAAGGTCTCCGCGTTCGAACCCCGTCACCTACCTGAAGATATTCGACCAGATACGAAAACTCTTTTCTGAACAAACGGAGGCTAAGGCGCACGGTTACGGTCCCGGGTTCTTTTCCTTCAATGTGCCCGGGGGAAGGTGCGAGACATGCAGGGGTGAAGGGTACCAGAAGATGGAGATGTACTTCTTCGAAGACATCTATGTCAAGTGCGAAGCATGCGACGGCAGGCGTTACAGGCCGGAAGCCCTGAGGGTCGCTTACAACGGCAGGAACATCGTCGACGTTCTCGAAATGACGGTGGATGAAGGACTTGAGCTCTTTTCGGATGTCCCCTCGATTGCCGGCAGGCTTGCCCTCATGAAAGATGTCGGGCTTGGATACCTGAGGCTGGGACAGCCCGGGACGACGCTTTCGGGAGGAGAGGCCCAGAGACTGAAGATATGCTCGGAATTGTCCTTCGCCGCGAGAGGCGATTTTTTCTACATCCTTGATGAACCTACCGTCGGGCTCCATTTCAACGACGTGAGGCTGCTCATCCATGTCCTCCGGAAGCTTGTCGATGCAGGCAATACCGTTGTGGTGATCGAGCACAACCTCGATATGATCGCTGCATCGGACTGGATCGTAGACCTGGGACCGGAAGGCGGCGACCGGGGTGGCAGGGTCATCTTCGAAGGGACCCCCGAGGAGATCGTGAAGGTCAAAGATTCCTACACCGGAAAATATCTGAAAAGCGCTTTGAACCGGCATTGAATGGACAAAGAAGGAGGTCCGATGAACCGAAAACCTACTCAGGGGGCGGACAGGCAATCCGGGAACACCTCCGGCATCTCCTGCTTCATGGATCTCGTGGCCAGGGAGGCTGAAGAGTATGCCGCGGATCACACCACGCCCATGTCGGCGCTGCTCGAAGAGGTCGAACGCTTTACCCTGATGAAGACACCCTATCCCAGCATGCTCACCGGGCGGGTCGAAGGCCGCTTCCTGCAGACAATTACCCGATTGTCCGGAGCCCGGCACATTGTCGACATAGGCACTTTCACCGGCTACTCGGCCCTCGCCATGGCCGAGGTCCTGCCCGATGACGCTGAGATCCTGACCATCGAGCATAATGCAGAACACGCGAAGATCGCTCAGAATTTCTTCGACCGGAGCCCCGGCGGTTTCAAGATCACCCTGTGCCTGGGCGAGGCCCTCGAAATCCTGAAGACCCTGCCGGATGGAAAGACCGATCTTGTTTTCATCGATGCCGACAAACGAAACTACAGCGCTTATTATGGAGAGTCGATGCGGATTTTACGAACCGGCGGTTTGATACTTGCCGATAATGCCCTGTGGTATGGCAGGATCTTCGATCCGAAGGACGATGACAGCCGGGCGATGGCGGATTTCAATGAACTGGTGAAAGCGGATGACCGGGCTGAAAAGTTGTTCCTTACCATCCGGGACGGGATTTATCTGATAAGGAAACGCGGCAGCGATGAAATGAACAGATCGTAGCGCTTCGGAGCCTGCGTGACACATCATCCCGGAGTCGGCGCTATTCCTTGAGGCACTTTCCGAGCCGCGCAAGGCAGCGGCCCCAGGCGTCTTTGGCGGCATCGGGTTCTTCTCAGTGGCGTTTCTCCGGAAGTACCACCGTACACGTGCTTCCCTTTTTCCATTCGCTCTCCATCCTGATTTCTCCCCCGTGCGCCTCGACTATCGCCTTTGCGATACTGAGGCCGAGTCCTGTGCCTTCTGAGCCTCGCGAAGAGTCGGCCCTGAAAAAGCGGTCATATATCCTTTCAATGTCCTTCTCTTTCATGCCGGTCCCCGAGTCCCTAACCGAAACAACCGTCTTCCCTTCACCTCTCGATGCGGAAATCTCCACGAGGCCATTCTCGTTGCTGTACTTCACCCCGTTTTCGATTATATTGAGAAATGCCTCGGTGAGTCTGTCCCTGTCTCCCTCGACCGTGATGTCGCTCCCGACATTTGTAATAACGCGTATCCGTCTCTCTCCGGCAAGGGGCCGCAAGATCAGCACCGCCTCGTGGATACAATCACTCAGCGAGATATCTGTATAGTCCCCGGGAGACAAAACGCCCATGTACAGGCCCTCTTCCCCGTCATAGGAAAGGTCAACGGCAAAGGAATTTTCTTCGAGTCCCTGCTTGAGGATACCTGCCAGTCTCTTTTCATCTTCTATGATGAGGATCTTCACGCACGCACCGCTTTATGTGATTTTATCAGAACACGCAGGAAGGCACCATCATTTCCGGTGGCGTGTGTTCAGACTCACTTCCCGCATGCCTTTCACGCTCACTGCCCAAAAACGGCGCCTGTGGTGAGTATCATAGTCAGCGCGGCAACCGTCGCTATTACCTTGTCTTCATAATTTCCTCCTTTGCCGAATTGTAAGCTCCGTCTCTGACGGATATTCGGTCCTTGCCCTGATCATAGCAAGGCGAAGATTAAAGGAAGATTAGAACGGATCAGTCGTCATGGGACGTCTCAGCAGGCGAGGTTGCAGAATAACCTTTTCTTCGTTTGTCAGCTTCCGCTATATTTTCCTTGCGCAGACTTTACGATAAAGCATTGTGCCGGGATTCGGGAAAGCCCGAATTCGATATGGCGACCATCCGCTGGTTCTTGATGCGGCGTTTGTTCTTCAGGTGCTCATGGATCAACTCCATCGGCGTTCTCGCCTTTTCTCTCTCCCTGTTCAGGATCAGCGCCTTCATTTCAGTTTTCTCTAGAACTCCTTGAAGACCTTGGCGAGCGAATCCCCTGCAACGTGCATCCTGAATTCGCTGAAGTACCCGAAGGGAGTCCTCATGACCCGGTATCCCGTCCGCTCCAGCCTTTCGCTCACCTCGTCCAGAAGCGATTTCGCAAACCCCGGCGAGGACTTGCTGGAGGAGAGATGGTTGAAGGAATGGAGCACCACATTTTTCGTACCAAATTTCCCGGCGATCCATTTGGTGTTCTTGACGAATTTCTGGACGACGCTCTCCCTCTTCACCTCATCTTCTGCTTCGACATGAAAGAAGATGACTGCCGCATTGCCAAGGGATTCCTCCCGCTCGCTGTCGACAACCTCCGGCAGACTCTTCAACGCCGTCTTGTACCACCATTCATGCACATAGAACATCAGGAGCTTCATACAACATTGTTCTCTAAACGACTGCCCCGCGTCAAGTCGACGGGGCCATCAAAATCCACTATCAATTCTGCGTGGGGATGCATTCGAACGGTTTCAGCGGGCCGTATCACCTTTCGGATGAGGCGGCCCGGCGCCTCGGAGCGAAGCGAGAATGAGTGAGAATGCCGTCCTCATGCAGATGACCTTGATCGCAGTTTCCGGACAGCACGGGAAACGGCGGGGGCATCCCGCCCGGGCAGCATCCCGCGTACAACCCGCGTATTTCTTGTATAATATCTCACCATGTTTTCGGCTGTCGCGAAAAAACTCTTCATCCCACTCCTTGTTCTCCTTGCCCTTTCGGCCTGCCGGAACAAGGAGCCCGGAGCAGTCCGGGCCGCTTCGGAGAATATTCCCCTTTTGCCCGCTTACGGAGATGCCCTGCTAGAGGGCTCGATCGGCGAGCCGACCGTTCTCATCCCCATGCTCGCCGGGGACAGCGCCTCGCACCAGGTGGCCGGACTGATCTTCAACGGTCTTGTGAAATACGACACCGACCTGAGCATCATCGGCGACCTTGCGGAGTCGTGGAAGATTTCGAAGGACGGACTCGTCATCACCTTCCACTTGAAAAAAGGGGTGAAGTGGACCGACGGCGTCGAGTTCACGTCGGACGATGTGATGTTCGGTTATAAGACGATCATCAACGAGAAGACGCCGACCGCTTATGCCGAGGATTACCTGCAGGTAAAAAAGGCGGAAGCCCCCGACAAATACACCTTCAGGGTGACCTATGGAAAGCCCTTTGCGCCTGCGCTTTCGACCTGGGGAGATCTCGTTGTGCTTCCCAAACATCTCCTCGAAGGAAAAGACATCACGAAGGGCAGTTTCGGCAGAGGCCCTGTCGGGATGGGGCCCTACATACTCAAGAACTGGATTCCCGGGCAGGAGCTGAAGCTCGCCTCCAACCATGAGTATTTCGAGGGCAGGCCTTACATCGATCAGTATATCTACCGCATAATCCCCGACCCTGCGACGATGTTTCTGGAACTCCAGACAGGCGGGCTCGACCTCATGGGTCTCACCCCGCTCCAGTACACAAAGCAGACGGAGACCGATTATTTCAGGAAGAACTTTCAGAAATTTCGCTATCCGACCTTCGCCTACACGTACATGGGGTTCAACCTGAAGCACCCTTTTTTCCAGGACGTGCGCGTGAGGCGCGCGATCGCCCATGCGATCGACAAGCAGGAGATCGTGGATGTCGTTCTCTTCGGCCTCGGAAAACCCGCGACAGGCCCGTATGTTCCCAATACCTGGCCCTATAATCCGAATGTCAAGAAATACGAATACAACCCCGGAAAGGCAAAGCGCCTTCTCGAAGAGGCCGGATGGAAAGATACCAACGGCGACGGCGTCCTCGAAAAAAACGGCAGGCCCTTCAGATTCACGATCCTTACGAATATGGGGAACAGTCTCAGGACGAACACCGCCACGATCATCCAGTGGAGGCTTGCAAAGGTCGGCATAAAGGTCGACATCCGGACGCTCGAATGGTCCACCTTCGTCAACCAGTTTATCGACAAGAGACGCTTCGAGGCGGTGATCCTCGGATGGGGCATCGGCCTCGATCCCGACCAGTACGACATATGGTATTCGGGGAAGACCAAGGAGAAGGAGTTCAATTTCGTAAGCTACAGTAACCCGGAGGTCGATGCCCTGCTCGAAAAAGGCCGGAGGACGTTCGATCTCGAAGAGCGGAAAAAAGCTTACTTCAGGATGCAGGAGATCCTCGCCGAAGACCTTCCCTATATCTTCCTGTATGTGCCCGAGGCGCTCCCCATCGTGCAGGCGCGCTTCAAGGGAATAAAGCCTTCCCCGATAGGGATAGAATACAACCTCCCGAAATGGTATGTGCCGGAACCGCTCCAGAGGCACGCTATGGAGCCCTGATGCCGACCTATCTGATGAAGCGCCTTGTCGAGATAGTCCCGACGCTCTTCGGGATCACTCTCATCTCCTTCTTCATCATTCACCTTGCCCCGGGCAAACCGACGGACATATTCACCGAGCTGAACCCGAAGATCACGCCCGAGGCGAGGGAGAGGCTCGAAAAATACTACGGCCTCGACAAACCGGTCCCCGTCCAGTACTGGATGTGGCTCAAGCGCGTGGCGAAGCTCGATTTCGGCGAGTCGTTTTCACCCGACAGGAGGCCCGTCATACAAAAGATCTGGGACGGCAAAAGGCCCCTTATCGAACGGAGGCTCTTCGTCACGTTCATGATCAACGTCCTTTCGCTGATCATCATCCTTGCCTTCGCGATACCGATAGGGATCTCTTCGGCGACACGCCGCAATTCGCTCTATGACAAGGTCATGACGACGACCGTGTTCGTGGGCTTTGCGACGCCCTCCTTCTGGCTCGCCCTGCTCCTCATGATCCTCTTCGGTGCGCACCTCCACTGGCTGCCGATCTCCCAGCTCAAGTCGATGAATTTCGATTCGCTCTCTCTCGCCGGCAAGATATGGGACCTGTCGAAGCACCTCGTCCTTCCTATCTTCGTTTCCGCCTTTACAGGGCTCGCGGGGGATTCGCGGTTCATGAGGAGCAGCATGCTCGAGGTGATCGGACAGGATTACGTGACCGTGGCGAGGGCAAAGGGGCTCTCCGAAAGGCTCGTCATCTACCGCCATGCCTTTCGCAACGCCCTCCTTCCGATCATAACCCTCATCGGCCTCAGCATCGGAGGTCTCGTGGGCGGGAGCGTGATCTTCGAAAATATCTTCGGCATACCGGGCATGGGACAGCTCTTTTATATGAGCGTCATGACGAGGGACTATCCGACAGTCATGGGCATTCTGACGATCGGCGCGGTCCTGACCCTTCTCGGCAATCTGCTTGCAGACATAGGATACATGCTCGCAGACCCGAGGATACGGACGAGGTGACGCATGAAGGATACACGCTTCAGTTCTCTTTTCTGGAACCGCTTCAGGAGGAACAGCCTTGCCGTCGCCGGCGGAATCCTCGTACTGCTCCTCTTCGTAGTTGCGGCCTTTGCACCTCTGCTCTCACCGTACAATCCCGACGATATCGACAGCAGGCATGTCCTTGACCCTCCGGGCATCGATCATCCGCTCGGCACCGACGACCTCGGACGGGACGTGCTGAGCAGGATGATATGGGGTTCGCGCATATCCCTCGCAGTCGGTTTTGTGGCGGTCGGCATCGCAACCCTTATCGGGATGATCCTCGGAGCGGTCTCGGGCTATTACGGCGGGTGGACGGACAGGATCATCATGAGGTCCATCGACATCATGCTTGCGATCCCGACATTTTTCCTGATCCTTGCGGTGATCGCATTCGTGGGGTCGGGCATAGGAAACATCATGGCCGTCATCGGCCTCACTTCGTGGATGGGAGTGGCCCGGCTCGTGAGGGCGGAGTTCCTTTCGCTCAAGGGAAGGGAATTCGTGCTCGCGGCCAAGGCCCTGGGCGCTCGGGACCTCAGGATTATCTTCAGGCACATCATGATCAACAGCATGGCGCCCGTGCTCGTCTCGGCCGTTTTAGGGGTCGCAGGCGCGGTCCTCGTCGAATCGGCCCTCAGTTTCCTCGGCCTCGGGGTCCAGCCGCCGACCCCCAGCTGGGGGAATATCCTCACCCTCGGAAAGGACAACATCGAGATCGCCTGGTGGCTCTCGGTCTTCCCGGGTGTCGCCATCCTGATCACCGTCCTTGCATACAACCTGCTCGGTGAAGGGATACGAGACTCGATCGACCCGAGGCTTTGGAGCCATGAGAGACGCTAGGGAAATCCGACCCTCCACGCAGGGTGAATGCTAGAGAAACGCCTGAAGGACGCCGCCGCCTTCACTCCCGATCCCGAACGGGCGCTCAAAAACCTCCGTTCTTTTTCCGAAACGAATCGTGACCGCATCCCTGAACTTGAATCCGCCCTGAGGGAGATCTCTCTGCTCTTCAGTTACAGTCAGTTCCTCGCGAATTTTTCGGTGTCCCATCCGGATATCCTCTTCGAGAACATCCGGAAGCTCCGCCTTCCGCTTCGGAAAGAGGAGCTCGCAAGGGCCCTGGCCGCTGAGATGCATAAAGCCTCCGGGGCGGAAAATGAAGCCGCCCTCGGCGCGCTGCGCGTTTTCAAAAAGACACTACTCCTGCTCCTCACCCTGAGGGACGTGCTCAACATAACCGATATCGTGGAGTCGATGTCGGAACTGAGCCTTCTTGCGGATGTCGTTCTGGAGGAAGCGGTAAGGCTGCTGCACGGCAGGATGAGAGGGATATACGGAGAACCGAAGGATGACGCCTTCGTGGTCGTCGCCCTTGGAAAACTCGGCGGCAATGAGCTGAACTTCAGTTCCGACATAGACCTCCTCTACGTATACGGGACAGAAGCGGGCGAAACGACCGGCGTCATGACTCCGGCGGGTACGGTGAAAAACAGGATCAGCAACCATGAGTTTTACTGCAAGCTCGGAGAGCAGCTGAACAGGTTTCTGTCACTGAATACCGAAGAGGGCTTTGCCTACAGGGTCGACCTGCGACTGAGGCCCGAGGGCCGGAAGGGGAGCCTCGCCATGTCGCTGCCCGCCTATGAAATGTACTACGAGTCCTGGGGCATGGCCTGGGAAAGGGCTGTTTTCCTGCGCGCCAGGCCCGTTGCGGGAGACGCACCTCTCGGCAAGTCCTTTCTCGAGATGATCAGGCCTTTCGTCTACAGGAAATATCTCGATTTCAGCGCCATTGACGAGATTCGGCGGATGAAGACGAAAATCGATGCGGCCTTCAAGAAGGACGATATAAAAAGAGGCTACGGAGGGATCCGCGAGATAGAGTTTTTCCTCCAGGCGCTCCAGCTGATCTACGGGGGGAGGGAGCCCCTTCTCAGGGAGAGGAGCACCCTCATGGCGCTGCACCGCCTCCTCCAGAAAAACCTGATCGGCCATGAAGACTATTCCATCCTGAACGGCAATTATCTCTTTCTGAGAAAGCTCGAGCACAGACTCCAGCAGCTCAATGACCTCCAGACCCACTCGTTGCCGTCAGACAAGAATGAAGTCGGTGCGCTCGGCCGGAAAATGGGATTTCGTGACGGCTCGTTGTTCCTGGCCGAGCTTGAAAGCAGGAGGAAGGCGGTGAGGGGCATTTACGACTCCCTCTTCGTGGGGGAAGAAAAGAGGCCGGCTGCCGAGACCTCGATCTTCTTCACCGAAGACCTCTCCCCGGGCGAAGTCAGGGAACTGCTCTCCGCATACCGCCTCAGAGACGTCGAACGGGCTGCGAGAAATATCGCCCATCTGCGGGACGTCACGTCCTCCTTCCAGACCCTGCACGGCAGGAGACTCCTCGGGGAAATACTCCCTTCCTTTCTCCTCGCGGCATTGAAGAGCAAGAACCCCGATGCAGCCCTCAACAACCTGCAGACCTTTGCCGCCCTTCTGGCCTCCGAGGAATCGTACCTCGACCTCTTCAGAAAGAACGAGGCGCTCATTCCGGCCCTCACCCGTATCTTTTCGCAGAGCGAGTACCTGATGAAGAACATCATGAAGCGCTCCGAATATCTCGAACTGCTCGGACATGAATTGTTCTACGGAAAAACGCTGGCGTCCCAGAAAAAGGAATTACAGGCCATGCGCGCCTCGTCCGTCCCGCTGACGGATGCGATCAGGATCGTACGCCAGCGGGAGGAGATACGGCTCGGCGTCCTGTTCCTCGACGGGAAGACAGATGCAGTGGGACTCGTCAAGGGCCTGAGCAGGACGGCGGAAGCGGTCGTCTCCGTCTGTGTCGATGAGCTGAAGACGCAGGATTTTGCGGTCATAGGGATGGGCAAGGCAGGCGGCAGAGAGCTTACCTTCGACTCGGACCTCGATCTCGTATTTGTATGCGGGGGCAAATCGACACGGGACTGCATAAAAGCTGCGGAACGGCTCATCCGCCTGCTCACGTCGTACACGAAGGACGGCGTCGCTTACCGGGTGGACGCCCGGCTCCGCCCCGACGGCACGAGGGGACCCCTCGTCTCGACCCTCGAAGCACTGCGCCGCTACTATTCGACCGCCGCCCACTTCTGGGAATTCCAGGCGCTTCTCAAGGCCAGGCCGCTCGGGGGAGACAAAGTGGCATGCCGTTCTTTTATCAGGATGAGGGAAGACATCCTCCGGGAAAAGGGCGGCCGGATATCGGCCGCCGACATTATGACAATGAGGGAAAGGATAGAGAAGGAGCTTTCGAAGGAAAAACAAGGATACGACATAAAACTCGGACCGGGAGGGATAGAGGAGCTTGAATTCGTCGTCCAGTATCTCCAGCTCGCGCGCGTCCGTGGGCGGGCCGGGCTTCTCGTACAGGGTACGCTCGATGGGATAAGGAGACTCTCGGCCGGTGGCGTGGTCGAACGGCAGAGGGCATCCCGCATGAGAGACGCTTACCTCTTTTACAGGACGCTCGAAAGCTTCCTGAGACTGAAGGGGGCGCCGGTGCTGGGAAAAACGGATGTCGCCCTGAGCGACGCAGCGGAATTCATGGGATTTCCCGACAGCGGAACGTTCGTGCGTTCCCTGGAGGAGGAAAGGACTTTTGTGAGGAAGGTCTTCGAGGACTATCTGCGCTGAGTATTTCTGCAGCGGCGGATGTGATATACTTTTTACGAATGGGGAGCACGACTGAAACCGGAACTTTATGGACATCAGCCTTGCAAGGAGGCACCATATGAAAGTCATAGCGCAGAACCTCAACACCAGGAACAGGGCGTTCATGGAGGCGTTGCAGAAGCATGACAAGGAGACCATTGCGCGCCTGGCAGGGGAGCTAGCCGGGGCGGGCGCCGAACTGATCAGCATACAGTGCTCCCTGGACGGGGCCGGCGACGTGAAAATATTGCCCATGGCGGTGGAAGCGGTAACTGAGGCAACGGACGCGGGGATCTGTCTCGATTCGAGAAATGTCGCCGCCGTCGAAGCAGCGCTCCCTCTCTGCAAACAGCCCCCCCTCATCAATTTCATCTCCGCCGCCGAACCGGAGAATGCCGAGGGGCTTATGGAACTTGCAGGCGTTTCACGGGCGTCACTGGTGCTGCGCGCTTCGCGTGCGACCGTGCCGACGACGCTCGAGGCAAAGCTCCAGATCATCGAGGACCTGATTGAAATGGCCAACGCCTCCGATATTCCGAACGAGAGACTCTATGTCGACCCTTCCGTAGTGCATATCGGGAGGGGCATGGGGCAGAGCCATGTTGTGAGCTGCCATGAATGTATCCATGTGATGAATGAGATGGTCGAACCCCCCATACACACGGTCGTATGGATATCGAACATATCGATGGCCCTCGCGAAGCCCCTGAAGAACGATCTGGACGCGGCATTCCTTGTGTATCTGGCCGGGGCGGAACTCGACGCAGCGATGGTAAATGTCCTCGACCCCGCGATACAGAAAGCGCTCTACCTGATAAAATCCTTCAGGGACGAGATCGTCTTCACCCCTGCCGACATGGCCAGATGGGTTTGAGGGAGGGCATTCCGTGCTGAAACTGCGCGACGGCATCGTGGAACTCTATAAAAAGGTCTCGACCTCCATCCCTCCGGATGTGGAAGGAGCGCTGAAGAGCGCCCTCCCGAACGAGGAAGACCCGGGAGCCAGAGACTCCCTCTCGGAGATACTCGGCGCGATCCAGAGATCGAGACAGGGGATCAGGCCTGCCTGTATCGATACGGGCATTCCGATTTTCAGGGTGAAGGTCCCCCGGGGCCTGAGCCACACAGAGATACGAAATACCATACGTGAATCGACCGCGATCGCCACCCGCAAGGTGCCGCTCGGTCCGAGCGCAGTGGATATCCTGACGGGCGAGAACTCCGGGGATAACACCGGCATCGGATTTCCCCTGGTCTATCTCGATGAGGCCCCCGATGACACCCTCACCGTCGACCTTATGCTCAGGGGCGGGGATTGCGAAAACTACGGCCGGATTTACAGCCTTCCCGATGAGACCCTCGATGCCGGGCGTGACTTCTCCGGGGTCGAAAAGTGCGTGCTCGACTGCGTAACAAAGGCGCGGGGAAAAGGCTGTCCGCCCTATACGGTCGGCATCGGCATAGGCGCCACCCAGGCCCAGGTTCCCGCGCTCGGAGTTCTCCAGCTTTTCAGGAGGATATCGGATGAGAACGAGTATCAGGTCCTGGGGGAACTCGAACGGACGCTCCTCGCGAAAATAAACGAACTCGGAACGGGTCCGATGGGCCGCGGAGGCAAAACAACCGCCGTCGGAGTCAAGATCGGCATTACGCACAGGCATCCGGAATCATATCTTGTGAGTGTTTCCCTGGCCTGCTGGGCGAACAGGAGAGGCAGGCTTGTCTGGTAGAGACGGGATGCGACGTGTCGTTCATGAGTTTTCGGCTGGACAGAGTCCCCGTGCTCATTCTCGCTCCGCTCCGAGGCTTTTGCCTCTTTATTTTTGATGGACAGACTGTAGGACTATCGGCAAAAGAAACCGCCCGGAGTCTCTGTCCCGCCTCATGCAGATATCCGAGTCCGGAACTTATCTTAGGATTCCATTTCGCAACATCGGACCTTCTTCTGTCACACCTCCGTTTGACTGACGCTGCCTCAGGTGCTACGCTGTAACTATGGAGGCCTTCGAGTTCATCGATATCTCGGGCGACGCGGGAATAAGGGCATACGGGGAGACCCTTGAGGACCTCTTCGCGAACGCCGCCCTCGGGATGTACAGCCTGATCACCGACGCCGAAAACATAAGGGAGCAGCGGGAAATCACCTTCGACCTCAGGAGCCACTCCCTCGACGGGCTCCTCGTGGCCTTCCTGAACGAGCTGATATTTCATTTCGACGCTTACGGCTTTCTCGGCAAGAAGATCCTGATCGCAGGGATTGCCCTCCCTTCAGGGGCGCAAGGGACGAAACAGGACGGAGACTGCGGGCTGAAAGCTGCGGTATCAGGCGAAGACTTCGATGCCGGGCGGCACGAGAAGAGGCTGCTCATCAAGGCGGCTACGTACCATCAGCTCAGGATAGAGAAGAAAGAAGGGATATGGAGGGCAGAGGTGATCTTCGATATTTGAACTCGGCAGGGACGTCTTGCCACGTTTTTTGGGTTATGTTTCGGGTATCTTTAGCCGTCGTTCCCGTGCAGACGGGAATCCACCCCTTTAATTCCCCCCTTGCCAAGGGGGGAATTAAAGGGGGGTCTGGATCCCCGGATCAAGCCTGCCTGCCGGCAGGCAGGCCCGAGGATGACAACTTCCTGCCTTATGAACAGACACAATGTAGTAGGTGAAGGAGGTGTTCTGATGGCTTCCGAGAAGTTGAGAAGAATCGACGCTACGAAGATTGAGATATCCCCGGAGTACAAGCCGGGCATGAGGGTGAGGGGAATGATCTACGTGGATGAAACCCTCGAAAAGACCCTCGAGAAACAATGCATCGAACAGGTTGCGAATGTGGCGACTCTTCCGGGGATCGTGAAGGCGTCTCTGGCGATGCCGGACATCCACATGGGGTACGGATTTGCGATCGGCGGCGTCGCGGCCTTTGACCTGAAGGAAGGCGTCATTTCCCCCGGCGGAGTGGGATACGACATAAACTGAGGGGTCCGCCTCCTCAGGAGCAACCTCACAAGAGAAGAGGTTTCTCCGAGGATCAGGGACCTCGTCGGGGTCCTCTACAATGCGATACCTTCCGGAGTCGGTTCAAAGGGAACGATCCGTCTCGGCCCTGAAGAAGAGAGAAAACTCTTGCTGAAAGGCGCCGGGTGGGCCGTGGAGCAGGGATACGGGCAGGCCGCCGACCTCGAACATATCGAATCGGGGGGCCGGATCGACGGAGCGGATCCGGAGCTTATAAGTCAGAAGGCTTACGAGCGGGGGAGGGCCCAGCAGGGGACCCTCGGCTCAGGCAATCATTTTCTCGAGGTCCAGTATGTGGATGAGATATACGACGAGAACGCCGCTCACGCATTGGGGCTGTTCAGAAACCAGATGACGGTCATGATCCACACAGGTTCGCGGGGGTTCGGCCACCAGGTGTGCACGGATTTCCTCGAAGTGATGGCGAGGGCCGTAGGCAAATACGGCATCGACCTCCCCGACAAGGAACTCGCCTGCACTCCTTACGAAAGCCCCGAGGCAAGAGACTACCTTGCCGCGATGAGGGCCGCAGCCAATTACGCCTGGGCGAACAGGCAATGCATCATGCACTGGGCGAGGGAGGTCTTCCTGAAGGTCTTCACCGCCACGCCCGCGGCGCTCGGCATGGGACTTGTGTACGACGTTGCCCACAACATCGCAAAAGTGGAAGAGCACACGGTCAACGGGAAAAGGATGAAGCTTGTCGTCCACCGGAAGGGAGCGACACGCGCCTTCCCCCCGGGGCATCCCGAGCTGCCTGAGAAGTACAGGAAAATAGGTCAGCCTGTGCTGATACCGGGGGACATGGGAAGGGCGTCCTTCGTCCTGATCGGGACCGAGAATGCGATGGAGGAGACTTTCGGCTCGACCTGCCACGGCGCGGGAAGGGTGATGTCGAGGCACCAGGCGATACGCCAGGCAAAGGGCCGGGCGATCCGGCGCGAACTGGAAGACAGGGGCATAATCGTCAGGTCCGCAGGGAGGGAGACCCTGGCGGAGGAGATGTCGGAGGCTTACAAGGACATAGCGAACGTCGTCGACGTGGTCCACGCGGCAGGGATATCGAAGAAAGTGGCGAGGCTCAGGCCGATGGGGGTGATAAAGGGGTAATTACTTCTTTCTCTCCGACGCTATGATTACCTCAAAACCGTACTCCGCCTGACCGCCATGGCCGTCCGAGACAGAGACGGTCACGGGGGCCTTGCCTTCGAACTTCCCGGGAACGTTCCAGCGAATCAGCCCTGTAGCCGGGTCCACCGCCATACCGGCCGGCGCCCCTTTGAGGGCATAGGTGAGCGCGTCTCCGTCGCGGTCCGAGGCCTTGATCTGAAAGCTCCAGACCTGCCCCTCGAAATGCTGCTCCCTGTGCTCGATAATTTTGGGCGGGGTATTGGTAACGGTGGTTGTGAGCGTTTTCGACGGGCCGAGTTCCTTCTCGTCGAACGGCGTAATCTTCACTGAGATCTTGTCGCCCCGTTTAAAACCGCTCACGCTGTCGCCCTCTCCCGTAGGCTCGCCGTTTATCGTCCATTCATATTTAAAGGCTCCGTCTCCTTCCGTGCTCCCTCCCTCTGCCACGACCTTCAGCACGTCTTCGCCCTTCACGTTCTGAAACTGAAGCTTCGCCTTTCTTACGACCCGCGGTTTGCCGCCGAATACTACGACAGGACCCTTTTGTTCCCTCTCTTCTTCCCCGGCCAGAGGCGTCGTCGCCTCCTCGGGTCCGGTCCCCGGCTGCTCCTTCACAGCGGAAGCATTTTTCTGCAGGTCAGGGGCATCGGAAACCGGCTGTTTCTCGGAACTGCAAGAAAAAACGAAGCAGAGGAGACAAAGAAAGACAAAAAAAAGTCCCCTCCTCGCTGTCGGAGACTCAATAGGCATAAAGGACCGAGAAATTCGCCCGTTCATCGGGATTATCTTTCCGTTCGCTCTGGACCTCTAATCTGTACAGATACGCTTCGGGTGCGGGGCTGACCAACCCTGAGCCGGCCTCGACCACACCCATGCCCTGCAGCGCCAGTCCACCCGTATCGGTATTGCCGGCCACGGTGTCGACGATCTTCACAAAAACGTTGAAGGACGGAGCCGGCGCGACCCCGGAAAGCTCGAAGGACCAGTCGGAGATAACGGTTCCATCGGGTTTCTTCAATTCCAGGGATTTACTGTCGGCCCCGCAGTTTGTCCAGTAGTCCGTTGTTGTACCCGACTGGGTGACGATACGGGTAACGACAAGTTTGTCTCTCAAGCAGGCCGCACTGGTTGTTGCTGAGCGAAGGGCGAGCGAGATCAGAGAATAATCGTTCTGAAGCGATGAGATGGACGTCGTCAAAGGAGTCAAATCGGGATAGTAGGTAGTAGCAGGCAATGTTCTTGCAATAATCTCTTTTGTCATAAACTCCACCCCGCCCCCTGCCGCCTCGTGAGCGGTCTGGTACCGTTTCTGGAAACCCGAGAGCATCGAACCCTGGGTCGCCAGGAAAACCAGGGCCGAGACAATCGCAAGCGCAATGACGGCAAGGACCAAAGCCATCACCAGCGCCACGCCTCTTTCATTAGCTGAGTATCTCATTTTCCTCTCACTTCAAATTGCGTAGTTGGGCTACCAGAGTGTACAGCTTCCACCGGTATCTCTGGTAGTCGGTTATCGTAGACACGTCGAAGTCTTTTCCGAGACCCGAGTCATCTCCCACTCTCACGCAGGTGGGACAGGTGGCCGCGCCCGTAAAATTCGCGAACCTGTACCCCGGGTCCAGCTGGCCTTCGTGAGCGAGAATATAGATCCTTACTTCCACCAACTGATTTCTTATCTCCTCAGCGGACAACAATGATATGTCTTCGCTCGCGCTGTCGATGGCCCCGTCTGCGTCGGTGTCGAGTTCGTAAATCACCTGCATATTTGCGACACAGTCGAGAAGCGACGTAACATTCTCCGGGGGAAAAGTGCCGCCTGCATGGCTTAGAACAGCCTTAACCAGGACCCCTGTTCCCGGGGCGCATCTCCCGGGCAACGCGGCAGGGATGCTCACATAATAATCGGCCCTGTTGAACGGCATCCGTAAGTTCGTGTCGGGGTCGATCCCGTATATCAGGTACGCCTCCATCTCCTGGGCAGGAGAAAAGGCCGCAGGAAACGACGCCGCCGCGATCGTATAAAATGTATTACCGTCCATCACCAGCTCCCTCATCCTCGTATCCCCCACCCTGGGCCTGACAACGATCACCCTGTCCGTACCGTACGTCAGGTCCTCAGACCCCCAGGTTCTCGGCGTCGGCACACTTTCGTTAACGATGTAAGTCCATCTCTGTGCGGTTTCGCTTCGCGCAACGACAGCAGATTTAATCACCAGATAATCCGAGTCCTTTGCAATGCCGGGATAGCTCTTGTTATTGCCGCTCAGAATGGCTCTCGGTGCTTTGTCGGCGGTACCGTTGTCGTTAAAGTCGGTTGCGGGCGCAGCGGCAGCTTCGTTATAGACGATAGTATCTCCGGGGAAATACCACGGCAATCCATATCCTGCCTGCTCCAGGTCCGTTCTCAAGAGATCGAGGCCGACAATACCCTCTATGGAGGTCTCGGCAATCCTGCTCTGCTGCTTAAACTGATTCACGAGCGGGATAAATATTCCCGTTGCGGCAGCTATGGCGAAAGAAAAGATCGCAACGGTGATCATCAGTTCTACGAGGCTGAATCCATCCTGTTTCCCGGTCATGACGGTCTCCCCAATATGGAAGTTATGGAATGCTCGAACTCTTTGCCTGTAGTCGGCTTCGGCACAAAAGGGGCCTCCTTTCTATGGTCCCAGCCGACGGTGATCTGCAGATTCTTTACGTCGGACGTCAGGTCGCGTATCGTCGTACAGACCCGGTAATCCTTCACGATGTTTCTAAAGTCTCTCCGGATATCGAAGCAATTCGGCCCCCCGGCTGTCAGTCCGGCGTCGTCGAAGGGAAGAGTCCTCAACCCGTTATGAGAAGTGCCGCTCGTATCCGTCAATACCCCGTTCAGTCTCTGCGCCCCGATCCGTACTGCTTCGTCCCTGAACTGGTTTCGCAGACCGCTTTCCATGCTCAGGAGACTGGCCTGAACAAGACCGAGAAGGGCCACGAGAATGATTATGAGCGAAATCATCACCTCGACAAGGGTAAACCCTCTTGAATTACTTAATGTCACAAGTCGCGCCATTGTATTTTCCGATATTGATTTTTGTAAGCGAAGTTACGATGCAGTCGTAATCGACCTCGGAGGTATCATAAACAGCGCCTGTTTCGGGATTTAGAAGCCAGATAGTCCCGTCGGGCGTCACAAAACCCCTGCCGCTCATAAGTACCGTATTGGCCGGCACCATCACGGTTAGGTTCCATCTTACGGGATACCTGAGGCCGCTCTTCGAAAGGGTCTTCGAGATGCCCGTCGTCAGCTCACCTGCAAGGCACTGCCCGTCAAATGGGGGGGTGTCTTCGCAAATATCATACCGGTCCGCCGATAACGCCACGACGTACTGAACATTTCTCCCCATCGCCCTCGCCCGTGCATCCATCATGTCGACCTGCATCGTCTTGATCTGGCTCTCCACCTTGCCCCTCTGAATCAAGCCGACAAATTGAAACGCCATCGCCATGACGAGAATGCCGATTATGGCGACCACGACCACCAGCTCTATCAGCGTCATTCCAGATTGTTTCATCGTTCCCGCATGTGAAGAATCTTCCTTATCGGCCTCGGGGTGATCACCGCAGACATGCCCGAGCCCTTCGGCGGCGCACCCGGCCCCATATTACTTCGCCTGTTGCCCCTTTCAGTAAAAGCGGACGACAACGCGACCTCCTTGATCTCTCCCGTGGAGACCTGAATCAATGCCATTCCCCTGAGAGCGGATGAGGGCGCCACACCGCCGGTACTGTAATTTACGGCCCAGAGATAGGAATTCCCGCTGAACCCGCATACGTCGGCAGTCGGCGCGAAGGTCGTGAAGAAGACAGCGCCGGTGAATGCCGCGAGGGGATTCGTTATCAGCCGTTCCGCCTTGAAAGAAGTACCGGGTCCGTCGAGGGTAATATACCATCCGACAGGAGGCTCGGTGGCAGGCGGCGTATCTGCGAGGGTAAGGCCCGACAGGGGAGCGGCCGTACAACTGCTATCGAACTGGTCGGAGCCCAGGTAGCACGGCTCCTTCACTCCATAGATTGCGCGAACAGCGTCGGCGTCATCAATGGTTGTCCCAGCCTTGTAAAAATACCTGCCTGTCCCGAAATAGAGCCATAACTTATGGTTTCCAGTGTCCTGGAGATGAGAGATGGACGCGGTCACCGGTCCGATGCCGTTTATCAGAATGCTCGGCACCCAATCATCGGGGTTCGTGCTTTCCTTGGTGATAACTCTCACCACTCCGCCCGCCCAACTCGTACCGGACTGCTGGGTATATCCTACATAAAATACATCATCCTGGTAGTTTCCTGTCCTGGAGGGCTTCCACCTGTCGGTATCGATGGGGGTATTCATTATCGAACTGCCGAAGGCGTTCGAAAGGCCGAGCTCAGCGCTCATCGTCCTCACGACGCTTCCGCTTTTCACGTCGACGACAAGGATGCTGAGAGGCTGGTCCGATCTCCCGAGAAACTGATGGCTTCCCGAATCTATGGGCCCCGTCGGACCCGAGGCAAAAACAGCAAACCACTTTCCGTTTTTGTCTTTACCTCCGGTCCTCACAATGAGGGGCCCGGAGGTCGAAAAGCCGACGCGGGAATCCGACAGCTCCCAGAGAAGGGTCGGGTTCGCGGGGTCTGTCACATCCAGGGCAAAGTATGATGAATAGCCGACATCATTCATGGGTGTCTTCACGCAATCCGGAAGGCCGTTCGTCGTCGAATTGCACGCTGCACTCGCATTTCTGCATGCGCCGCCCTGCCCCATTCCGCCGATAAGGATCGTCCTCCATGTCGAGCCGTCACTCGGCCTCGAGTTGTTCGAAAGGTCTACGGAACCCGGAACGCCGATGCTCGCATCGAACAGGTAGGGCGTTGCATCCACATAATAGAGATGACAATAGTCGGGGTCACCCAGATATCTCAGGTAGGGAAGGGAGTTTTTCGGGATGAAGGCCCACATCTCCTGCCCGAGCGGGACAGAAGGATCGGGATTGTCGAGGCGCGCCTTCTTAGTGTCCAACTGCTCCATCACCAGTTTGCCGAGCTTAAAGGCATGGAGCATTCCGTCGTTTGCTCCGACGTATACCATCCCCCTTCCTTTATAACCGGAAGAGTTGACGAATTTGTTATAGCTCGAATCGCTATATCCGGTAGGAGCCGATGAGTCGTAGGTATTAAGGCGAATCCATGACTGAAGTCTCGGGGTCGAGGATATGATGTCCCCGAGCTTCCATATATGAGTCTCGCCGGCGTCTATCACATTGTTGCCGTTCGTATCGATGCTGGCCGTCCTCGACCGGTAAGAAGCGCATGTATCGCCCGGGCAGTCTGCGTTTGAGGTGCACACAGCCCCGGAAGACGCGCAGTACTGGACGTCGAAACCGCCTACATAATTTATGATATTCCTCGCCTCATTGAGCGTGCCGGCCTGCAGATAACTCTGCAACGTTCCTGCATTTGCCGTAGAAAAACTCAACAGCGACGCGCCATCCGTTGTCGTATAGAACCGCCTCGGAGTCGTCGCCGGATCCCGCGCCCATAAAAGGCTCCCGGCCTCCCAGAGATTCTTTGCCTTCTCCAGTTCAACGGTTCTCAAAAGAGTCAGCGAACTCCCATCGCCCGTGTTGTCCTTATACAGATCGGCCACGGTCTTGTTCAGGAGAGAATCGAACCTGAAATGGACGACATTGTCCTGGAGGAGGTCCAGCTCCTTATTCATATCCGTATCTTCCCTAATTGTGCTCAATGCGAGCTTCGGATCGAGATAATACCAGAGGTTTTGCATCTCGCCTATCCATGAAATCTCCGCGTTGCCGAAGTCCTTTTTCGGATAGAAAAACGCCTGGAGCAGGTTCGCCCCGCTTCCCTCACCCGAGGCGAGGATCGAGACCGCCGTGCCGGAACTCGTGCGGCGCAGGATATCCAGCACCGCGCTCAGGATGGTGTTCTTGATCTCCAATGCGTCGGTGGCGTTGTAATAAGTGTCCGGGAGCCCGTCGTTGTTCTTGTCCCAGTCGGTCGAAGACGGAGGCAACGCCGTGCAGGAACTCCCCCTCCCCTGCAAACCCGCGCAGTCCGTTGGATAGCAGCTGGTACCAGGGAAGCCGTTCAAATTGTCGGGCCACGGCTTCGTCGTCGCGTTGTAATCGAAGGAGCCGTACATCGCGACATTCCTCAGTGCCTGGTCTCCCGATGCACCGGCAACTGCGAAAAGGCTGATGCTGTAAACCCCGGCGACTTTCGTATTCACAAGCGGGTCGCCGCTCTTGACGTTCGTAAACCCTTTATGCATGCAGTAGGCAGCGACGACTGGGTCTGAAGAAGCCGATGTGCAGGGATCGGCCCCCAGATTCCCGATCGAACAGTCCACGTTGCCCCTTCCGTTCGTGTTCCACTGGCCGTCCGACATGAGGATCACATAGTTCCCGGCGCAGGGAACGAAGAGGCAATTGGTGCCGCCCTGTTGACAGATATACATCGGGTTTTTCCAGTGGTCTCCGCTTCCGCTTTGAGCCGGGAGCCCTCCGTATAGGGGGTCCTTCTGCGCATAATAATTCAACATGTCCCACATAGCAGGACCGGTCGGAGTGGAACTGTTTGGCTTTATCGTGTTTAGGTGAGAGATAAGATTCATGTAAGGGAACAGGACATTAGTGGAGTTCGCAGAGGTGAAGTCCCCTACGAAGATCCCATCAACCACCTGCGAGCCGCCGAAGGCCAGCTCACCCATCCTCGGGAGAATCGAAAGCCCCTCGAAGATAAAAGCGAGCCCAGCATAAACCCTGTCCCAGGGGACCTTCAGCTGAGTGCCGTCGTCGGCTTCGAGAATGCACCCACCCGTTATCGTGCCGGTATCGTTTATCGGAAGAGCGTCATTGCATACGGTGCCGACCTTCCCGGTCGAACTGTTTCCGGACTGGCTCCAGACTTCCGGGTCGCACGATGTCGGGTCGCAAGTTCCGCTCGTGCATGTATACGAGCTGGGACACGTAGCAGGGGACCCACCTGTCATGGCCCAGCGAAGAAGATCGATCCTGGTCATATGAACATAGTTGAGGAAATTCCCGGACTGAACATTGCAGTCTCCCGATATCGATACGTCCGTGCAGCAGCCGTAGGTGTTTCTGCCATGGCCTGTGCCGCAGCCGAATGCCCCGGGGCCGCTGCCGTACAGGCCGGCGTTTGCACAGCGGCTGCTGCTTCTCACACACTGGTTTGCCGTGCAGGTTATGATACAGGGGTTGCCGGTAGCGACAGTCTCCTGATAGACACCGTTTGCATCCAGGTTATAATATTTATCGGGCGTAAAATATCCTTCATAGACCTTGCTAGCGTTATAGCCGCAGTTACCCCCCGGTCCGGTTGCACAATTTGGGTCGCAAGGATAATTAGCATTGGCGCCTGCGTAATAACCGCACCAGCTCATACTGCCGCTCACATCCATTGCGAGCATGATATTCGGTTGGATTGCCTGGCTCACAATGGGAGGAATCTGGCAATAACTGTCCATCGGAGCAGGAACTGCTGCGCGAGATGTGGAGGGGAAAAAACCGGAGAGCGCCAAGACAATGAAAACGACCAGTATCGAAAAAATATCTCTTTTCATTACATTCCACCCGCCCGCCATAATGTTCTTATTCTATAGATTGCGCCGCCCTTGCAAACCGAGCTGTCGATCGAAAAAGCGACCCTTTTGCCCACAAAACCCTCCACGTCTTCAGTTTTGCCGACCCTGAATCTCCTCAACCCGGGGCAGCTGCGAGATTTCACGTTGACAACAACTGTGCCCGATTTGACATCGACGCTGTTCAGAAAACCGGTCAGATAGAGTTCGTCCACCGCCTTTGCATGATGCGTCGTTAAGACCAGAAATGCAAAAACCAAAACGATAAAGACAAACCCATATAGTCTGTTTCCTCTATCCATATTCACCTCACGATAAAAAAGGCAACGTTATCACCGGAAACTTCAGGCGTGATGGGCGAGCCCGATTGGAAGCCGGCAAGGAAGGTCCCGAACACTGCCGCACTCTGCAACTTCTCTTCATCTCCTCCACCCCCGAACGAACATTCTCGAATACGAACGACCTCTCAAAATCGTTCATTCATGATGTTTACAAGCACAACTTATGCCAATTCATGATTGCGAATAATTAAGGAAAATTAATAAATCTCTCGACACGCTTGTGTAATGTGTTACCCAAACTGTGACTTTCATTACATAATACTGGACAGTCCACAGACGTCCAGGCGAAAAGCGGTTCGCCTCAATGGCTCCGGCCAAAACCTGCCAGCGCCGCCTGAATGGCCGCTTTGCGAGGCCTGTCTCCGGCGGAGAAACGCCAAGCAGTCTTTTGCCGTGATCGAATGACCCTTCAAGGTGCATCGTGCTTCATCGGGTTTTATGCTCCTATAGGTCTTTTTTGGCCTACAGGACTGTTTTAGCCCATGGCTGGAACAAACCTACTAATGTAATGCGGCTTAAGTCCCTTACAAAGAAACTCTCGGGAAGAAAGTTCATCGTCATTCCTGAGATGGTAATCGGGAATCCAGAGCCCTTTCAATTCCCCTCTTGCAAAGGGGAGATCCGTCTTTTCATCTTGACATCATAACTATCATAGTTGATATAATTATTACAGGAGACACAAACATGACAAAAGAACTGAATGCTTTAAAAATCAGACAGAGTCTTGGTGAGATCCTTGAGGAGGTCTATTACAAGGGAGAGGAATTTATCATTAAGAGAGGCAGGAAGCCCATGGCAGTGCTGATACCGATTGACGAATTCGACAGCCTTAAGAGGCAGAGGGAAAAGGATATGCAGGTATTGAGCAGGATCAGGGGGAAGACCAAGGCCGCTTCGGCAAAAGAGATCGAGAAGGACGTTGAGGAAGCGGTTAAGGCGGTAAGGAAGGTTGGATAAATACAGGGTCGTTATCGACACCAATGTCTTGATTAGCGGTGTCATCCAGGGGAAAGGCTTTCCCTATAGAATCGTGAGGGCATGGGAGCAGGGAGATTTGATACTTATAACGTCAGCCGCAACTATTGAAGAAGCGAGCAGGGTCCTGAAGTATCCCAGGATCAAATCGAAGTATGGACTCGACGATGCCGACATAAAGGAGACCGTTCTGAACCTGACGAAATATTCTGTGTTTATCAATGATCTCCCTGGAGTAGATGTCATAAAAGAGGACCCCTCCGACAACAGTTTTCTCGCGGCGGCCCTGAGCGGCAAAGCGGACCATATCATTTCCGGGGATGCGCATTTGCAGAATCTGAATGCGTACGGGGGAATTGAGATAATGTCGCCGAAAACTTTTTGGGCAATGGCGGGGCGGTAAAGATGGTTGCTCGCAATGGTGCTGCTGCGGCTCCATCGGGATACCGATGAAGGACGACTCGTCTGAGAAGCGCTACAACTCAGTAGAGATAAAGTACAGAGAGCTTTGCCCGTTCGGAAGGGTTTGCCGCACTTTCCGATTCGAGTTCAAGCGTATACAGGAAGGGGATGCTCTTGACCGCCACTTCGCCGCTGTTTGCGCTGACCACCCCTTTGCTCGTAAGCCCCTCGTCGGGTCCGGAATTGCCTTCGACAGTGTCGACGATCTTTGCATAGACCCTGTAGGTGTTCCCTACACCCAGGTCGAGGCGCATGTCGAAGGAAGAAGGTCCCGCTGTAAACGTCTTGTCGCACCCCTCCGACCAGGTGCTCGAAGAGGTATTGAGCTTTGCCGCAAGCCCTGTATAAGGATCTCCTGCTCCCGACGTTCCCTTGCACGCATCGGTGACGGCGAACACGGGATTGAGGGCTGCGTCGTTCAGATCGTCCGAGAAGGATGCAGTCGGAACCGGATCCCCCCTCCGCCCGATCAGTTGATAGACGATATCTGCCCCGCCTTTTCCCGCCTCGACCGCAGTCCTGTACCTCTTTTGATAACCGCTCATCCTGGCGCCGGCCGTGACCATATAGATCAGTCCTGCCATGAGCGCGAGCAGGATCGCCGAAAGCACGAGCACCATCACAAGGGCGAGACCTTTTTCAGTGGACAGTAGGAAGTAGACAGCAGACAGGGACTTCTTATCGGCTAACAGCAAAGCACTCTTTTCCCCCTGCATGCTGTCTGCTGTTTCCTGTTTCCTGTCTACTGTCTTTTTCACCTCAGATTATCCGGTTTCACGACCAACGTATACACCTTCCAGCGATAATTCCGGTAGTCGGGGATCGCCTCAAGATTGAATGTGCTTCCCAAACCGGCGGCGGGATCGGGGGCGGCAGGCATTGTGATCTCCCCCGCCGGATAAAGATAGTTGACGTCCCTCTGCCCTTCATGCGCCAGAACGTAGACCCTCACCTCCCTGACCTGGTCCCGTATTCTCGGGGCGCTGAAAAGAACGCCGTCGCTTATATCGTCCGTATAGATGATGTTGCCGTCATTGTTCACGTCGAGCCCGAAGACCACCTGGAGGTCCGCAACGCAGTCCAGCAAAGGCACCATGTTTCCCGCCGGAAAGGTCCCGGCTGTATGACTCAGGATCGCCTTATAGAGAACGCCGGTTCCGGAAGCGCACATCCGGGGCATATTGCCCGCAGGGACACGGATAAAAAAATCCGCCCTGTTGAAGGGCATCCGCAGGTTGGTGTCATCGTCGATGCCGTACACGATCCTGGACTCTGCGGTGTCGGATGGTGCAAACGAGGCTTGCGCCAGACCGTCGGGGCTCGAGCGCTCGTAACGGCTGAAAAAGGACGGCCCTGCTGCCACCAGCACCCTGCCCTCTGCTGACTGTGAATTCGAAAGCACGATCACCCTGGCCCCGCCGGGAAGTCTGGCGGCTTCGGGTTCCCACTCCCTGGCAACGTTGCCGCTCCTCAGGTAAGTCCATCTCCGGCAGACCTCATTATTCGCGAGGTTAGCCGCCTTGATTACGATGTAATCCGAACCGTGGTACCCGGTATTGTTGCCGGAGAGTATCGCCCGCGGCGCAGAGGAAGGGGCATCATTATAAAGGGCTGCGGACGCGGTCGAGGCCTCCAGGTAATTCACGCCGGCAGGGATCTTCCACGGCAGCCCGTATCCAGCGTGTCCGATGTCCTTTCTCAGGATGTCGAGCCCCATCATCGCCTCCATATTCGTCTCGCTGACCTTGCTCTGCTGCTTGGACCGGTTCAGCAGTCCCGTGAAGATATCCGAAGCCGCGGCGATGACGAGCACAAACATCGTCATCGTTATCAGCAGTTCTACGAGGGTGAAACCCTCCTGCCTCTTAGCCGCCATGTTCCCTCCTCCTGATGGTCGTAATCGAATGGACGTAAGGATCGCCTGAGGCTGCCGTCTTTTCCTTCCATTCCCATGTAACGGTTATCGTGATCTGCTTGGCGTCATTCTGAAGCACATCCGTGCAAGTCCTCGCCACGGTGAAGGGGAAATCCGCCATGCTCCTCACATTTCGGCGCACCGTAGTCCTCACCGTGCCCGTGCCGAGGGCGTCTGCATTGTCATCATAACGAATATTCCTCGTCTCGTTCATCGCCGCCCCGGCAACTCTTACCGCTTCGTCCCTCAGGAGATCGACCGTATTGGAGTCGATGCTCATCAAAGCCGTCTGCATGAGGGCGAGGGAAGCAAAAAGAAGCACCACAAATGCGACCAGGACCTCGACAAGGCCGAAGCCCCCCTTATTTCGCAAAACAGTTTTCCGCATTGCATTCTCCCCCGTCCGGGACCGACACTGCCAGTTTTCCGAGATTGATCCGGGATCGCGATATTTCGATGCAGCTATAGTCGGCCTCATAGCGTGCGTTGACGCATATCGTCTTCGCGTCGTTCGACAGTCCGTGGGTATTGAAGGCTATCCGGGTATCGGCTGCCCCGCTCCAGACCAGGGGATACTCCGGGGCAATCGTTCTGTCGAGCAAGGGAACCGGCTCGGTGTAACCAGGAGGACCTTCGTCGTCGTCCGAGGTCAGATCTCCGTCGCCGTCAGGCCAGGGGCTCACATCTTCCCGTACCCGGTACCGCCCCGGCCAGAGCTCCACAAAGTGAAACCTGCTTCTCTCCAGTGCCCGCGCTCGCGCAAGCATCAGGTCCGCATGCATCTGTTTCATCTGGCTCTCGATGGCGTAGGGCCTGCTCCATCCCTCGAAGGAGAAGACCAGTACGGCAGCGAGCGTGCCCACGGTCGCGACGACGATGACTGCCTCTATCAAAGTGAAACCCTCTTTTTTCATCTTCCTATTTTTCGATCGTGTGGAGGACCCGTTTCACCGGTGGCGGCGGTGAAAGGACGGACAATCCCTGGGCGGTGGGCGGCACACCTTCCATGGCGGCGCTTCTTCGTCCCTCCCTCGAATCCGGATTTGCAGCGCTTTGCTTGAAGGCCTCACCGAGGTCCAATTGTTCGATGCTCCCCGTAGAAACCTGGACCAGACCCTTGCCCTTCAATGCGCCCGCCGCGGACCCCCCGGTGTTGTACCTCACGGCCCAGAGGAAACTCTTGCCCCCCACATTGCATACCCCAAGGTATGGCTTATAGGAAGCGAAGAAGACCAAGCCGGTAGTCGTCGCCAGGATATCGGTAATCACCCGTTCAGCGCCGTAGCCTCTTGTCACCTGCGTCGCCGGATTGCCTTCGGGATACGCGAAATTTCCAGTTCCGTCAAGGTCGACGTACCAGCCGGTCTCCGGCTCGGTTGCAGAAGAGCCGGACGCAGGAACCAGCCCGCCGATGCCGGAAAGCGCGGAAGGACAGGACAGAAGGAAACCTGTTTCGGTGAAACAGGGATCCTTTATTCCGAAGAGTCTCCGCTGTCCGCCGGGGTCGTCGACGGAATCCCTGGTCTTGAAGTAATATCTCCCGGTGCCGAGGAAAAGCCAGACCTTGTCTTTCTTCCTCGTCACGACCCGCGCAGGGCCTGACGTGACGGGTCCGATATTTTCGATCACCCTGCTCAATGTCCAGGAGGACGGTCCTGATTCGTGTGTCAGCAGCCTCAGGACGCCTCCTCCGGTCCATGTTCCGGCAGTCTCATCTTTTCTCACATACGGAATATAGACGACATCATCCTGATAATCCAGATCGGTGTCGTTGGTCGCGTTCACCATTGAGCCGGCAAAGGCGTTTCCTATCCCGCTTTCGATAGAGGGATTCACCGCCCTGCTCCCGTCTTTCAGATTGAGGACAAAGATCTTCAGGCTTTGGTCCGAACGTCCGAGGAACTGCTGGCTTATGGTATCGATCGGACCTGTGGGACCGGAGCCGAGAACCACGTACCAGTTGCCGTTCTTTGTCCTGTCTCCGGTTCTCACGACCGCCGGACCGGAAGAGCTGAACCCGAGGGCGTCGTCCGAGAACTCCCATAGGAGCTTCGGAGGATGGTTCGCGGGATCGGTCTGGTTCGCCAGATAGTCGGTGACATCGAGGGCGAAATACGAAGAATAGCCGACGCCGGCAATAGGTGTCTTGACACAGTCCGTCGAGCCTCCGTTGCAGGATTGCGCCGTGCTTCTGCACGCCCCTCCGAACCGCATGCCCCCGATGACCACTGTCCTCCAGTCACCCGCCGTCCTGGTATTGCCGGAGACATCTCCGGCATCCGGAGCGCCGATACTCGCGTCGAAGATGAACGGCGCGAGGTCGACGGTGAAGATATGGCAGTAGTTCGCGTCCGTCATATATTTAAGGTAGGGAAGCGCGTTCTTTGGAATGAAGGCCCACATCTCGCGCCCGAGCGGCTGCGACCCCGCATCGGTATTTTCGAGCCATGCCATCTGGGTATCTCCCTGACCGCCCCATTTCGTGCGCAGTGTGCCGAGCCTGAAGGCGTGGAACATCCCGTCGTTCGCGCCCGCAAAGACGATGCCTCTTCCCTTATAACCGGGGGTGGTCAGATAATGACCGGTATCGGAAGGGTCATCGGACTGCGGGTCTCCCGACGGCCCGTAGCTCTTATCGCCATACCTCGTGTGATACGCATTCAAAGACATCCAGGAGGCGACCTTCGGGGTCGAATCCAGGACGTCACCGAGTTTCCATACATGGGTTTCGCCGGTGTCTATCATGCCGTTGCCGTTCACATCGATGCTGACGGTCCTGTTCCTGTACTGATGAGCGCACGTTTCTCCGGAAGGACAGTCCGTTTCCGAGACGCAGGGAGTGCTGATCGACCGCGAGCAATACGCGGCATTGCTGCAGGTTTCACCGGCAGGACAGTCCGCATCGTAGTCGCATGAGGATCCGACGGTGACCGAGCAATGTCGGAAGTTGTAGTCCATGCCCCTCGCATACGAGACGATCCTGTCCGCGGTCCCGTTGTCCGGAGCCTGAAGGTACGAGTTCAGTGTCGCGTTATTCGAGCCCGCCGCGAATTCGACCAGGGAAGTCCCGTCCAGGGTTGTGAAGATCATTCTCATCGAGGGTTCCCGTTGCCAGAGAAGAAGGCCTGAGTCCCAGAGGTTCAGGATGCTCTCAAAAGGTTTTGTCAGGCTTACGCCCGAGCACGAGGGATCGATGCAGACATCAGCGACCGTGTTTTGGAGCATATTGTCGTAACGGAACCGTATGATATTGTCATTGGAGAGATTGAGCACATTGTCCATAGTCGAATCTTCCCTCACGCTGCTGTTTCTGAAAAAGGGGTCGACGTAGTACCAGAGGCTCTTCAGTGAGCCCGTCCAGGAGATCAGAGTATTCATAAGCCTGCGCTTCGGATAAAAAGTCCCCTGGAGGAGGTTTGCGCCGCTTCCCTCCGCTGAGGCAAGAACAGAGGTGGCAGTGCCGGAGGAGACCCTACGGAGCATATCGTATACGGCGTTCAGCAGCGCCGTTCTCAGGGAGTTGCCGTCGCTTGCCTCAAAGAAGTTATAGGGGAGTCCCATCCTGTCGAAGTCCCACTCGGAACAGGAAGGGTCCCACGTTCCGGAAGGGTCACAGTGATCGAGGGGATAAGGGGTCGCCGTCAGGGCGGGCACGTTCCTGCTGTTGCAGTACGTAGTGCCGAATCTGTCCTTTATATTGAATTTCCCGTCGCCCTGGCCGGAGCACGTACCCTGGGAGGTCGTACTGAAACCGGTGAAGGGATAGGGCCATCTGTCTCCGGTAAAATCTTCGAATCCCCCGAATATTGCGGTAGTGATCATCGCCCGCCTTCCTTGGTTTCCCGGCGTCTCCGAGTCGAGGTCCCCCCATGAAAAAACGGGATAGGTGAGCACCGGGGTCGCGTGGGTGAAATCCGTCCTCCGGAGCGAAGTCATGGACTTTGCCGGGATCACAGGGTCAGCCCCCTGTTTCCATGCCCCGTCGGAGAGGAGAAGCACAAAACCCCGCCTGCAGGGGACCTGTGCGGAGCTGTTGCCCGTCCCGTCGTAGAAGGGGTCTTTTCCGCCGTCCCCTTTTTTTAGATCATTCGTGTTCGCCACGAAGGAGTGGTCATTGTCCTGTCTATAGTAATCGTACGCCTCCCATAGCCCGTTTCCCGTGGGAGTCGAGCCGCCAGGGAACTCGTTGCTGATCGCCTGGACAAGGCTCGCCTTCGTCGCGTCCTTGGATGCCTTTATTGTCCCGTTGGTGTTTCCGAATTCCATGAACTCTATCGTCACCTTATCCCAGATGTCGTCGACGACCCCCCGTATCGCTCGGGAATCGACCTTTGCGAGCACTTTCACATTCGCGATCGATGTGTTGCCGAAGACGCACCCCATATCCCTGCATGCGTTGCCTGCGCCGCAATCCGCGTTCGTGCCGCAGGCTTTCTTCGTGTCATTCGAGCAGACATTGCCGGTGACCGTAAGTTCCCTGACTGCGTTGTTGTTCGGGGGCCGCACCGTAAAATTGCATTTCAGGTTCGCGTCGTAATACACATAAGCGGCCCCCTGGCTCTCGAGGAAGCCTGCATTGCCCGTGCTCGATTTCCCTCCGATGAGGACTTTCTTGGCGATATCGATTCTCGTCATCGCAATCCAGTTGAGGAGGTTGCCGGACATGCACGTCCCCGCCCCTTTGCGGTCCGAACAATCGCACCCAGAGGTTTCGAATCTGTTCGAAACAGGAGTGTAGCAGGAGTGCGGATCGAAATAACCGAAGTAGTTTTTTGTCCCGCTATAGTCATATCCGGAATTGAATTTAAGGCAGTCGTTCACTCCGTTTACCGAGAGCCGGCCGCTCCTGTCGCACCCGACATAGACCGGGAACTGCATACTGCTCGAGAAATCCATGAGGAGAAGAACATTCGGTTTGGAGGCGAACCCCGCGAAAGGCGGAACGACGCAGTAGTCCTGCATCGCAGCAGCATCGAGAGACAGGGGAAGAATTGCTATGCCGGGAAGTGAGACACAGAGCACGAAAAGGGCAAGCCTACTCTTTTTCTTCATTACTCTCCCCTCCTTAGAGCAAGTATTGACCGTTCAGAAACTGCTGCCTTTATGGAACTGTTTATTCAAAGCAATATGCATGCCTATCCTGCAACAGCCCGTAAATACTAAAGTTTTGATGGAGAAAAGCTCCGTCATTATGTAATGTGATTCACAACTGTGTAATCAGTCACCTATTTTGCATCCAGAATAGCCCGCAAAAACTGGATTCCCGCCTGGGAAAGATTCCAGACAAGCCGGGGTGACAGAGAAAACGTTCCATGCAACGTTAAGGTGGATACTCTTTAATAAAAGGGAGATGCCTGAGGAGGCATCTCCCTTCAGGGAATTATCGCATGCGGTTACGGGAGACGGGGACTGGTAATCGGCATTCCGCTGCATTTATACTATCAGGATATGCCGCAAAGAAGGATCCTTCTCCGCGGCATATCCTCCGGCTTCCGGACCGGAGAAGCACGTTCCCGCCGCACTCGGGAAAGACCGGAAAGGAAAGTCAAACAAAAAACAGAGACAGGAGGACAAGGTATGAAAGCCAGGGATTTGATGATACCTCTTAAGGAATACTTAAAGCCGGACCAAACGCTTAAGGAGGCGGTGAACCTCCTGCGGACGGCCAGACGGAGCGATTCGAGAATCGGAGTGAAGGGCCTGCCGGTGCTCGATGCCGGGGGCAAACTCGTCGGCATGTTGTCTATGGGGGATATCCTCAAGGCCGTATGGCCCCCTTACATGGCGATGATGGACCTCGGCGAATTCACCTGGGACGGGATGGTGGAGTCCCTTGCGCAAAGGGTGTCGGACCACAAAGTCGAAACGGCAATGAGCGGGGAGGTAATCACGGTTGAAGCCGACGCGCCCCTGATGGAGTGCGTTGACCACATGATAAAGAACAAGGTAAGAAGACTGCCCGTCATCGGCAAGGGGGGAGAAGTTTTGGGCATGATTTACGAAAGAGACGTATTCTTTGCGATCACCAAAGCGATGCTCCATGAAGACGGCGGGGAGGGGAAATGACCCCCGAAGCCGCAGCAGGCCCGCAGGCGATGACAATTGATGCGACGTTCTGGACGGCGACCGTCATATTCTTCCTCGCCTACGCGATTATCGTCTCCGAAAAGATCCATAAGGCAGTCGTTGCCGTTCTCGGCGCCTCGCTCGTCCTTGTCTTCAAGGTCCTCCAGCAGCACGAAGCGTTCCATCTGGAGGAGTTCGGCGTCGACTGGAACGTGATTTTTTTGCTCATATCGATGATGGTGATCATCAATCTGATGAAGCCGACGGGTATATTCGAATATATCGCTATTAAGAGCGCCAAGTGGGGCAAAGGCGAGCCTTTCAGGATCATGGCGATCTTTGCGGTCGTCACCGCGGTGCTGAGCGCGTTCCTCGACAACGTAACGACCGTCTTGCTCATCACCCCTGTGACGCTCCTGATCGCCGACGCGCTGGAGGTCGACCCGGTTCCCTACCTCATTTCGTGCGTCCTGGCGTCGAATATCGGGGGAACCGCCACCCTTATCGGCGATCCGCCGAACATCATGATCGCTTCGAAGGCCCAGCTGAATTTTATGGATTTCATCTATCACCTGACCCCCGTTATCGTCATCATCATGGTCTTTTACCTTCTTGTCATAAAGGTCATCTGGGGCAGGAAGCTGAAGCCAAAGGAGACGCTCAAGAAGAGGATCATGGAGATGGATGAGCGCGAGGCGATAAAGGACCCGGTGATGATGAAAAAATCTATCTTCGTTCTCGGGGTCGTCCTCACGGGATTCGTGTTTCACGGCATGCTCCATTTCCAGCCCGCTACGGTTGCGCTTTTCGGCGCGGGCCTCCTCCTGCTGCTTTCGAAGACCCATGACCTGCACCACGTCTTTGCGGAGGTCGAATGGCCCACCATTTTCTTCTTTATCGGCCTCTTCATTATCGTTGGAGGAGTGGTGAAAGTCGGCCTCATCAAGTGGATGTCCGTAAAGGTCCTCGAACTCACAAGCGGCAATCTCTTCGCGACCTCGATGGTGCTTATGTGGTTTTCGGCCTTCGCCTCTGCGATAGTCGACAATATTCCCTATGTGGCGACGATGAATCCCCTGATCATCGATATGGCGGGCCAGATATGGCCCCATGAGACGGGCCTTCAGCTTCTTCAGCACCCGGACCTGATGCCCCTTTGGTGGTCCCTGGCCCTCGGGGCCTGCCTCGGAGGCAACGGTTCGGCGATCGGGGCTTCCGCGAATGTCATCGTAGTCGGGATGTCGGAGAAAATGGGCAGAAAGATCTCTTTCCTGAGGTTCATGGCATACGGGATGCCGATAATGATAATGACCGTCGTCATTTCGACCCTTTACGTGTGGCTCAGGTATTACATGTTTTGAGGGTTCGGGGTTGAGCGAGTACAAAGATTGCTTTGAATTCAGCTAACTCACAGCCGAAGGAGGTATGCAATGTCGGATGAAGGTATCAGCGTCTTGATGGCGGAGAACAGGACCTTTCCACCGTCGAAGGAATTCAGTGAAAAAGCACATATAAAGACCTTCGCTGAATACGAGAAGATCTATAAGAGGTCCGTCCAGGACCCGGAAGGGTTCTGGGGGGAGATGGCGGAGAAGCAGCTGACGTGGTTCAAGAAGTGGGACAAGGTGCTGGAGTACGATTTTCTGAAACCGGAGATCAAGTGGTTTCAGGGAGGGGAGATCAACGTTTCCTACAATTGTCTGGATAGGCACGTGACGACCGCGACGAGGAACAAGGCGGCGATCATCTGGGAAGGGGACGACGGGAGCTACAAGACCTATACGTACCAGCAGCTGTACTATGAAGTGAACAAATTCGCCAACGTACTGAAGAAGCACGGCGTTCAGAGGGGGGACAGGGTCACGATCTATCTGTCGATGATCCCGGAGCTGGCGATATCGATGCTTGCGTGTTCGAGGATCGGTGCGATCCACAGTGTCGTGTTCGGCGGATTCAGCGCCCAGGCCCTGAAAGACAGGGTCCAGGACTGCAAGTCGACGCTCCTCATCACGGCGGACGAGGGGGTAAGGGCCGGAAAATTCGTGCCCCTGAAGTCGAATGCCGATGAGGCGCTGAACGAGTGTCCTACCGTCGAGAGAGTGATCGTTGTGCAGAGGTCCAGGAGCGGAGAAATAAGCATGCAGAACGGCAGGGATCTCTGGTGGCATACGGAGATGGCGGCGCCCGATATAACAGGGTATTGCGAGCCTGAATGGATGGGCGCCGAAGACCCCCTGTACATTCTTTACACGTCGGGTTCGACGGGGAAGCCCAAGGGTGTTCTGCACACTACGGCGGGCTATCTCCTCTTTGCGAACCTCTCTTTCAAGTGGATCTTCGACTACCATGAAGAAGATATCCATTTCTGCACCGCCGACATCGGGTGGGTGACGGGACACAGCTATATTGTGTACGGGCCTTTGTCCCTTGGGGCGACGAGCCTCATGTTCGAAGGTGTGCCTACCTATCCGAATCCCGGGAGGTTCTGGGACATCGTCGACAAGCACCGGGTGAATATCTTCTATACCGCGCCGACGGCGATCAGGGCATTGATGAGGGAAGGGGAAAGCTGGGTAACAAAGCATGATCTTTCCTCATTGAGACTTCTGGGCACAGTAGGGGAGCCGATAAACCCCGAAGCGTGGATGTGGTATCACACCCATGTCGGCAAGACGAAGCTCCCCATAGTGGACACGTGGTGGCAGACCGAGACCGGGGGGATTCTGATCACCCCGTTGCCCGGGGCCATGACCCTGAAACCCGGCTCGGCCAACAGGCCCTTCCCGGGGGTCGTCCCGAAGATCATAAAGGAAGACGGCTCTCCTGCCGGCGTGCATGAGGGCGGCTACCTCGTGATAGAGAAGCCTTGGCCGGGAATGCTGAGGGGTACCTACGGAGACCCGGAGAACAAGCGGATAAAGGAAGTGTACTTTCAGAGGTTCCCCGGCAAATATCTGACGGGCGACGGCGCGAGGGTCGACGCCGACGGCGATTACTGGCTCATGGGAAGGATCGACGACGTCATCAACATCTCCGGCCACAGACTCGGGACTGCCGAAGTCGAATCCGCCCTCGTCAGCCATGAAGCGGTCGCAGAGGCCGCCACTGTGGGGTTTCCCCACGACATCAAGGGCGAGGGGATTTATGTCTACGTCACCTTGAAAGAGGGCTTTGCTCCGTCGGATGAACTGAAGAAGATCCTCGTGGGGCATGTGAGGACGGTCATAGGCCCGATAGCCACGCCGGACAAGCTCCAGTTCGCTCCGGGGCTGCCGAAGACGAGGAGCGGCAAGATCATGAGGAGGATCCTGAGGAAGATCGCACACGGCCGGATCGAAGACCTCGGCGACACCTCGACCCTAGCCGATCCCTCTGTCGTCGATAACCTCATAAAGGGAAGGATGTAACACGCAGGAAGCGCGCTGGTGTGATTGGATGAATTGTCATCCGGTTTACCGGGAATCCTTCGTTTGAAGGATTCCCGGTAAACCTCTGAAGGTGAGATCGTTCGTTCAGCCGCGGTTTTCACGGCTGAACGAACGCCACGAACTTTCTCTTCCTATTTCCAGCCCTCCTGCACGACAGCCTGGGATTTCCCATAGGGATATTTTTCGACGAGCCTGTCGATCGGAAGCTTCTCATCTCCTTCGCGCATGAAGTGCAGAAGCGTCACCGACGCCCAGTAATCCCGGGAATACTTTGTTCCCTCGAGCTGCACCGGCACGCCCTTGCCGTTCACCCTATGGCATGCGGCACAAGTTACAGGGCCCGCATACTTCCCGTCTGGGCTGAACTGGAGCGCCTGCTGGTGCGACGTCACATCGGCGGTTTTCCCCGGACCTTCATATCTCACCGGGTACAGGCCATGGATCGACTCGTGGCATGACTGGCAGGCGATCGGTCCGTGCGCCTTCGAATAACGGTAGAGCGCGTACTTATTCGGCTGGTCCACCGGGAAGTAGTTCCCCCCCCGGCTTTCGACAAAGGGCGCGAGATGACAGTCCGCGCAGTGAGGCTCACCTGCCGCGAGCCACCAGTCTTTGCCTGCCGAGGCACCGTCGTACGGCACCGCACTGCCCTCCTGCGCGTTCCAGGGGAAGAGCTTCAGCTTTCCCCCGCTGTCTTTCGTTGCCTTCACGAGCGTAGCTCCGGTATGCTTTTCGTAGTAGGCGCGAAGCGGTTCGCCCTCTGCGCCGACGACGGGGTCTGCGAAGTACTGCTTGAATCTTTTTCCGTCACCGTTCGCCACCTCTTGTATCACGGCTGCAAGCGGTTTGTTCCTGAGCGACTTCCCCTGCTGGGAGGTGGCGTCCCTCAGGTCGTCGCAGTTATACAGCTCGTGTGCGAGCTGGTTGTGACAGTTGGTACAGTACAGTCCCCTGATCCCGGAAACCGGCTTTCCATTTTCGTCCTTCCTGCTCACCTCACTGAAGTACCACTTCCCGATCTCGTTCAGGAAGAACGGCGGCTTCGCAGAGGGATTGGTATGCGCGTCCCTTCTCAGGTAACATCCGCCGCCGGCAATGCGTACGTCGGAATTGGAAAAGCGCGGGTTGCCTTCTTCATCGACGATCTGGAAGGGGTTTGATGCGGGGATGTTCATTTTTTCTTCCTGCCAGTGCGTGGGATGACAGGCCTGGCAGCTTTGCGTCCTCCCTGCCTTGTCCGGCAGGGGGATAATGGCGGCGTGGACCGAGTGGACTGCTTCGGTGAGCGTCTTCGCCTTCACCGCCTTGTACCCTGTCGCCCCGGGCCGCGGCGACTGAAGGTTGCCGGAGATGTTGTCGCCGTGGCAGTCTGCGCAGTTCACGGAGCCGACGACGCCGAGTCGGTTGTTCGACGCGTTGGGATTATAATCCTTCAGGAAGGCCGTGCCATGGTGCTTGTCGTGGAACTCGAGGATGTTGATGGACGCTTGCGCCTGCCGCGCCGTAAACTCCGAAACATCGGAGTAGTTCTTTTTCCAGTATGCGTATTCCTTGTCGAAAAGGGTGAGCCCCTGTTCCCTTGCCATTTTGACTGCCTTGCCCCGGCCGGAATGGCATATGTAGCAGTTCGGAATATCCACGGGATTCGTACCGAAGAACTCGATGGGCTTCCCCTTCGCCATGACCGGTTTGCCGTTCTTGTCGCGGAGCTGAACGACCGAATACTGGTACGGCTGGAAATCCTTCTCCGAGATCGAACGGATCGTGCCCTTTCTCCTGCTGTCGTTGAAGGCCGTCAAGGGGAGGCCGAGGGCGTCCCAGAGGTACGACGAAGTGAGCGTAAGCGGGATATTCTTCACTTCCGGGATAAGCGAATCGGTGAAGACCTTGTTGCCGCCCTTGCTGCCCGCATATGCCAGATCCCCGCCGGCCAGGTTTTTCCCCGTGGGGCCGGAATCTATCGGCACCTGTATCTGCTTGCCCACGTGCAGCCTCTGCGACTCGGACCAGTTTTCCGGGATCGTGCCCTCGAGGTCTTTGTAAATGAAGAGGTGCGTCCAGACATAATTTGCCATGTTGTCACCCGGATCGTCCATCTTCCCGCCCCCATAAACGTCTTTCGCAACATTCCAGTACCGCATCTTGTTCCCTTCGCTGTAGCTGTTGTCCCTCACAAAGTAATGCAGCGAGAGCCCGTCATCAGGGCTGAGCAGCCGGGGGAGTTTGCCTCTCTCGCCGGTTCTTATGGCCTGGGCCTGGATGCTGTTATAGGGAGGGATCACGCAGCAATAGGAGATGTCGAACCCCACACAGTGCATGCCGAGCTCATAGTTGATGAAGACGGCATAGGGACTCTTGGGGTCATAGAGAGATATCGTTTTCCCCGACGGTCCTTTTTCCTTTACCGTTTTCAGATGATCGAGCTTGAAGGGAGGGCTCGTATCATACTGCGGACCGGCATAGGAAACGCCGACCGCAAAGATAATGATCGCAAAAGATATCTGACAGATCCTCTTTCCGGCACTGTTCCTTTTCATAGTCCACCTCTCTTTACACTGTATATATTCCCATTGTAGCCGACCGGTGCATATCTGCAAGTCTTCCATGAGACAACGGTCTCAGAAAACAGGCGAGGCATGGTACAATGAGACATGAAAATTGTCTGTCAGAACAGAAAGGCTTTTCATGACTACAGCATTGAGGAGACACTCGAAGCGGGCATCCAGCTTCTGGGGACGGAAGTGAAATCCCTCCGGGACGGCAAGGCGAACCTGAAAGACAGCTATGTCCTGATAAAAGACTCCGAGGCGTTTCTTCTTAACTGCCATATCAGCCCCTACTCTCACGGCAACATCATGAACCACGACCCGCTGAGGACGCGGAAGCTCCTCCTTCACAGAAAGGAGATAGAGCGGCTGAGGGGTAAGATGCAGCAAAAGGGCTACACGCTCCTTCCGCTGAAGGTCTATTTCAAAGACTCCCGCGCCAAGGTCGAGGTCGGACTCGCACGGGGAAAGAAAGTTTATGAGAAAAGGGAAGCGATAAAGGAAAGGGAAGCAAAGAGGACTATCGAAAGGGCGATGAAGAACAGATGAGAGCGGTAAGACGGATAGAAGTCTTACTAAGGGGAACATAAGTAGGATACCTTTGAATGTCACTCCGGCTTGACCGGAGTCTCTCTTAAGAAGGATTCCCGACAAGCGGGAATGACATCCTACTAACGAACGTATTAGTAACTCTTTGAAGGGAAAATCTCTTCAGGCCAGGCAATTTCAACTAAAAACTTGACATCTTTTCACTCGCCCGTTGATTTCTCAAAGCTCTCCACAATCTCAATCTCCTCCGGAGAGAGGCCGTAGAGCTTATAGACTATCTGGTCTATCAGATTATCGGCAGCTTGGATTCTAGCTTTTAAAGGCTGTAGAACTGATATGCTTTTTGTGAAATGTTTTTCGAGAAGCTCCCGGACTTTTCGACTCGAAAGATCGATAGAAAGTTTGTTCTTATTCTTTTTCAGAACGTCAAGCAGAAAATTGAAGTCATGTTCGTGGTATTCTTTGATAGCGGTTTTGTTCTTCAAGGCATCAATCTCCGGTCCGATTTCGCGCTCAAGCCATTTCAGAAAGCCCTTGATCTCTTCATTCTTTGCCTTGTTCATCGTAATCATCTGCTCGGCAAGATAGGCGAGAAAGTCGTGGACGGTATCGTTCCTGCCGTCTTTAAGCTCTCGTTCGACCCATTGTACGGCATCCTGAAAAATCACTTTTCCCCGTTCTCCTTAGCCTCTCCTGAAAGCCTTTCAAGCCAAATTCCTGTGAGCAGTGACAAATCGCCTGCGTCCGCTTCATGCAGCGATCTTAAGTATTGCCCTATTCCTGCGGGATCTACCGATGCAGTATCAGCAGGCGGAAGCCTTAGTTTGAAAAGCAACGCCGTCAGCAGGATTCTACCAACGCGTCCATTAAAATCCTTAAAAGGATGAATCCACTGAAAACGCCAATCGGCATAGGCAAGTGTCTCTGATTTTCTTTCAATATCGGGTACACTGCTGACGGCTGTCATTCTGGCCATTAAGTCATCACAATAAAGCCGCATGTGAATAGGGACTTCGGAATACGGCGGGGGAATATGTGAGCTTACCTGGACATTAACATCCCTGAACCTTCCGGCCCGGTCAGGGAACAATGAGCCTGCTATGTAGCCGTGAAGTTTGCATATCCATTCCGGCGTAAAATGGATGTCCCCGGGAATTCCGTCAATGATTTGTTCTATGCTTTTTGTAACGGATACGGCCAGAATTTCAGCGACTTCAGAATATGTCTTTATTCCCTGCGCGGTCTCGAAATAGCGTGCCGAGTCTAACGGACGGGTGCTGTCTTCTCCTTGTCCGGAAGTTCCTTCAGGCGCTTCATACTCACCGGTTCCCTCTCGAACGCCACAGACTTCACCACCCAGTCCAGTATCCTCGCCCGATACGTCTTCCGCAGGGATTCTATATCCGCGTGGCTTTCCTGCCACTTTTCCAGGCCTTGCTGGGCCTCTTTCATCTCTTCCTTTGTCATCCTCTTGTTCCTCACTTTTATTCTGCCATTTATCGGACTTTATAGCAATCTGTTCGAGTCCTTTTTTGTATAACTCTATCGCCCGCGAAACCCGCTCTTTCCGTTCTTTTCCGGGGGTGGTGAAAAAGATGCGGGGGATAGGAAGGTTTTCCAAATAGATAAGCTGCAAAAGCAATCGGCCTCTCTTATCGACATCTCCTAAAACAGAGCAAGTATTTTTTAAGTACTCAAAGGACAATTTTGAGTTGAGCACAGACAAAAGAAACTTGTCGTCCAGTGGAATAGTAAAAATAGTTTTTATCGGATAAGCGCCGGTCTCATCAAGGGCAAACCTGCTTTCCATAGCGATTTCGGGGTATACGATCTTCGGTTTCTCAAAATAATCGTAATAGTCACAAGGTCTCAACTCCCACCAGAAATCGCCTTTGTCAGCACGCTTCTTAGCTGCACTTTCATGTTTCTTGAAATGCGCTGAGATGGCGGGGTAATGATCGGCGAACCACTCAAAGGCGTTATCGACTTTAACTCTAAATTCATCCAATAGTTGCTTCCATATTTTGCTCTTACCGCACTCAAGATTGTATTCAATGCACTTCTTATCCCATTTCTTCTTGTCTTCAATACACCTCTGAAGTTCATTAAGAACATGCTTATCGTAAAGTGTAAAGCCATGCTCTTCCATTACTTCGTCAAGCATCGAAATTCTTGTTGAAGATGAAGGGATGACAACAAGATAAGTCTCCCTGTAGTCTATCTCATATTTTCTAACATCATCCCCGACAATTAATGGCTTGATAAATTCGGTGCTTCTCGCGTCTGCCTTAATTAATTTATCTTTGGTCTCCCTGTCAATAACAAATGCCTCATTTAGACCGGTCTTGACGCCATACTTAATGCTTCCCGAACAATACTCCCCCAGTGGACGGCCAGCGCCCCTCATCTTTGCAAAGACAGAGGAAGAATCTTCGCCGACGAGGGACCAGCTTTCGCCCTTTAGAGCGGTGGAATCGATTACTCTTGCTGCTTTTTGTATCTCCGCTTCGAGCGTCTCGAAGGATAGGGTGCGAATTGGGGCGTACTGCACAGAAAAAGAAGCGTGTATGTCATTTGCGCGTTCGATGATGAATATTGCAGGGAACGTTGCAGCATCTTCAAAGACCGGCAATTCACCAAAATCAACAATTCCCCGCAAAGATGCTCTCTTAGTCAGGTAGTTTCTTAAGGGCAGCCCATAGTTAGTTTTCATGAATTTGTTTGATGTTATCATCCCAAAGTGGCCACCATTCCTGAGCGATTCAATGCCTCTCTCAAAGAAATAGGTATAAATATCCGCCATGTTGTGAAATACGCGATAAGTCGGCTTTAGGTAATCTTTTTTGAATGTTCCAAGTTCTTCCTGTCGAACATACGGAGGGTTCCCAATCACGCAATCGAATCCCGAATTGGTTTTCCTGTCGATCTTCTGTCCAAATTCCGACGTCTTCTCATAAAACACTTCCGGAAACTCAATCTCCCAGTGGAAAAACTTCTTCTCTTCGGTAATCAATCTCGTCTTCTCAATCAGCTCCTTGTCTTTATCCGGAAGTTTTGAAATCGAGCCCTGAAGGTTGTTGAGGTCTATCTTGTCGAAATCCGAGATAAGCATTTTTTTTGCATCGGCGATTCCGAAGTGCTCGGCGACAAGCATATCAAGGAGAATTCTATAACCTTCAAGTCCTCTGTTTGCCTCTCCGAATTTCTTATAGGACGCTCTTACCTGCCCCACAGTAGCGTCCGGCAGGTCTGAGACAAAGATCATGTCTCTTATCGCCCTTTTCAGTGGTTCAAGATTAATTGCGAAGAGATGTCCTGTGAGTGCTTTTTCCAACTCTTCAATGCTTGTGCCTATTAAACTATTCCCGCATTTCAAATGATGATCAAGAAATGAAAGCGGCGCGCCGAGGGTAAATGAATCGAGCCATAGGGAAAGCTTTGCGAGCTCGACCGCCATTTCGTTCAGGTCAACGCCGTAAATGCAGCGTTTCATCACCATGCGCTTGATGAGATTAACTTCGGTAAGCCTGGATTCATCGATCTTCACGCCCTGGCGGTCTATCTCTTCGATGATCTCTTTCTTAAGCTCTCCTATCTTCCTTAAAACAGGGTTTTCGGGATAGTCGGCAAGAAAGGCAATAATCTCATCGGAAATAAAATCAACCGTATGCACCAGAAAATGCCCGCTTCCCATTGCAGGGTCGAGGACTTTGATATCAAAGATTGTATTGAATATCGAATCCTCAAGCTCTCTGATCTTCGCCCTGTATGCCTGAATGCCTGAAGTAGACTCTTGCTTACGCAGGCTCTTTCTTGCGTCTTCAAGGTCTGAAAGCAGTTTCTCGGCCGTCTTAAACTTTTCATCCAGCACGGAGCCGACCGTATTCTTAACGATGTATTCAACGATATAATGGGGTGTGTAATATGAGCCTGTCGCCTTGCGCTCATGCTTTGAGTTTTCGATATAGAGTTCACCCTTTTGTTTTCTACTGATGATCCTGCCCTCTTTTGGGGCGGTTGCTGCTTTCTTCCAAACGGACTTCCCCTTTTCTTTAACCTCGATCATTTCCTCGTCCGCAATCCGGACATGAAATTCAAGCAGACCCTCGTATATATCTCCGAGATGGCGCACACTGAGGGACGAATAGTCTATATATGCCGTGGACTCCATTGAGTGCTCGACTTCATGCTCAACCGTCAGCTTTTCTACCGCGCTTGCGACAAATGGGTCTGATATTTTGTGCCTGCTTAGGAAGTTGCCCTCTTGGGTTTCAAAAAGACCGCCATTGTAAATAGGAATATTCAATGCCTTGTCGCCCTTATCTATTATTCTGCACAGAGACTCGAGGCGCGACCAATAGTCATACGCATTGCGGCTCAAGTGTTCGCTGCCTGTTGTTCTGATGTCCCTGCATATGTCCTCTTTCAGTCTTCTTAGACTTTTCTTGTAATAGGGCCTCCGGTCATCCGAAGGCAAGAGATTCCTCGATTCCGCATAGAGAAGAAAGAGCAATCGATAGAGAAGTGTCAAGCACCCTGCAAAAACATCTTTAAGACTTTCGGTTGTCTCTGTTCGAATGCCGAGCTCATTACGGCGATATTCAATAAATCCAGTTGCCAAACCTTCAAATACTTCATCAAAAATAAGGCCCTTAAGGTTTTCACTTACTCTGACGGCATATTCCTCTGTGCCTTTCAGATGCTGGTCAAGCCATGTTTTGCCGGTCGCGGAATCAGGAACAAAGGCATCTCTGGAGAAGAAGGGATAAAAATAGAGAAAGCTTTCTGCATCATTTCTCCTAATCATGTCTTCAAGGTCTATCTCAAAGAAATTCCCAGAGCGCGAGGCTGCCCTGTAATAGAAAAGCCGCCATTGTTTACCGTTCGTCAGAATAGCCCACTGGATACGCCCTTCAGAGGCGTGATATACATCATCAAGGTACTTCACGGTCTGCGCAGTAGGGTCGCGTTTGTCGAGAGTATCTTCAGGGTCCGCGTCATTGAGACGTCTCCCCCAGTATTTGGCTTCAAGAATAGTTACAGCAAATTTGAAAAACCTGACTAAATCGTTTTTGTCTTTTCGGGCATCTTCGAGAGACGCTCTGTCTTTGAACAGCGCGTAGTCAGGCCTTTTCTTTTTGATCCCTCTCTTGGTTGTCGGCTGAGGATCCAATTCGTAGCCCAACGCTTTAAGAACCGGCCTTATGAATCTTTCCTCAAGTCCTGCTTCTTCACCAGGGCCAAGCTTTAAAGTCCTGGTCTCGTCATACGCTTTCTTTATGTTATCAAAGACATCTTCGATTTTCTCTTTTTGTTCATTCCAAAGCGAAGTTGCCGGCAGGTGGTGTCCAAGATAGTTATTTGAAAATAGATTTTGGTTGTTCCAGAAGAATAATCCAGGCTGGTCGGGTCTAAGCATGATTAAGACACATTTTATACCAAACTTGCGATTTTTTCAGCCGGAATTTCAGCATTAGCAGCGTAGTCATGGAGGCACAAGGCAGGTATATCCGTAAACAGGCGAAAGAGTCAGCGGGTCGTCGCCGCAGAGCTTCGGGCAGACACCTTATGGAAAATGCTATAATATATTTAGGCCAAAGGCCGTTCAGTCGGGGGCGAAAGGGCTCGACGGGGGTTATGAGGCTCAGGTGGCGTGTCGTGGCTCCATCACCACGTAAAAAGATGGAAACAAACACAAACGCCAACAACGAACTGGCACTTGCTGCTTAACTAAAGCAGCACGCTGCTCCGAAATCGCCTGTGTTTTGGAGACAGCGTCGGAATGCAGGCTGGCCCCGGGTAGTTCCCTTGGATCCGGGGCGAGATAAAGGGGGATGGGATGGTGAAAAGCCTGTCTACCGGCGCTTCATCATCCGAGATTTAAAAGAGAGAATACACACGTAGAAGCCTGAGAGTAGTACTTTCGGACGCGGGTTCGATTCCCGCCGCCTCCACCATTCAACCCTTTGAATTCATTAGATTCAAGGGGCCAGTTTTTCCTTCCGGTTTCCTTCCGGAAGGTTAGGACGGCCGTCGTTGTCGGCATGATTACAAGAAGGCGCTCAACAGCAAGGGTTCGAACAGTCCACAGCGGAGCATGCTAAGGTCACTGACACTTCATGAGAGCCAATAGACCGCTCTTCCTTAGGCTAACCCTGGATCTCTTACATGGAGCATCCCAATATGCAGAGGTCAGTGGCAGTTGGAATACAGCTGAAAAGGTGGCAATTATTGGCGTGAGAGAGACGGTTCGTCGGATATTTCGTCAAAACTCACCGCCTGCTGCTGAGTGTCAGACTACTGAGAGGGAGAAACGGTATGAGTGAAATGATTCTATTGGGTGCCGGGGCGTCTAAAGATGCAGGAGTGCCCGGCGCATTTGCTATGACTGACAAAATACTCACAAACTTGCGGGCTAACCAGCGTTTCGAGAGGCAAGCACACGCCTTATCCTATATTGTGGGTGGTTTGCTTTTTGAGGCCGGCAAGAATAACGTTAATCCTCTCACTCCGGCTATTAATTGTGCACGCCATGAGTTTATGATAAAAATATCAGAGAAAACTAGGTGACACTTTTCCATTGACGGTCACGGTTATAAGTCCCTTCATGTTCAGCCAGGCCTCGACGGCGATGCGC
>JAMCWJ010000083.1 GCA_023475105.1 Nitrospirota bacterium
TGAAGCTGCCCTCGAGGAGGAAGGGTATACCGTGGTCGTCGCTGCAACAGGCACCGAGGCCCTGGAACTGTTCGAGAAGGAAAACCCCGATCTTGTAACGCTCGACATACTCATGCCCGATATTGACGGGATAAAACTCCTGCGGCAGATGAAGGAAAAAAGGCCTCGCGTTCCGATCATCATGTCGACGGCATATGATTACAGGGATGATTTTGCGGTCTGGGCTTCGGAGGCCTACATCGTGAAATCTGCGGAGCTGAGCGATTTGAAAGAAATGATAAAGAAGCTTCTGGCTAAACAGTGATCTCGCGTAAGGAACCTGCAGAGAGGGAGGAACCTTTGGAGCGGGAGGCCTCGCGGGTCGTTGTGAAGGCGGAAACACCCGTTTATGGAGGCTATGTGCTCGGAAGGGAGGGGAAGGTGATCTTTATAAAAGGGGCCATTCCCGGTGAGGTCGTCGGCATTTCGATAGACGAGAGGAAACGGGATTATTCGGTCGCTTCCGTGAAGGAGGTGATCGAGCCTTCCCCTGCGAGGAGAGAGTCCGCCTGCCCTGTGTTCGGCATATGCGGCGGCTGTCAACTGCAGTTCGCCGAGTACGGGAGACAGGTATCCATGAAGGAAGAGATCCTGGCCGACGCGATGAAACGAATCAGCGGTCTCGACGTGTCGCTGATGCCTTCCCTGTCGGGGAAGGAATTTAGGTACCGGCGCAGGGGCCAGTTCAAGGTGTCGCGGGACGGCGCGATAGGCTTTTACAGAGAGGGGACAAGGGACGTGGTGCCTGTGGAGGCATGCGCTGTCATGTGCGATGAGATCAACGCCGCCCTCGGCACGTTTCGCGCCATGGACCTGGAGGGAGTGAAAGAGATTCATGTCTCCTCGGGAGATTCACTGGCGGTCCTCATCAAAGGGGATCTTCAGGAAGAGGCTGCCCAGTTTCTCCTGGAACACGGTGTTTCGGGGATTGCCTTCGAAAACGGCGATTCCCTCGGGAAAGACTATGTTACGCTGGACCTCAACGGACTCACTTATTCCGTCACTCCGTGGAGTTTTTTCCAGAGCCACTGGTCGCTCAACAGGACCGTGGTGGAGACGGTAGTCAGGGAACTCTCTCCTCTCGAAGAGAAACGGGTCCTCGACCTTTACGCCGGCGCGGGAAACTTCTCGCTGCCACTTGCGGGCGGGGCTAAGGAGGTGACGGCCGTCGAGGAAAACGCCTATGCCGTCGAGGACGGCAGGAGGAATCTCGCGCTGAACGGAATAAAGAATTGCAACTTTTTCCACCTTGCGATCGAGAAATCGCTCGAGAGCAGGAAGAACCCGAAGAGCGCAAAGCTGTTCGAGGAAAGCCGTTATGACGTGATCGTGATCGATCCTCCGAGGCCGGGTTTGACCGGGGAAGCCCTCGGAAGAATTATCGAAACAGGCTGCGAAACAATCGTGTATCTGTCTTGCAATCCGGCGACCCTGGCGAGAGACGTAAAGAGGATGAACGGGAAGTACAGTCTCGAATCGATCCGGCTGATCGACTTTTTCCCTCACACGTATCATATCGAGGCGATGGCGCTTCTGCGGCGAAGGGGTTCCGTGGAATGAAGGAGATTGTGCTCGCTTCGAACGAATCGGCCATGGATGCTCACAGGCGTCTGTACAGTTTTGGGGAAGAGGCATATGTAATCGTCGGGGAGGATATGATCGGAACGCTTACCGCGTTCTCAGGGGATCCGGAGAGACTCCATATATCGTCAGACTGGTCTGACCTCGTCAGGCTTGCAACATGGAAGCCGAGACCGAAGACAGGCGATCTGTTTCTCCTTCTGACGGCCGCCGGGATAACGGAGGAAAAGCTGCTTCCCTTCCGGGATGCCGATGTTGCGGACATATTCCCCTGGCTCTATTATTCGAGGAGGTTCGATGTCTTGAGGAAGATGTGTCGAACTGCAAAAGCGAACGCGGAAAGGCATCTGCGGAAGAAGGATGCCCGCGTTCATTGCCATCTGACGTCGGACTACGCGGACCGAATCGTCGCCAGCAGTCTCTGAAAGTGCTGATACTCTCCGTGGGAGAGGGAATGAGAAGGCTGAGAGGTTTCATTGAGGAGGGACATGAAAAGAAAAGTCTACCTAGAGAGCACCCCGCTGGATAAAGCCCTGGGTCTCTGGCATGAACGGCTCGGGAAAGAGGGGCTGAATGCGCCGCTTCCCGCAGAGAGGGTGAGAGTGATAGATGCCCTCGGCAGGGTGTCGGCGGAAGCGGCGGTCGCAAAGGTCTCGTCTCCTTTTTTTCATTCGGCCGCCATGGACGGGTATGCCGTGAAGTTTGCGGAGACCTTCGGCGCGTCCGAGAAATATCCGAAGCGACTGAGAATCGGGCTGCAGGCGTTTCCCGTGGACACAGGGGACCCGCTGCCCGAGGGTTGCAACGCCGTGATCATGATAGAAGAGGTGAACGTCGTCAGGGCAGAGGGGGAGGAGAGCGACTGCATTGAGATCATAGAGCCCTCGACGCCGTGGCAGCATGTGAGGACGATCGGCGAAGATATCGTATCCACGGAGCTGATCATTCCGGAGAATCAGAGGATCGGACCCGTGGATATCGGGGCGCTCTTGGCCGGAGGCCATACGGAGATCGCGGTGAGGAGGAGACCCAGGGTCCTGATCATTCCCACCGGTGACGAGATTGTGGAGCCGGGGACGGAACTGAAGGTCGGCTCGATCATCGAGTACAACTCAAGGGTCCTCGGAGGTCTGGTGTCGGAATGGGGCGGCGAACCGCTGAGGTCCGGGATTGTCCCCGACGACAGGGCGAGGCTGCGAGATGCCCTTGTTGAGGCTTGCAGCATTGCGGATGTGGTCGTCGTGAATGCGGGCTCCTCCGCCGGGTCCGAGGATTTTTCGGAGCAGGTGATCGGGGAGACAGGCGAAGTGGTCCTCCACGGCGTCGCGATAAAGCCGGGGAAGCCCGTGATCCTCGGGATCGTCGGAGGGAAACCCGTTCTCGGGATCCCGGGATATCCCGTGTCGGCATATATTGCGTTCTCCCTCTTCGCAAAACCTCTCGTCCATGCCTTGCAGGGGCTGGACGTGAAGGCGCCTGAGACGCTCAGGGCGACACTCTCGAGGCAGATTGCCTCATCTCTTGGAGAGGAAGAGTTCGTCAGGGTGAAGGTCGGTATGGTAGGAGACAGAAAAATCGCAACACCGATGAGCAGGGGGGCCGGCGTGATCATGTCCCTCGTAAGGGCGGACGGGATCTTGAGGATACCCTCCGCGTCCGAGGGCGCTGGTGCCGGCTCGGAGGTCGAAATAGAGTTGCTGAAAAGCGAAGATGAGCTCAGAAACACCATTGTGTGCATCGGTAGCCACGACAACGCGCTGGACGTCCTGGCGAATGTGCTTAAAAAGCGATATCCCCGCCTCTCCCTCTCTTCCGCGCATGTGGGGTCGATGGGGGGATTGATTGCGCTGAAAAAGGGCGAGGCCCATCTGGCCGGGACACATCTCCTGGATGAAGAAACCGGCCTGTACAATGTCCCGTTCATCCGGAAGCTTCTCCCGGAGAGACGGGTCGTGCTGGTAAACCTTGTCTACAGGGAGCAGGGCCTGGTTGTGAAAAAAGGCAACCCCAAGGGCATCCGCGGGTTCAAGGATCTCACGAGAGGTGACGTCACCTTCATCAACAGGCAGTCAGGCTCCGGCACAAGACTGCTGACCGACGCACACCTCAGGGACCTGGGGATAGTGCCCGGGGAAATCAGCGGATATGCAAGAGAGGAATATACCCACATGGGCGTCGCCTCGGCGGTGTTGACGGGAATCGCGGATACCGGCCTCGCTATCCTGGCGTCTGCCCGCGCCCTGGACCTCGACTTTATCCCCGTGGCGAAAGAGCGCTATGACATTGCCATACCCGGTGAGTACGTCGAGTGTGAGATGATCAAGGCGTTGCTGAAGATCATCAGGGAAGATGAGGAATTCAGAAATACGGTGGCGGGCCTCGGCGGGTATGATACCGGCGACATGGGGAAAATAATGTACGAAGGATGACATCTCCCGGGATTCGTGCACCCCTTTTTTGTGGAGCGTCTGAGCTCGGAGTTGCCCTTTCCGTTTTCCCGTCCGGGAACATGCGCCCGGCGCGCCATATTTACAAAAGGTCCTTTCTTTTGCTATAAAAGAAGCGACTGAGTGTCTCTTTGCGTACCACATTCCGGAAATGTCTTGGGGGGGGAGGACATTATGAGGAAGTCCATTCTTTTAGTAGAGGATGAGGCCGTTGTCAGGCAGATGCTGAAAGGGGCCCTCGAGACGAGTTATCGCATTCTGGAAGCGGCGAAATACTCCGAGGCCGTGAGCCAGCTCAGAAATCACATGGACCTTGCACTTATCGACTATTCCCTGCCCGACCGCGACGGTTTTGAGGTGCTCAAAGCGATACGCGAGGTGAAACCTTCACTGCCTGCCATCATGATGACCGGTTACGGGTGTGAAAGCGTGGTGATACGGGCGCTCAGGGCCGGGGTTACCGACTACATAAAGAAACCGTTGAGTTTTGCCTATCTCACAAAGAGGCTTGCGGAACTGCTCGGTACGGGACCCGGGGCGATGCTCGGGGCAGACGCGGTGACGAGGGAAGAGTTCATCATGGACGGTGTCGCCGCATACATAGATGAGCGCTACGGGGAAGACCTCGACCTCGACAGACTTGCGCGTTTAGTATGTATGAGCAGGTTCAGCTTCTCCAGGGCATTCAAGAGGAGGTTCGGCAAAAGCTTCGTTTCCTATCTCAACGCGGTCAGGGTCAGGAAGGCCGCAAAGCTTCTCGACGAGCCTTACCTGACCGTCACGGAAATTGCCTTTTCTGCCGGCTACGAGAACGTTGCACACTTCGACCGGGTCTTCCGGGCCGTGTACGGACTGTCTCCCACCGAATACCGCAAAAGAGACCAGTTGAATGACCCCTAGTGCGGTGTTTCAACGCTTCGTTACATCTATTCGAAGGTAGCTGTAAGGCCCGCCTGAGAAATCCGGCCGGGATCAACCGCTTTCATTGCGGTCCGTCTTCGTTTCCAGATCATCCTCAAACAGCCGCTTTGCTCCGATAAATCTCTTGATATAGTAAGGCGTTTCCAGGCTGTCGATCGAGACCTTTCTGCTGCGCGACGACGCGTGGATGAAAAGGTTGTTGCCGAGGTAGATGCCGACGTGAGACGGGAATGACGCATAGGTCCTGAAGAACACGAGGTCGCCGATCGAGAGATCTTCCTTCCTCACGGGTTCACCCATGTGGAACTGCTCTCTCGCGGTCCTCGGGAGGGTTACATCGAGAAGGCCGAAGACCTTCTGGACGTATCCCGAACAGTCGATGCCCATAAAGTTGCTTCCCCCGAAACGATAGGGGATGTTCAGCATCTTCTTGGCGAAGAGGATGAGACGGTCTTTCATGGTGAGGGCGTTGAGTTCCGGAGATTCAGAGAGGCTCTTTATGTCCTCCGAAATCTTCGCCTGCGCGAGAACGGAATGATCCCTTTCCCCCGGCCGGGCGGGTTCTTCAAGTATGAGCTTCTGTCCCGGTTTCAGTTCATCGGGGTCGAGTTGATTGAGGTCCAGGAGTTCATCGGCGTTCTTGCTGAACTTCCTTGCGATCTTCCAGATCGTGTCGCCCTTTTTCACGGTATAGGTGGCGGGGCCTGTTTTCTTAACGAGGAGCCGGCGACCCGGTTTAAGTCTGGAGGAGCGCCCGATATCGTTCAGTTGCTTCAGACCATTTACTGAAATCGAATACTTCCTCGCGATCGACCCAAGGGTATCGCCCTTTCTCACCGTGTAGTGCGTTACGTCATGCTCTGCGGGCTCTTCCGTCCCTGTCCCGGACACTGCGGCCTGCCTTTTTCGCGTTTCTGCAGCACGTGCAGATTCTCTTTTCTTGTGCTTCAGGCCGGCTTTTGTTTCCGCCGCTTCCTTCGGGGGAAGAATCAATTTCATGCCGGGTTTGAGCGCGCTCGACCCCGGACTGTTCGTTTCACGGAGCCTCTCCTGTTCGACCCGGAATTTTTTTGCTATCTTGCAGAGGCTGTCGCCTTTCCTGACCGTATATGTCTGCGTTGCGCTTGCGTCAAAGACAGCGAGCACGAAGGGAAGAATAAAGGCAGCTATCCAATAACGTATCTTCACGCAGTTCCTCCTGTCTAAAGCGTTTCTTCCCGTGCCAGGTCCTTCAGGGTCGGCAGTTCCGAAAGGTCTTTCAGTCCGAAATGCTGCAAGAATTCCTTCGTCGTCCCGTAAAGAAGGGGCTTACCGGGAGCTTCCTTTTTTCCCATTATTTTTATGAGCCTTTTGTCGAGGAGCGTTTTTATCACGCCGTCCGAACCCACGCCTCTCACCTGTTCGATCTCCGCCTTGATGATCGGCTGCTTGTAGGCGATGATGGCGAGCGTTTCGAGGGCCGCAAGAGAAAGCCTGCTCGATGCCTGCGTTCCCTTGAGTTTCCTGATCGATGAGGCATAGAGGGGATTTGTGACCATCTGGTACCCGCCGGCTATTTCCGCCACCAAGAAACCGCGGTTCTCGTTACGGCACTCGGCAATGAGACCCTCCATGATCTTCCTGATCTCGGGCTCATCCATCTCTGTGATGCCCCTGAGGGTCGATGGCGTCAAAGGCTCGCCGGAAAAAAACAATAATGCCTCCAGCAGTGCTTTCTTCTCCCTATCTTCCATACAAAACGTTTTGAATATAGCAGAAGGAGTGAAATATTTCAAGAAAAAAGATTTAAAGAGAATCGTTTGAGCATGAAAACGTCCGCTTGGGTTATTTCCCGCTCCAGATCGAGGCTGAAGAGCGAAATAACGGCTTCACTCCGGGAACTTTTGGCGACGGAAAAGGGGAGGGCATGCTACCTGAAACCGTGCTCTTCCGAAGGGAAGACCCCTCTCTGCACTTCGTCCCGATAGTCCCTGAGCGCCTTCAGCGCATCTTCTTTCAGGTTCGCATATCTCTTTGCGAACTTCGGAGTGAAGCGCGCGAACAACCCGAGGACGTCGTGCAGGACCAGGACCTGCCCGTCACAGTAGGGTCCCGCCCCGATGCCGATCGTCGGGATCGAGACCTGCGCAGTGATCCTCTTCGCAAGGTCGACGGGGATCGCTTCGAGGATGAGGGCAAACGCCCCCGCCTCTTCAACGGCGCAAGCCTCTTGCAGCAGTCTCTCCGCGCCTGCTTCGGTTCTGCCCTGAACCTTGTAACCTCCCATCCTGTGAATCGCCTGGGGGGTGAGACCGATATGGGCCATGACCGGGATGTCCGCCCTCGTCATCGCGGCAATCTGCTCCCTGATTTCCGAGCCTCCCTCCATCTTTATCGCAGCCGCCCCTGCCTCCTTGAGAAACCTTCCGGCGTTTCTCACTGCCTCTTCGATGCTCGCCTGGTAGGACATAAAGGGCATGTCCCCGATCACCATCGCGCTCTTGGCGGCTCGGGCCACCATTCGCGTATGGTAGAGCATCTCCTCCATCGTCACGGGCAGCGTATTGTCAAGGCCCTGCACGACCATACCCACGGAGTCACCGACAAGGAGAACGTCGATCTCCGCTTCGTCGGCGAGCAGTGCGAAGGGATAATCGTATGCGGTGATCATGCTGATCTTTCTGCCTTCCACCTTCCTTCTGAGAAAGTCCCGCGCGGTGACTTTAGCCATGGTAATCTCCTTTCCCTTGCTTACGAATTCCTTGACAATACATCGCGCATAATGATAGCATTTTTTGAACGAGAGGAGGGAGGTGCGCCGATGAAGAGAGCGAAAGCGTTCGTTGTGGCTGCAGGAGTTATTTCCCTCATCTTTATGGTGCCTTTGCCCGGGATGTCTGCCGTCGCTGTCCAGGGAGACACTGCTTTCGACACCTCCGTACGGAATGAAATGAGTAATTCACTTGCAACGGGAAAAGGCGTGTGTCCTGTTGTGAGTGAGATGATACGGGCGGGCAGGGACACTCTTGAAACCGTCAAGAATGCCATACTGCTGGGTCATCCCGCCTGTGTCGTGGTCAAGTGTGCAATAGAGGGAGGGGGAAAGCTCGAAGACGTCATCACGGGTGCATTCAGGGCAGGAGCCGCGTCGGATGTTATTGTCACGTGCCTTGTCGAAGCCGGTGTCGATTCCAATCTTCTGGCAGGGGTAATAGAGAGACTCGGATTGCCCGGGCTCGGCTACACGCCGCTTTCGGCAGGGCCTGCATATACGCCGACATTCGCTCCGGCCATAGGTGGTGGAGGAGGTGGTCAAAGCTCGGTCAGTCCCTTTAAGCCATAGTGCGTGGAATGAGAAAATACGTCATCGTTGTCCTCGTCTTGAGCAGCATCCTTTTCATGAGCGGAGAGTCTCACGCCATCAGACTCGGCTCTTTCGAAGTGAACCCCTTTCTCGGCGTGAGCGAGCAATACTCCGATAACGTTTTCAATACGAATGCAGACCGGGTAAGCGACTTTTCTACGGTAGTAACACCGGGGGCGCAGATCATCTTCCCGAGAGTGAAAAAAAAGTACCGCCTCGAACTCATTTACAAGGCGGACTTCGAGATATTCAATAAGACCGCCTCCCTCAACAATGCCGTCGACCAAAAGGCATCGGCAAAGTTCGAGTCTCAGTTTCCCTCCGGCATCGAACTGCACTTGGGTGAAGAGTTTATCAGAAACCATGATCCGAGGGGGACCAACATCGGCCTGGAACTGGATTTCTTCAGGAGCAACCTTGCCTCCTCGAGCATTGCCTATGTCCTGTCCGACAGGTTTGCGGCGAGGCTGGACTATTCGAACTATATCCTAAACTATGAAGCAGCGAGGAACGACTTCAGAAACCGGATGGACAATTCAGTGGCGGGGTATCTCTATTACCGGCTCAGACCGAAGACGTCTGCATTCATCGAATACGAGTTTGTCCTGATCGATTACAGGACGGACAACGAACTGAACAGCAAGGAGCATCATATCATGGCCGGGCTGACCTGGGATGTAACGGGAAAGACGAAAGGAACGGTGAAGGGCGGGTACGGTATAAAGAACTTCGCCGACCCGACGCTGTCGGGATATAAAGGCTTTATCATGGAATTGGTTATCGACCACAACTTCACGCCGAGGCATTCCCTCAAGCTGAAGGGGATAAGAAGCACACAGGAAACGAACGTGATAGGAAGCGATTTCTTTGTCACCACGGGTTTCTCCGCTGAATACTCCCATCGCCTGACGGGAAAGATCACGGCGAAGGCGCTGGTTGCATACGGCAGGGACAGTTTCAGCGGGGTGTCCTCAAGAAGAGACAATACCTGGGAGATCAGCCCCTGGCTCTACTACCAGGTGAGAAAGTGGTTGCGGGCAGAACTGGGATACAGCTATACTACCAGAAGTTCGAATGTTGAAGAATTCAGTTACAGGAACAATACGTATTATCTTAAACTCGTCGCGACCCTTTAAAATGCTGCGACTCCTTTTTCCGGAAGGGGCAGCGCGGCGGATCATTGCAGTTGCCCTGCTCGTCTTTGCAGGAATCCCTACCCCGGTCTTTTCCCAAGACTACATTGTGGGAGAACGGGATGTCCTCCGGATCACGGTGTATGACCACCCCGACCTTACTTCCGTTGCGAGGGTGAGCGGCGAGGGCACGATCTCTTTTCCCCTTATTGGGGAAGTGAAGGTGGCGGGTCTGACAACTCCGCAAATAGCGAAGAAAATCAGCGAACTGCTCTCGAACGGGTATATCGTGGACCCTCAGGTGATCGTGTTCATCGAGGAGTTCAGAAGCAAGAAGGCGACGGTCATCGGAGAAGTGGCGAGACCCGGTCTCTACGAGCTTCCGGGGCAGACGACCTTTCTGGAACTGCTGTCGAGGGCCGGCGGTCTTACCAAGGACGCCGGTGAAAATGCGATCATAAAGAGAAAAGTGAATCAGGGTGAACAATCTTTCAATATAGACCTGAAAAAACTGATCGAAAAAGGCGACACGAGCCTCGACATGAATCTCCAGGACGGAGACAGCGTGTATATCCCGAAGGCGGGATTCTTCTATGTTACCGGAGAAGTGAAGAAACCCGATGCCTATAAATACGAAGAGGGCACTACGGTGCTCAAGGCAATTACGATGGCGGGGGGGTTCACGGACAAAGCAGCGGAAAAGAGGATAAAGATAAAGAGGAAGGAAGGCGGAAAGGAGAATACGGTCGAAAAAGTGGGGCTCGACGATCTCATCAAACCCGACGATGTAATCGTCGTTCCCGAGAGCTTCTTCTGAGGAGGCGCGATGGCTGACTGGGAAAGCGTGCGGGAAGAAGAGATACATCTTCGGGATTATTGGAAGGTCATCAGGAAACGGGGCAACAGCGTGGTCATGTTCTTTGCCGTGGTCGTCGCCGTTGCAACCGTCGGGACCCTGACGGCCACGCCTGTCTACAGGGCCTCGACAAGAGTTCTCATCGACAGGGAAAACCAGTATATCCAAAACCTCAACCAGGGATATGTCGATTTTTACTCCGAGGATTATTATCACACCCAGTACGAACTCATAAAGAGCACCGCGGTTGCATACAGGGTCGTGAAGAACCTGAACCTTGAGGAAAATCCGGGCTTCAACCCCTCTGCGAAGAGACCCGGACGGGAAGGGAGAGGGCTTTTCGGCGTCCTGAGCGGGATTTTCAAGACGGGGAAGACTCCGGCTCAGCCGCCGGCGGAAGACCAGGCGCTGGCGCTGGCGAGAAAGATCCAGGGAGGCCTCAGGGTCGAGCCGGTCAAGAACAGCAGAATTGTGAACATAAGCTATGAGTACCGGGACCCGAGGATGGCGGCGGCGATCGCCAACGGCGTGGCGACAGCCTACGTCGAGCAGGTCCTCGAGATAAAGATGGGGACAGCGAAGCAGGCCGTGGAGTGGATGTCAAAGAAGATCGACGAGCAGAAGAAGGCTCTTGAGGAATCACAGAGAGCCCTCCAGGAGTACATGAAGGACAAGGATGTCGTCGAACTCGAGAATATGAAGGAGGCGCTCACGCCTCAGAAAGTTCAAAACCTGGGCGCACAACTGGTCATGGCCGAAGCCAAAAGGAAGGAGACGGAGGCGTCATACAGCCAGGCCAAGGGTTTCACGAACAATCTCACGGGAGCCCTTACCGTGCCTGCTATTGCAGGAGACCCCGTGATGCAGTCGCTCAGAACCGAGGAGATAAAGATAGAGAAGGACATTATGGAGATGTCGAAGAAATACGGGGACAAGCATCCCCTGATGATACGCCTGAGGGAGGACCTGAGAGCGCTTCGCGAAAAGATGGCGAGCGAAGCGAAGAGGATCATCACTTCCATGAAGAACGACTATGAACTTGCGAAGGCGCGAGAGGCAGGTCTCAGAAACTCGCTGGCCCAGGGCAAGGGGGAGGCGATGGCACTGTCGGAAAAGTCGATACAATACGGAGTGCTGAAACGGGAGGTGGAGTCGAATCAGCAGATGTACGATGCATTGCTCAAACGTATCAAGGAGACGAGCCTCATCGAAGAAGTGAAGTCTTTCAACATTTACATAGTCGACAAGGCGGAAGTGCCCAAGGGACCGGTGAGGCCGAGGAAATTCCTGAATGTGCTCATGTCCGTCATCGTGGGACTGTTCGGGGGCGTGGGCGTCGCGTTCTTTCTGGAGTACATCGACAACACGTTCAAGAAGCCCGAAGACGTCGAGGAGAAGCTTTCGCTTCCGGTCCTCGGTGTCATCCCTTTTATCAAACAGTCTGATATCCAGGACGGCCGTTTCGAGCTCGTTTCGCATGCCGATCAGAAATCCAGCATCTCCGAGGCGTACAGGGCGCTGCGGACGAGCCTCCTCCTCTCTGCGGTGGAACCTATCAAGAGCTTTGCGGTTACCAGTTGTATCGAAGACGAGGGGAAAACGACGACGGCGATAAACCTTGCGACAACCCTTGCCCAGATGGAAAAGATGGTGCTCCTTGTCGATGCCGATCTCAGGAAGCCGAAAGTGCACTCTGTCCTGGGGCTTGACAATTCCGTAGGCCTGAGCAATTTTCTGGCGCGACAGGTGGTCCAGGGCATAATAAAGGACAGCGCCGTTCCGAACCTTAGCGTCATCACTTCGGGACCCCTGCCGCCGAACCCGTCGGAACTTCTCGGTTCGCAGAGGATGAAAGAATTCTTGGATATAGTGACCGAGAAATTCGATGTTATACTTTTCGATACGGCGCCTCTCATTACAGTGACGGATACGACTATTCTCACCGACGCAGTGGACGGGGCTGTTCTGGTGATCAAGAGTGGAACTACGACGTTTGATGTCGCGGGCAGGGGGGTGAAACTTCTCAAAGACGTCAATGCCAAGATTCTCGGGATCGTCCTCAACAGCGTGGACGCGAAGAAAGAAGGGTACAGGTATCTCTATCCCTATTATTACCAATACGGCGCCGAGAGAAAGAAGACCATGTGAGCGATGTCGCAAAAGGTACTCAAAGGGGACTTATCACCCTGCTTTTTTTCACACCTCTTTTCTTCGGCACCGTCGAGTTCTGGTCGCTGGCAGCCATGGAGATATTTTCCTTCTTCCTTCTCTTTTCCTGGCTTTTTCCGGTATTCCGGGCAGGAGGTGCCAGGCTTTCTGTAGTTCGTGCGCCTCTTCTTATCCCCATTACCGTTCTGCTCGGCCTTGCCGTCCTTCAGATCGTCCCGATCCCCCCTGTACTCCTGAAGGCCATGTCATCACACACATACCAGGTTTACAGGGATGCTTTTCCTGCTGAGAGAGATCTTCCCTGGCTTACCTTGTCCCTCTACCCCTACGCGACCCTCCAGGAAATTGCAAGATATACTGCGTACCTCTGCGTCTACTTCCTCGTGATACAGACCCTCAAGGACCGCGAATCCTTAAACAGATATACCGGTGCGCTTCTTGTAACGGGAGTGCTCATTTCCCTTGCGGCGTTGCTTCAGCTGGCGTTCGGGAACGGAAAGCTGCTCTGGTTCAGGGCGTTGGGCGAGGGAGCGAAGCCTTTCGGACCCTATGTGAACAGGAATCATTTCGCCGGACTCATGGAGATGATCATTCCTGTCGGCGTGGGAATGCTTATCCTTAGGCTCCCGGGCATGAGGAACGGGCGGGACCTGAAGGGGATCGGCTCAACTCTCTTTGTGCAGAGACTGACGAACAGCCACGTGTTTCTCCCGATTGCAGTAGTGATCATGATGACGTCGCTCTTTCTCAGCCTTTCGCGTGGCGGCATCATCGGGCTCAGTCTTTCGATGGCGCTTTTCGGGAGCTTGCTGGCGGCGAGGAACTCCACGAAGAAAATGGGCCGGACCATCGTTGTGTTGTTCCTCGTTGTCTTCTGGACGGTCGGGTGGTTCGGATGGAAGCCGGTTATCGACAGGTTTGAGAGGTTGAGGGGTACGGGCGTGTCGTCCGAACTTAGATTGCAGAACTGGAAGGACTCAATCGGGATTGTAAGGAGTTTTCCCCTTTTCGGCACCGGTCTCGGAACGTACGAGCACGTGTACCCCCGTTACAAAACGATTCCCGGTCAGGGTCTCTGGGAGCATGCCCATAACGATTATCTCGAGGCGGCGGTCGAACTGGGAGTGCCTGGCCTGTTGCTCCTTCTGTTTACGGCAGGGTCTTTTTACGCGAAGATGTTCGGAATGCTCGGGAAACGGAAATCGCTCTCATCGCGACTCCTTGGCGCCGGTGCCATGGCGGGCGTTACCGGAATCGTTATCCACAGTCTGACGGACTTCAACCTGCATGTGGGGGCGAACGGACTCTATTTCTGCTTTTTGATCGGCTATGCCATTGCGGTCGCACACGTCAGGATGGATCAAGCGGGTGGTACGCTTCTTGAGACGAGAACGATAGAGCTGCCGCCTAAGGGCGGGGTGCCCGCTCTGACGGGGGCCGTTGTTCTCTTCGGGATGCTTTCTGCAATTCCTCTCTGCAATGCCGGAGCAGAGGTCTATATGGCGCTGGCAGGGGGGAGACTCGACGAAGGGTCTGCAGTGGAGGAAAAGAGCGGCATGTTGCGAAGGGCAGGCGCGCTCAGTCCCTGGGATGCGAGGGTGCCCTTCGCAGAAGGAATTCTCGCTTACACCGTCGGGAGAAAGACAGAGGCGACCGGGCGTTTCGAAAGGGCGGTAACGCTGGATCCTCTCGATGCATACTATCTGCAGATGCTCGGTATTGCCCTGGGTGATGCGGGGAAAGAGGGCGATGCGGAAAGGTATATGAAACTGGCCGCGGTGTATAACCCCACATCAGCCTCGATACACAAGAACTATGCCTTTTGGTTTTTTTCCCGGGGAAACACTGAGATAGCGCTGGAGGAAATGAAGAAGGCGATAGCTCTGGATCCTCCCCATACGAGAAAATACATCGTTGCCCTCTCGCTGAGCAGGGTATCACCCGAAAAAATGAGGGCGGCAATACCCGACGATCCGAAGGCTCTTCTTCTTTACGGGAAATACCGTGAGGAGTTGGGCGAGAGCGACGAGGCGCTCAAGATCTATAACGATGCACTTTCCGTGATGAAAAGAAGCGGAGCGGTCGGTACCGAGGTGTATCACATGATCGCAGCGATATATGAAAAGATGGGACAACCTGAGCAGGCGCTGGCGGCCTACGAAGAAGGGGCGAAAGACAGTCCGTCGGATTCAGGTCTCAGGCTCGGGATTGCGAGGCTCTGCGAAAAGCTCGGGATACCTTCCAGGGCCAAAGAGGAATATGAAAGGGTGCTTGCGGGCGATCCTATGAACGAGTACGCCCAGAGGAGACTGAAGGAGATCAGGAGAAAGGAATCCGGGGATATTTCGCCGGGTCTGTTTCCCGGTTTCGCTCCGTAACTCTCACTCCGGTCCTGAACGATGCTTTGGGGCGGGAACGAACCGTTTTCTCTAAGGGGGTTCATTTCAAGTCAGCAGCAGTGACAAAACTTGACAAGGTGCAGTTTTTCATAGCAAAAGTTTCTTTGTTTCCTATATAATTTTTGCAGTGCGCTGCTGGCATGGAATCTGCAGCGTTTACTTCGGGATTTCTCTTAACGGGAGGCGATTTGGGGTCCGGCGACGGTCGTGAATGGACAGGCTCTCATTTCCTATTCTGTATTCCTTCGCTCTCCTGCGCTTCCGATCGAGTCATTCAACCTGTGCGCCGCGAATCATTGTGAAGGAGGGGGAAATGCATTATAGTCAAAGCCTGAGGGAAACTCCGCGAGGTTTGTCCATATCCGTTCTTTCCAGATTTCTCTTGGTCCTTATGCTCCTTGCAGGGTGCGCAACATACACCTATGCCGCTGCTCCCGCGGGTTACTCTGAATACTATATCCCCGGGGATGAAGATATTATGGGTACCGTCCTCTGCGCCGAAGGGTCGACTGCTTGTCCGGGAGGCTATCATACGCACGCCGTGATCAGCGTGACGGTTTGGACGGACAACACAACCATCTATTACGACCACTGGGAGAACGGATACAACTTCGACCCCGCGGACCCGTCCACGGCTGACGAGACGTACACGATGAACACGGGTCAGATCCATGCCTTTGAAAGCGCAAACATTGCTCTCCCCACGACGGCGAGGGGCACCTGCTCTCCGGCGGGGACATGCCCTTACGACGGCCGCGACAGGATCTATGTGGCGGGAGGCGTCGTCACGGTCACGCGCGTGGGCTGGATCGAGGAAAGAGGCGTCGGGCTTCAGGGGACGGCATGGGAGATCTACCCTGTCAAGCCGCAGTTGACGACCTACGTCGTGCCCTTTGGTGAAACCAGCGGCTGGTACGGCTTCCAGCGAGTGAACGTACTCATCCAGGCCACGAAGGACAATACGGTTGTTACCGTCGACCTCAACCACGACGGCGCCCCGGACCAATTAGATACTGACAGGGATGGAACGCTCGATGCGAGCAGTGTCACGCTGCAGGCTGGAGAGACCTTTCTTTTAGACGACATGAGCGCTCATGTTGCTGCAGGAAACCTGGAAGCCGGCGCAGTGATCACGGGAACTGAGACGCTCCAGGTCAAGTACATTACGGGACGGACAGACATCAACAATTGCACGCGCGGGTTCAGCGCCTTTCCACGCGGGTTCTGGACAAAGGACTATTATGCGCCGCTCGACCAGCCTCTCACAGACGTCAACGGCCAGACGAGCAACACCGACTACTACCTGTATAACCCAAATTCTGCCGCGATCGCGGTCAGTTGGCAGGGTAGCGCCGGCTCGGGGTCATTCAATATCCCTGCAACCTCAACCGTCTCTTTCAGGACAGCCTCAGGTATCGGTGTCCCGGCAGGTTCCGGGCTCTATTTCAATGGGAGCGACATATTTTGGGGAGTAGGGTCCAACGATGCCGACAGGTCCGGCGCCGGCACGGAAGGTTACGCCCACGAATGGGGATACAGCCTGCTGCCTTCGACAATGATGTACACGGAACATTATCTCGGCTGGGCCCCGGACGGCTACGACTCCGCGCGCGTCGGTCCTCCTTACTATCGCGCCGGCGACAATGAAATGGGCGTCTTCCTCACCGCGGCCCAGGACAACACGCGCGTCTTCGTCGACTACAACAACGACGGCACGGCCGATCAGACTTATACGCTGGACCGCCTCCAGACCCAGTTCATAGCCGATCCTGACGGGGACATGTCAGGGGCACGCATCTGGGCGACGGGCCCTTTCACCATGGCGTACGGCCAGAACTCTCACAACTCAGACAACAGCTCGCCGGCGCTGGACCTCGGCTATATCGGCATCCCCGGAAGCGATTTTATTTCCCTTGTTCTCAGTGTGGACAAGTCGGTGAGCCCGCAAGTGGTGTCGACTGCATCGGGCTCGCAGGCCACCTTCACAATCAAGGTGAACTCGGCAAAATACACAGTCGATGGGGTTGTGGTGACTGACTATTTACCGGCCGGCTGGCGGTTCGTGAATGACTCTGCCACCATCACCCGGCCGGATCAGACTCAAATCACCGGTTCGGCTGCCAATCCTACGATTACCGGCAGCGGGCCGTACACCCTTGAATGGTCAAGCGCGCAAACGGGCGGAAACATGCTCCAAAACCAGGAGATCACGATTACCTTTACCGGTGAGACGACACGAACCTTCAGCGTTGGTGAAGTGAGCGAGAACAAGGTCAGGGCAGTCGGCATGCGGACGCTGGGCGGAGTCACCCAGACCTTCACCGCCACGGACTTCGTCTTCAATACCTTTTCGGATAATACGGTCGGCATGCAGGTAGCAAAATCTTCGTCTGTCCCCGCTGCCACGCCGATCAACCCCGGCGATACCATCACGTATACGGTGACGGTTACGAATCCGGCAAGTTCTACTGTCCCGCTGACAGGTGTCGCGATTTACGACCCGTTGCCGGCCGGGGTGAGCTATGTGGCAGGCAGTTCGCAAGTGACGGGAACACGGGCAACCACGCAAACGGACAACGTTCGTGATACTTTTGGTTCGCAGGCCTATAGCAATAATGACGGATCGGCGAACTGGGCAGGCGACTGGATCGAGAGTGACGGCACGCAGAGTGCTACCGGAGGCAATGTTCAAATCACCAACAACGAGTTACGCCTGGGGTCTACAAGCAATATTTACCGGCAGGTAGATTTGAGCGGCATAACGGCTGCGACGCTGACCCTGGATTACCGGACAAGCGACAACGTTGATAACGGCGAATATGCTTACGTCGAAGTTGCTTCTTCACCGGGCGGCCCCTGGACAACTGTGCTCAGCTTTCAAAACGACCAGAGCGGTTCCGTAAACTACTCGATTCCAAGCAGCCTCCGATCCGCTACCACCAGCGTCCGTTTCCGTATAACTGGTTATGACGGTAACGAGTACCTGTATATCGATAATGTGGACATCACCTACACTCATACGGTCAGCTCTTCCGGGACGAGTGCGGGAGGCGATGCGCCCAATTTTGTCTCTGCTTCGGACGGTTATTCTGTGGCGCCGGGCACGACCCTGACTCTGACCTATGATGTCACCGTGGATGACCCTTTGGCCACCGGGATTGACGAGATAACCAATACAGCTTATGGAAACAGCAATGAGATCACTTTCCCGCTCAGCGCAAGCGTTACCAATATCGTGGTCAATCCGACTTCCGGAAGCGCGCAGGTCGGCGATAAGGTCTGGCTCGACGCCGACGGCGACGGCTTGCAGGACGTGGGCGAGCCGGGTCTGGCGAATGTGGAGGTGACGCTGAAAGACCGGTTTGGGACCCCGCTCATGACAACGACGACAGACTCCTCAGGCCATTACCAGTTCAATGGGGTTGAGCCCGGCGACGGCTACTATGTGGAGGTGACGCCGGGTACTCTTCCTACGGGGCTGCAGCAGTCCGCCCCGAGCGGTCGCAGCGATAACAGGACGGACCCCTTCGACATCAGCGACCTCTCGCCTCTTGGGAACGACAGCGACCAGTTCGATACCGTTGCTTATGACAATAGTGACGGCACGGTCTCCTGGAGCGCCAATCCCTGGGTGGAAACTGACAATCAGGGCGGAGGCGCAGGCGGAGGAGAAATCCGTATCACCGGAGGCGAGCTAAGAATCAATAACGATACCTCCGGCTCACAAAACTCCATCCAGCGGCCCTTGAGCATTCCCCCGGGCGCGACCATGGCCACTCTCAGCTTTGACTGGCGGACCACGGGGGTAGAGACAGGCGACGCGATCGTAGTGGAGGTGAGCCTGGACGGCAGCACTTATACGACTCTGGAGACATTTACGAATATCGCGGGCGTTGGCGGCGGACATCGCAGCTTCGATATCAGCAGCTACCTGGGCGCAGGCGCTGCAATCCGCTTCCGGGTGACTGCTGGGTATACCGCCTCTAACGACTTATTTTTTGTTGACAACGTAAATGTGGAATATTCCTCGGCGTCCGTGCTTAACAATTACCTGGACGCCGACTTTGGATATAGGCCCATTGCGGGGAGTGCAGCCATCGGAGGGTCGGTCTGGAGCGATGCGAATTCGAACGCTTTGAGCGACCCGGGCGAACCGGGATTGGGCGGAGTTGCCGTGCAACTTTGGCTCGACTCGAACAGCGACGGCGTGCTCGACCAGGGGACGGATACTCTGGTAAACTCTGCCACGACACAACCCGACGGCAGTTATCTTTTTACCGGGGTGTCGGCGAGCGGGACCGAGGACTATTTTCTTTTTGTCGACGAGACTCAGACGAAACTGAGCGGGCTGACCCGGACGACGCCGCCTGACATCTACGCGTTCTATCTTCAGAACCTCAGCGCCGGCGATGTGATAATGTATGCAAAGTTCGGCTATCACAACGGGTCTGCTTTCTCAATCAGGGACCGGGTCTGGTTCGATGCGAACGGCAATGGTTCTCTGGATGGAGGAGAAGCAGGAATCAGCCTCGTGACGGCAGATCTCCTCGATTCGAGTCTCAATACGATTGCGAGCGCGATCACCGACGCCGGCGGGCTCTTCACCTTCTCCGGAGTTACGGGCGGCGGCGCCGACTATACCATACGGATCAGCGATACGGGCGGCAAACTGGCAAACTATTTCGGCACTACCGCCAATGCCACGGCAGGCACGGAAAGCATTATAAACCTTAGCGGAAACATAGACTACAGTGCGGCTCCCCATTTCGGTTATAACCTCAGGCGCAGCATCGGAACTGCGGTATTCAACGACATAAACGGAAACGGAGTCCAGGACGCGGGCGAATTCGGCTTCAGCGGAGTCACTGTGAAACTCTATCGGGACACGAACGGCAACGGCGTGATAGACGCCGGGGAACCCCTGGTAGCGACCCTCACGACCGACGCTGACGGAAATTATCTGTTTACGGGACTGAGCGATGGAAATTATGTCGTCAGTGTCGAATCCCCTCCTGCCGGCTACACTTACAACGGGACCGACAGTGATCCCGTGACGACAGGGCAGCAGCAGGCTGCGAGCATCACGGGCGGAGGCAACGCCCTGACTGCGAACTTCGGTTACAGTGCCTCTACGCCGCGCAGCGTATCCGGGACTATATGGCAGGACGGCAACGCGAACGGCCTGGTCGACGGCGGTGAGGTCGGACTGGCAGGAGTTACGGTCGCTCTGCTTCAGGGGAGCGCCGTTATCGCTACTACATCGAGCACAACCGACGGCGGCTACAGCTTCAGCAACCTGGCGGCAGCCCTCTATACCGTGAGGGTCACCGACAACTCCGGTATCTTGAGCGGCTATGTCGGCACCTACGAAAAGACCGAGGGCACAACAGGTCCTTTCGACGGAGAGGAAGGCGTTGATCTGGGCCGCGCCGTTGCCTATCTGCCCGCTTACGGTTACAACATCCCTATTCCGACGCTCGTGGTGATCTCTTCCTTCGGCGCTTATGAGCGCGATGGTCAGGTAGTCGTTGAGTGGGAAACGACCGCTGAGCATAATACCCTGGGGTTTTACCTTTTGAGGTTCGACGCTGCGACGGGAGAGTATCAGAGTTTAACGAGTGGCCTTCTGCCAGGCCTGCTCACCTCTCCCAACGGCGGGATATATTCACTCATCGACAGGGGCGCGTCGGCGGGCGAGGAGTACCGTTATAAACTTGTCGAGGTCGAGAGAAACGGCAGCCAGATTTCCTATGGTCCCTTTACGGTCGCGACACTGGGGAAGAATGCCCCTGGTAGCGCCAAACTCGCAAACGGCTTGGCCGGTGCGACCGGCAGGATAAGTCTGTCCCTGCCTTCCGATTACAGCCGCAAGCCCAGGGAACGGTCCCTGGGCCGGGAATCGGGAGCGCAAACGGTGAAAGCGGCAGGGAAATCTCTTTTGCCTCCCGGCGCTGCCAGGAAGGCGCCTCCGTCGGGAAGCCGCATAAAGATACCGATCCGTGAAGGCGGCATTTATTACGTGGATGCCGGGGATATAGCAAGTCTTCTCGGCATTCCCTATTCAAAGGTTTCGCTGATGATAAGGCAGACCCTCTTGTCGATGAGCAATGGGGGCCGCGCCGTTGCCTATCTGCCCGCGCAGGACAACTCAGGCGTATTCTTTTACGGCACAGGGACGGACAGCGCATACACACGTGACAACATTTACTGGATCGATGCCTCAAGAGGTCTTTCAATGAACTACGAAAGGGGACCGCGTCCCGTCCCTGCGGAGGGTTATCAGGCCTTCACCGACACCCTGCATATCGAACAGGATGCAATCCCCAACATGCAGCTCAATGACCCCGGGGCGGACTACTGGGACTGGAACCTGATCTTTTCGAGCGATTTTTATTCGGATGGTCCTGAATATTTCACGTTCTCCTCGTTCGGGGTCGCAAATACCGGGGCCACGGCAACGCTCCGGGCGCATCTTCTCGGAGGCTCGGACGCGGGAACAAGCCCCGACCATCATGTGATAGTCAGCCTCAACGGGCAACAGATCGGGGAGGGACGATGGGGAGGGCTCTCGTCCTATACCCTCGAAGCTACCTTCAGTCAGTCTTTGCTGAGTGAGGGGGAAAACACGATCGAGGTGCAGGGCGTGCTCGATGCGGGCGTTCCCTGGAGCATGTTCCTCATAGATTCATTCGATCTTTCTTATGAGAGGCTTTACGAGTCAAAGGGGAACGGACTGCTCTTGAGGGGCGACGGGAATCCTACCGTCACCGTCAGCGGCTTTACCGTGGAGACACCGGAAATCTTCGTCTTCGACATTAGGGATCCTCTCGCGCCGAAATTGAGCAGCGCAACCGTTATCGACGGTTCACCGGGAAGTTACCGGGTCACCTTTGCGCCGGTCTCCGCCGGGGCGCCTTATCTGGCGGTCGCCGGCGATGCTGTGGTGAAAGTCGAAAATGGACAGGCAGTTACTCCGGCGGATCTGCAGTCGAGAAATCTTGAAGCGGATTATCTCGTAATCGCCCCGCAGGAATTGGCGCCGACTGCCGAGTCCCTTGCCGCTTACAGGAGGGCACAGGGTCTGAAGACGATGGTGGTAAAGCTGGATGATATCATGAATGAATTCAATTCCGGCCTGTCAAGCCCTGAGGCGATACGGCAATTCCTGTCGTACGCATATTACAATTGGAGAAAGGCCCCCAGATACGTGCTCCTGGCAGGCGGTGGAACATGGGACTACAGAGACAACCTGGGGGCAGGCGGGAACCTCATTCCTGCGGCGCTGGTGCCGACATTATACGGTCTTACCACTTCCGATAATTATTTGGCCGATGTGAACGGCGATCACCTCCCGGAGATGGCGATAGGACGGCTTCCCGCACTCACTGCCGGTGAATTACAGAACATGATAAACAAGATCAAACTATTCGAAAGCAATCCCGGCAGCCGGGTCATCCTTCTTGCGGATGTCCCGGATGAGGGAGGAGACTTTACCACAGACAGCGAAGAGATAGCGGCCTTGTTTCCTCCGGATTACGTTCAGGAAAAGGTATACCTCGGCGTGCATTCCTTCTCAGAGGCGAGGTCAATGCTTTCCGGGTATTTAAACGGCGGCTCGGCCTTCTTCAACTACGTCGGCCATGGCGGCCTTGACGTGCTTTCGAAGGCAGGGATTCTTTCGAACAACAGCGATTATCCCGATGCCCTTCAGGTGGATGCCTTAACAAACGCGAGCGGTCTTCCCGTCATGGTGGCGATGACGTGCGTCGCGGGAGAGTTTGCGGTTCCGGGCTACCTTTCCGTGAGCCAGTCGCTCGTGTTGAAAGGCGACGGGGGGGCCGTGGCAGTCTGGTCGGCCACCGGTCTGTCCGACGACTCAGAGGCCAAAATACTGAACAGCGGATTCTACAGGGCCGTTTTCGCCAGCGGGAAAAAGACCCTCGGAGACGCGGTGCTGGAGGCGCTTTCAGAATACCGTGCGCGGGGGTCCATGCCGTTCATGATGGACATCTATACCATCCTCGGCGATCCCGCGCTCAGGATAGAGTAGGTCGTGAAATGGAGCCGATGGATCTCTTAGACAGCGACCTGTGGGACAGGGTCTTTATACGGGACAAGGATGTGGTTGCCCGCAAGATTGCCGGCGAGCTTTTCCTTGTCCCCGTGAGAGGGAAGCTGGCGGACATGGGGAACATCTTCACTCTTACCGCCGTCGGCGAATTCATATGGGACAGGCTCGAAGGACAAAAGAGCCTGAACGACGTGCGCAACGATGTTTTGGAGGAGTTCGATGTCGGCCGGGAGCAGGCGGAAGCCGATATCCGGGAGTTTATCACGGAACTGCTGGAGGCCGGTCTGATCCGGGAAGGGACGATCTGAAGATGGAGTGTGCGGAACAAAAAAGGCCGAGCACCGACGAATACCTGACGCAGTTCATCCTGAAATCCCGGCAGCTTCGTATTCCCCTTTCGGGCAGTCTGGAGGTGACGTACCGCTGCAACCTCAGATGTGTCCACTGCTATCTGGGAACGCGAACGGAAAGGCAGGAGCGCGGAAGCAGGGAAATGAGCGCCGGCGTGATTTCTTCCCTCATCGAGGAGATTACAGACGCCGGTTGCCTGAATTTGCTGCTTACCGGAGGAGAACCCCTGCTGCGGGATGACTTCCCGGCGATATATCGCCATGCAAAGGAGAAGGGGCTTTTGGTCACGGTTTTTTCGAACGGCACATTGGTCACGGAAGGCATCGTTGCGCTCTTCAGGGAGTTGCCTCCCTTTGAAGTGGAGATAAGTCTGTACGGAGCTACGGCCGGCACATACGAAAGTGTGACGCGTGTTCCCGGGTCGTACGAAAAATGCCTTCTCGGCATACAACGTCTCGTCGATGCCGGCATAAAAGTCAACCTCAAAACGATCCTCATGACGCTGAACAGCCGGGAATTTTTCGCAATGGAGGATATTGCGCGGAAATTCGGAGCGAGATTCCGGTTCGACGCTGCGATATCGCCGGGTATAGAGGGCGACAAAGCCCCGCTTTCGCTGAGGGTCTCCCCTGAAGAGGCCGTAGCACTGGAATTCTCGGACGGCAAGAGGGTCCACGACTGGAAAAGGTTCTTCGAGGAATCGAAAGGACGCGGGCTGGTTGATTGCCTATACGGGTGTAGCGCCGGAGTGACCGGTTTTCATGTCGACCCGGAGGGTTATCTGCAGCCTTGCATGATGACCTTCGATGTTCGGTACAACCTTCGGGGAAAGCGATTCCTGTCTGGCTGGAATGCTATAATAGCACGGCTGAAAGATAAGAAAGCGCATCCTGATTTCGTGTGCAGAGGTTGCAAAAAAATTAATTTGTGCGGATATTGCCCCGGTTTTTTTAAACTCGAAAACGGGGCGGAGGATGTCCGGTCCGACTATATCTGCAAAATGGGAGGGCTGCGTTACCGGCGCATCAAGGGTGAGTGCGAGGAAGGAGACACATATGAAGGAGAATCGAGAAAAAGAATCCAGGCGACCGTATGAGAAGCCGGGGTTGAGGAGCGTTCCTCTCGTTGCCGAAGAAGTCCTGGCTATCACGTGCAAGCAGGCATTCGGAGCGCCGGGAAAGAACGGTCATAACTGCGGCATTGCCCCCTGCTCCGTGCCTGGGGCATATGGATCATAGCCTTTGGCGGTGACAGTTGGTAACAAAGATGAGTTCAGTGTATGCGAGCGGAATGTTGCGCTAGCAAGGGTCAATTTCATTCTGCATTGCAGTGATATGCCGTTGCTGACCGAGCCCTGTCCCCCGGCCTATGCGCCCTTCATTTCAGATGAGGCCGTCTGCGACACTGGGTCTCTCGCCGTACATGTTATCCTTCGCACGAAAGGCTTCCCTTCTCTTGAAGGACTGGCCGAGCTTTTTGAGGGCAGGGGGTCCTGGTCCATGTTCAAGAAGGGGAATGAATACTATTTGGTCATCAACCCTTCTTTGCCCGATGGTCCGGAGTGCATCGCGCAGTTTGACCCGCGTTCGGGGGAAGCGGCTGTTTACTGCGGGAAAGCGGACATGGTGGAAGCGGGAGGAAGGGAAATGCTCAGGAATCCCTTTACCTATCCCCTGGACCAGCTTTTGCTCATGTATGTGCTCGCTCACAAGGAAGGGGCGTTGCTCCATGCGTCTGCAGTCGATTTCGGGGGAAGAGGATATCTGTTCCCCGGCAGGTCCGGCGCAGGGAAGAGCACGATCTCCCGGTATCTTGCGGCAAAGGGGCACGAAGTGCTGAGTGATGACCGTGTGGCCGTGAGGAATATGAAGACTGGATTCAGCATCTTCGGGACGCCCTGGTCGGGGGAGGCCCGGATAGCGGCAAATGCAAATCTGCCCCTGCATGGCATTTTTTTTGTCGGTCATGGAAGCGAAAACAGGATAGAGGAGATTCCCCCGGGCGAAGCCGCAAGAAGGCTTATGCCTGTGACATCGATACCGTGGTTCGACAGGGAAGCCGTGACGGCAATTCTGCTGTTTTGTGAAGACCTGGTTTTGAATGTCCCTGCCTATGACCTTCACTTCATTCCCGGAGCTGAGGTGGTGAGTTTCTTTGAAGAATTCATTTCGTGATAACGGGTCCGTGGCCGTTGCTCGGAGAGCCGGGGGGCTATCGGGGGCCGGTCTCGGGCTTCTCGAAGACGTACTGAGCAGGGATTTGGCCCTCCGCGTCAAAGTGACGGGCGGGAGCATGGTCCCTTTTCTCCTTGGGGGAGAGACCCTTACGATCAGGAAGGTCCCTGTCGCTTCGCTCAAGAGAGGAGATATCGTATTTTTGAAGAATCGTGACGGCCGCGCGATCGTTCACCGCATCGTCAGGATGAGAAGAGCCTGCGACGGCGGAGCCGTGATCCAGACGAAGGGGGACGCGCTGAGCATCTTTGATGAACCTGTGCGGGAGCACGGGATTCTCGGCAAGGTTACCCGCGTAGAAACGGGCTCTGCCCTGATCGACATGGAGACGGCGACACGGAGCGTAGCCAATTTCCTGAGCGCCGTGCTGCAGCTTTGGAGGGCACGCCTTTGCCGCTCCCTGAGGGTACTCGGGAGCATCTATTGAGGATCTGCGGGCCGGGGAGAGCAAAGAAGGGCGGAAAAAAGTTGAATTTTAGGGGTTCCGTAAGTTAAGCTATCCTGCTGAAAAAAATGGAGAATCCTGTCCGGGATCCAGTGCCCTGAGGGGTGAGAAGACAGGGCTTTGGTGCGGTCTTGCCGTCATGAGGGGAAGATCGCCGGGAAGCGCGAGAGGGAAATCGCGGAAGATACGGTGTAACGTGACAAGTAACACAGAAGGAGTGAAAGGGATATCCGCCTTATTGGCTCTTCCCTGGTCTGTTTCCGATTACGAATTACGTCCTGGATATGGTATCATAAACTACAAATGACGAAAGGCGGTGATCAGATGTCGCTGGAGAAAGAGGCGAAGCAGACGATTATAAGTTCGTACAAGATTCACGAAAAGGACACCGGTTCTCCCGAGGTGCAGATCGCGATTCTGAGTGAAAGGATAAGCTATCTTACCGAACATTTCAAGACCCACAAGAACGATCATCACTCGCGCCGTGGGCTTTTAAAACTGGTGAGCCAGCGGAGGAGACTTCTGGATTATCTCAAGAGCAACAGCAAGGAACGTTACGAAAAGGTTGTCGAACGCCTGGGGCTGAGGAAATAGGAGAACGATATTGATATCCAAAGTAGAGGTTGAAGTCAGAGGAAAGGTCCTGTCGATCGAGACGGGAGAAATGGCGAAGCAGTCGGATGGAGCAGTGGTTGTGCGGTGCGGTGATACGGTGATTCTCGCTACCGCTGTCGCGGAAAAGAAGGTAAAGGAAGGCCTTGATTTCTTTCCCCTGACGATGGACTATCAGGAGAAGGCCTTTGCCGCAGGAAAGATCCCCGGGGGATATTTCAAGAGAGAAGGCAGGCCTACGGAAAAGGAGGTGCTGACCTCCCGTCTTGTCGACCGGCCTATGAGACCTCTTTTCCCGAAGGGTTTTCGTTCGGAGACGCAGGGAATAGTCTCTGTGCTGTCCTACGGCGAGGAGAATGTATCCGATGTGCTCGGAATAATAGGAATGTCGGCGGCTTTGACGATTTCCGATATCCCCTTCAACGGTCCGGTAGGGGCGGTGAGGGTCGGACTGCTGAATGGAGAGCTAATTGTGAATCCCGAGCTATCAGAGGCAGAGTCGCTGGCCCTGAACCTCGTGATCGCCGGAACAGAGCATGCAGTCGTGATGGTCGAGGGGGGCGCATCAGAGGTGCCGGAAAAGGTACTCCTCGACGCTATCGAATACGGCCATGCAGAGATTAAAAGGATTGTCGCTGTTCAGAATGAGCTGAGGACCCTCGCAGGCAAGCCAAAAAGGCCCGTCGTCGAGAAGACGGGAGAGGAAGAGTTGCAGAAAAGCGTGCAGGCCTTTGTCCTCGAGAGGATAAAAGAATGCGTCTCGATTCCCGGAAAGCAAAGGCGGCAGGAAGTCCTTGACATGCTCCTGGATGAGACCCTGAAGCACTTTGATGCGGAAGAGAAGGGCCTGACGAAAGACATTGCAAATATATTTTTTGATATAGAAAAAGACCTTGTGAGAAAGATGATCATAGAGCAGGGCATCAGGGCCGACGGGAGGCATGCGGAAGAGATCCGGCAGATCAGCGCCCAGGTCGGTCTGCTCCCGAGGGCCCACGGCTCTTCCCTTTTTGTGAGGGGAGAAACACAAGCCCTCGTTGCCGTCACCCTCGGCACGTCAGAAGACGAACAGAAGATAGAAACCCTCGAGGGTGAAACATACAAGACATTCATGCTGCACTATAATTTCCCTCCCTTCAGCGTGGGGGAGGTGAAGCCGCTCCGTTCTCCCGGGAGAAGAGAGATCGGGCACGGGGCCCTCGCGGAGAGGTCGCTGAAGGCGATCATTCCGCCCAAAGAAGTGTTCCCCTACACCATACGCGTCGTCTCCGACATCCTTGAATCGAACGGCTCCTCCTCGATGGCAACGGTCTGCGGCGCGACGCTTGCCCTGATGGATGCGGGGGTCCCGATCAAGGCGCCTGTGGCCGGGATCGCCATGGGGATGATTCAGGAAGGGGAGAAGACCGTTGTTCTTACGGACATTCTCGGTCTTGAAGACCACCTGGGAGATATGGATTTCAAGGTGACGGGTACCGAGAAGGGAATCACCGCGTTCCAGATGGACCTGAAAACAGGGGGTATAAGGCAGGACGTCATGGAAAGGGCACTTGAGCAGGCGCGGCAGGGTAGGGTCTTCATCATCGGCAAGATCAAGGAGGCTCTCTCCTCGCCGAGGGAGACACTCGCTCCCCATGCCCCGAGGATCTATACGATGCAGATCAAGCAGGACAAGATACGCGACGTGATCGGCACCGGCGGAAAGGTGATACGGGGGATCATAGAGCAAACTGGCGTCAAGATAGATATCGACGACTCAGGCATGATCAACATTGCATCCGCCGACGAAGCCTCTGCGGCAAAGGCCATCGAGATAATCAACGGGATCGTGGCGGAGGCCGAACTCGGGAAAATATATCCCGGCAAGGT
>JAMCWJ010000020.1 GCA_023475105.1 Nitrospirota bacterium
AGAGACGGCAAGGAAGAGACTGGCTGAGGCGCTCGACGATTTCCGGCCCGTCTCCCGATAAGCGAAGAAGCTTGTTTCCGACGCGCTTCTTATGCCGGACAAACCGCAATGACGACAGGAAGGCCTTCTCATTAATTTCTGCGCGAATCGAGTCGCCATGGCGGCAGTGTGCAAACGTGAATAGGGACATCGTCATCAATCTCGATAAGCCGAAAGGGATATCGTCTCACCAGGCCGTTGAAAGGGTGAGACGGATGCTCAAGGTCGGAAAGGCCGGGCATGCAGGCACCCTGGACCCGATAGCGACCGGCGTCCTTCTTGTCTGCACCGGCGAAGCAACGAAGGTCACGAGATTTCTCTCTGATTTCGACAAGGAATACTCGGCAGTCGTGAAACTCGGAGAACGGACTGACACCTATGATTCCGAGGGGAGCGTCGTCGGAAAGACCGGGGGTTTTTCGTTCGAAAAGAAGGATGTCGAGCGGGTCCTCCCGCAGTTTATCGGCACTGTCGAACAGACCCCCCCGATGTATTCGGCAATAAAAATGAGGGGAAAACCCCTGTACAAACTTGCGAGAGCGGGGATAACGGTCGAACGACCGAAGCGGACGGTGACGATACGCGAGATCGTGGTGACCGGGTTTCGATTCCCCTTCTTCTCGATGAGGGTCTCCTGTTCCAAGGGTACGTATGTCAGATCGCTCTGCAATGATATCGGCGAGGCCCTCGGCGTCGGCGCCCACATGACGGAGCTGAGGAGAACGCGGGCAGGTAATTTTCTCGCGGACGATTCGCTCACCTTGGAGCGGTTGGAGGAAATCTCAGGCCGGGAATCGGAAAACGTTTTCTCTCCGGGCATATGTGGAATCGATGCCGCGCTCGGCCGCATGGAGGAACTCCTTCTGACGGAGAGCGAATTCCGGAGGGCAAAGAACGGAGTCTCTCCCAAATCCCCAGGTCGCGCTTTGCCTCAGGAGGAATACCTGAGACTGAAGGACCCCTCAGGGAACCTATTTGCCATCGGGAAAACGGTTGACGGAGCCGTCCGCATAGAAAGAATCCTTCACCTCCGGTAAATTCCCCTAAGCAGCAGGTCAAGAACCGCCTCCCTGGACGCTGTACGTTCGACGAACCCCTGATTTGTTATTTAAAATCAATATTCTTACAGCGACGGAGACTGGCATAAAATCTGCCTTTTTGCAAAAAGGCGCGGGGACTGAAACGGGAAACTTATTAAAGAAGTATTTTAAGGTTTATTTTGAACCGCATGATTTTAATAAAAAAATACTTGACAAGTTTTGCAATTTCTGGTATTCATTAAGCTGATGTTTGGCTCCAAAGGGATAATTGGTCTGGATATCGGCTCCAGCTATCTGAAGGTCGTTCAGCTCAGGGAAGTCCGTTCGGGCTTTGAACTCGAGCTTTTCGATACGCTGCCAGTTTCTCCTGAACTCATCGTAGAGGGTTCCATAATCGACGCCATCCGGCTTACCGAATCGCTCAAGGAACTTGTGCGGAAGGCAAAAATCAAGGCAAAAGACGCGGTTATAGGAATCTCCGGCCATTCTTCCGTGATCATCAAAAGGATCTCTTTGCCCGAAATGACCGAGGAAGAGCTGAGCGAATCGATAAAGTTCGAAGCGGAACAGTATGTGCCTTTCGATATAGAAGATGTGAACCTCGATTTTCAGATCCTCGGACCGAAGGACGAGCCGGGACAGATGGACGTGATCCTCGTGGCGGTCAAAAAGGACGTAATCAACGACTATGTGTCGGTCGTCAGGGAGGCGGGACTCAACACGGTGATTGTCGACGTCGATGCCTTCGCGCTCGAAAACATGTATGGCATAAATTACGAGATTGAACCGGGGAGGAATGTCGCCCTTGTGAATATCGGGGCGAGCACCATGAATATGAACATCCTGAAGGGCGGCGTATCGATGTTCACCCGGGACAGCTCGATCGGCAGCAACATCCATACCGACGCCCTGCAAAAAGAATTCAATATCACCTATGACGAGGCGGAACGACTGAAGCGCGGGGAGGCGATCGAGAAGGTGAAGCCCGAGGACGCCTCATCCCTGATCATAAGCGCCTCCGGCGAGATCTTCAGCGAAGTCTCCCGCTCCCTCGATTATTTCAAGAGTTCGACGCTCCAGGCAGAGGTGGATGAGGTGATACTGAGCGGCGGGTGCGGGCTGATCAGGGATTTTCCGAGGCTCCTTGCGGAAAAGATCGGGATTCAGGTGAAGAATGCGGAGCCCTTCAGGAACATTGTGATCCCTAAGAAGTTCGATATGTCGTTTGTAGAGGAGATAGCCCCGATAGCCGCCGTTTCCGTAGGTCTCGCTATGCGGAGGCCGGGCGACAGATGATACGCGTTAATCTCCTGGCGGTCAAACGGAAGAAGAAGGCGAAACCCCTTCCTGCCTTTGTCATATCCGCGACCTTCGCAACTCTCCTCGCGCTCTGTGTCCTCGGCTATCTGTATTTTTACTATACGTCGAAACTCGACTCTGCCAAGGCCAGGTTCGACGCCAACAAGAAGAAGGTCGCAGAGTTGCAGGCCAAAATAAAGGAAGTGGAGAATTTCGAAAAGCTGAACAAGACGATTGACGAGAGAAACAAAATCATAGAACAGCTGAGGAAGAACCAGAACGTCCCTGTCATGATTCTGGATGAGATCAGCCGGAACCTTCCCAAGGGGGTCTGGCTCACGACGATGTCGGTTGCAGGCGCCGGCGGCGCCCTTGAGGGATACGCGTTCACGAACACCGATGTAGTTTCGTATGTGGAGAACCTCAAGGCCTCGAAGGCGCTGAGCGACATCTATCTGCAGGAATCGAAGCAGGCGGAGATAGAGAAGATACCGCTCTATCACTTCAAACTGACTTTCAAGGTGGCGGCGTAATGGCGATGAACCTCAAGCTTGACTTCAGCACCATGCCGGGGGCGGTTAAAGCGGCCCTTTCGCTGGCGCCCGCCGTTGTCATTTCCGTTCTTGCGGTCATATTTCTGCTGCTCCCCAGGCAAAAGGAAATCAAGAGGCTGAGCGCAGAGATCACGAAGCAGGAGAACCAGATTGCGGCGGACCAGGTGAAGGCGGCGAAACTCGTGACGCTCAGAGTCGAGAATGAAAAACTGAAAAAGCGCCTGGAAGAACTGAAGCTCCAGCTGCCCGAAGAAAAGGAAGTGACCGGACTGTTGAAGCAGGTCTCGGACCTCGGGATAAAGGCGGGCCTCAAGATTATTTCATGGAAGCCGGAATCGAAAAAGGACCATCCGAGCGGTATCATTTATGAGATCCCGGTCGCCGTCCAACTTTCCGGGAGCTACCATAACCTCGCGGTATTTTTCAGCAACCTCACCAAGTTGAACAGGATTGTGAATATTTCCGATATAAAAATCGGAGATGCAAAACCGGAGAGAAATGAGGCGACACTGAAGATAACGTTTAAGGCCACCACCTTTTCGACGATACCCGAGTCCGAGGTGGAAGCCAAGGCGAAGGCCGCAACAGTAAAGGGGAAAAAGAAAAAGTGAGCAAGATATTCCTGGCGCTGTTGATCATCCTTCTCCCGCTCGGCGCATGCAAGAAGGAGACCCCCAGGCCTGCAGCGCAGCAGAAGGGGAAGGCGCAGCCGCAGGCTGCTCCGGCGAAGACGGAACCCGCTGCGCTGAAGCCCGTATCCCAAAAGGCCGAGCCGGAGACTTACCACTATAACCCGCAGGGGAGGAGGGACCCCTTCCTCTCGATCATAGAGTCCTCAAAGCGGGAGCGGGAGGCCGAGAAGAAAAGAAAGGGTCTCAAGCCTGCTGAGGCGTTCGATGTGTCCGACATCAGGTTGATTGCGATCGCAAAAGACAGGCACAGGTTTTATGCAATGCTTCAGCTGCCCAACAAGAAATATTTCACTGTGCGCGAGGGGACGAGCGTGGGCCTTTACGGAGGCAAGGTGATAAAAATCACGCCTTCGACTGTTGTCGTAAGAGAATATATCACGAATTATAAGGGGGAGGTTCAACCCAAGGATACAATTTTGAAACTCCGTAAGGAGGAGGGAGAATGAAAAGGTATACAATCATGGGCTTCACGGCAATTACCGCTTTAATCTTTTTGCTTTCGGGGGTTGCCGGTGCAGCGCCTGCAGACAAGGGAGCTGCACCGCCGGGGGTGACTTCGATAACGGGCATCTACGTGAAGGACGATGTCGTCGAAATAAAGTGCGACAGGCCGTTTATCTATACGATCTACCAACCCTCCGACCCATACCGTGTCCTTGTGGAGATCCCTGATGCGAACCTGGGGACTTTCAGGGACGTGATGAAGCCGAAGATCTCGGTGATCACGGAGATCACCCCTTCGCAACTGACTGTCCCCAAGCCGGTCGCAAAAATAGACATTCTCCTTCAGTCCCCGGCCGGCGTCGATTCGGAATACCACAACAATACGCTTGTCCTGAAGGCAAAAAAGGAGGAAGCGGTCTCCCGTGCCGAGAAAACGCTTCCGGCGGAAGGAGTGAAGGCGCCGGAGAATGCCGGGAGTGCAGACCCGGAACCGGCCCGGCAGGAGCCTTCTGCGTCCGAGGCAACGCTGCCGAAGGCTACGGAGATCACGGACATCGGTTTCGACCGGAGTGAGGGGCTGGTAAAAGTCGTGATCAAGGGCAACGGGACGATGACCCCGAGTGTGTTCACCCTGAAAAACCGTATTGTGCTGGATGTGCCTGGCGTGACGATGAAGGCGGCGGTGCCGACGACCGTCATGGCACCGGTGAAGGGGTTGAGGGTCGGCAGGCACAGGGACATGACAAGACTGGTGGTCGACATCGACGGTGCAAAGGACTTCGACGTCCTCGCGGTGAAGGACACCCTGATTGTTGCGATCAAGACCGCCGAGGTTCCCGCCTCAGTTGCGAAAGAGGAGGCTGTGGGGGTCCGGAGGGAAGAGCGGAGGGCGGCGGCCGAAGTGAAGCCTGAAGCGGCGCCTGAGACAAGGGAGCAGACGACGCAGGAAGAAACGGCAGAGGCGAAGGAGCCCGAGGCGTTTGTGGACGGGAAATACACCGGCGCCAAGATCTCCCTCGATTTTCAGGATTCCGATATCGTGCCGATATTCAGACTTTTGTCGGACATAAGCGGCTATAATATCGTCGTCAGCCCGGGAGTGAAGGGCAAGATCACGATGAAACTGATCAACGTGCCCTGGGACCAGGCCCTGGACATCATTATGAAGACCTTTTCCCTCGGAAAGAGCGTCGAGGGCAACATTATACGGATAGCGCCCCTCTCTGTTTTTGCAAAAGAGAGCGAAGAGCGTGCAAAGGCGAGAGAGGCGGAGGTGAAGGCCGAGCCTCTCGAGACGCGGTTCTTCCTGATAAGCTATGCGGATGTCGCTGTGGTCGAAAAGTCGATCAAGGACTCGAAGATCTTGAGCGCGAGGGGGAGCATAAGCGTCGACAAGAGGACAAGCTCGATGGTGGTGAAGGACGGGGCCTCGGTCTTTCCGCAGGTCGAAGCCCTCGTTCAGAACCTCGACAGGCCGACCCCCCAGGTTATGATAGAGGGAAGGATTGTCGAGATAAACACGAACGACGAAAGAGACCTGGGAATACAGTGGGGAATAAAGATCAATCCGGTAAACAATCTTTCTTCGCTGGGAGGTTTCCCGGGCCTCACCTCCGGGGCCTTTACCGGAAACAAGTTCCTCGTCGACGTGCCTGCCACGCTGAGCGGCAGGGGTTCCGGCGTCTCCTTCGGGATACTGAGTCCCGACCGAACCTTCGGGCTCGATATGCAGCTCTCTGCGATCGAAACCATAGGCAACGGCAAGGTGATATCGAACCCTAAAATACTCACCATCGATAACGGAAAGGCAAAGATTCTTCAAGGCAAGAGCATCCCCGTCCGGAAGCTCACCACCGAAGGAACGATTTCGACCGAATTCAAGGACATTAACATTGAGCTGACCGTCACTCCCCACATCGCGCCCGATAAGTCCATCACCATGGAGATCGAGATCAAGAAAGAGGAACTCGACCCGACCGTCCCCTCTATTGAAGGCGTCCCCGGGACAGACAAGAAAGAAGCGAAAACGAGCGTGATCATAAAAGACGGGGAGACCGTCGTGATCGGCGGAATGTACAAAGTGAACACCAATGAGACGAAAACAGGGGTGCCCGGGCTGATGAAGATCCCGATCCTCGGCTCGTTGTTCAGGGAGGACCATACGACGGTGACTACGACCGAACTGCTTATCTTCATCACGCCGCGCATTCTGACTGCCGAGGCCATGAGAAATATACAGGAGGCGAAATGAAAAGGAAGTTATTGACTGTCGTTCTGCTGAGTTTGAGCGTGGCGGTTTTGTGGGGATGCGGGGGCTCCGGACCCGGTGCGCCCGGCAGCGGCGGCTCGACCGATACGGGCATAACTCCGACGGTGACGCTCGTGACCCACAGCGACCCCAACGAAGACCAGGGGGACGTATGGGAAATCGATCTGATCCAGGACTTATGCTCCGCCGACACTCCCGAAGTATGGGGGAACGATTATGCGCACGTGACGATCCACGGCGATACCCTGAACCCAAACGGCAACCCGAACAATGCCCTCTACATCACGAATTACCGGGTGACCTTCGTGAAACAGGACCCGAGCCTGCCGACGATCGAGCAGATAAACTCCGGCAGCATGTCGGGGATGGTGATCCTGCCGGGCGACGACAACGGCCCTTTCACCTTTATGATCCTCGACACGGGGAGGAAGGACAAGATATATTCCGATATCGTGGGCGGCATTAATCCTCACGACCTGCCCCTGCTGTACAACATGAAGCTCGAGCTGTGGGGCCAGGACAACTTCGGAAACAATTTTACGGTCGCACCTATTATACGGATGATCAATATCAGCGATTTCAATCATTGTTCATAACAACGGAGGGATTATGGGGATAAGGAAGCCTTTATTGCTCTTTTTGATGGTGTCCGCGCTTCTCTTTGTCTACGGCTGCGGAGGGGGCAGCTCCGGCTCGGGGTACACTCCTCCGGGCACCGGCACCACAGAGCCGGCATCGGTGACACTTTATCCGACGCGCTATATTGCACAGACGAACGGATGTATCGACCTCTATGCGGTTGTGCGCAACGACGAGGGGGCGCCGCTCGGCAATGTGGTCGTCACGTTCACGGACCTCTCCGAGCCCTTTGCAAAACTAGTCGACAGGTGCGGCGGAAATCCTCTCACGAGTGCGGTGACGGACGGCAACGGCCGCGCGAAGCTGACGATCTCCTCCACAACCGCGGGGTTTGCCACCGTCCTTGTGCAGGTCTATAACGGCATCGGCACCGTGCGGGACCAGAAGACGGTCTTCTTCTCGTCCAAGGACGTCCTTGCGGTCAGCATGAGGCTCGATGCGGATGCGAACAACAACCTGCTTTACGACGAGGCGAGCGACATTCTTCTCGGGGAGTCCCCGAGCGATACGTCGGTCAAGATCAGGGCGAGGGTCTACAACGCAGGTGGCGTTCTCCTCGCCGGAAGTGAAGTCAAGTTCGCTGCGGAGCGGGCTTACCGGGTCGGCACCTCGATCCTCGGGACGAACAAGGACATTCCCTGCAGTGACGGTTCCGACACCTGCTGGATCGCGTTTCCGCTCGGCGACGACATGTTTACGAACGAAAACGGCGAGGCCTTTGCCCAGATGCTGGTAGGTGTCGAAAGCCTGAGGAATTTCACGACGAACCTGAACGTCTTCGCCAGCGCCGACAACGGCGCCTCGAACATGAAGACCTTCTTCCTCAGTCCTGTCACGGTCAGTTCGATCACGGTAGCGGCGAATCCTTCCGTCATCCAGCCTACGATGTCGGGAACAGCCTCCACATCCACCATTACCGCTACGGCGCTTACGAATTACAACCAGCCCGTCCCGGACGGGACAGCGATCAACTTCAGCGTCTCCCCGACATCCTGCGGGACGATCACTCCGTTCGGCATCACCGGCGTTGCGGCGCCCGGCGACGGGACCGCGACCGCGACATTCACTGCAGCTGCGGCAACGGGGACCTGCACGATCACGGCGAGCATCGGTAGTGTAAGCGCCTCTACCACGGTGCTTGTCACGATACCGCTCACCGTAATACCGTCGAGCCAGACGGTGACTCCGGGGGCTACCGCGACGTTCAAGATCTTCGGCGGAATCCCGCCGTATCAGGTCGTCCCTGACATCGCGTCATACCCGCCGGTCCCAGCGACGGTCAACGCGAGCGGCGATGCCTTCACTGTGACCGTGCCCGCGAATTCGGGTGAGACTACGGTGACCTATACCATTATGGATGCGGTCGGAGCAACGGTGAAGGCGACACTGAAGATCGTGACCGTCACGTCCGACTTCTATCTGCTGCCGAGCGAGGCGACGATCCCTGTGGGAGGCTCCGTCACCTTCCAGATATTCGGAGGAACGCCCTACCCGGGCATCGGCTTCCTTATCGTTGTCGACCGGCCTGCGGATGTGAACATCACCTATGATCCGTCGATCGATATCAGGAGCTTCACGGCCGACGGTCTGAACGCGGCGACAGTGAATATCGTTGTCCAGGACAAGGATGGTCGCCAGGCCAAGGGGGTACTGACGATCGAATAAGGCGGTTTTTCCGATGATTTCAGGGAGGGTGGCCTTCCACCCTCCCTATTGGTTTTTTCGGGAATCTGGTATCATTCGGGTGAAGTCATAAGGAGGGTGGTTATGAATAAAGAACGCAAGACAGGTCACATTTTACGACAAACGGTTTTTTTGTCTTTCCTGGTCGCTCTTGTTCTTGGACTGGCCGCCTTTTCAGAGGCGGCGTTCTCGCCGAGCGGGTACATAGGGCCGGAAATCGCGGTAGCCACGAGAGCCTACGACCAGCAGAACCCCTACACGATCTATCTGCCCGACAAGAACCTCTGGTTCGTCGTCTGGGAAGACCGGAGAAATTACTCTACGACCAGCGCCGACATTTACGGCCAATTTATCTCTGAAGACGGCAGTTTCTGCGGCAGTGAGTTTCAGATTACGGCCGCTGCCGGGAACCAGACGATGCCGAGGGCCGCGTACCGTATGGTCGGCAACGGGAAGATCGTCGTCGTATGGCAGGACACAAGGCCCAATTTCGTCTACTTCAGGCAGATAGCGAACGCGAACATACCCGATCCCGCCAACTGCGGCGCCTATGTGCCGCCTGGCCCTGCCGGCGGAACGCAGATCGGGTTCAATGTGACGCAGCGGTATGACAAGCAAGTGACCCAAAATACAAACGGTCCCTTTACCGTGACGATCGGCTACGGGGCCGGTGGGACCCAGCTCGACTATTTCGGCATGGTATTGTCCCCTGTGGTTCACGGGGATATCTCTCCGATTACCGTCTCTGCAGGCGGCCAGACGATGACCGACGCCACGGGGACCGGCAATCTCAACGGCCCAGGGGGCAACGGCTCGATCGATTATCAGAGCGGTTTCGTCTCGGCCCACTTCCTGATGCCGGTTTCGACCGTGACGCCGATAACCGTGACTTACAGCTACTATACCTATGTCTTCAATTTCCCGCCGACGAATCTTACGAATGACAGGCTCCTTTCGAGAAAGTCCCCCGGGATTGCATACGACCCTGTGCGGGACGAGTTTTGGATCGTGTGGAACGAGTCGAGAACCATACTGAACAGGATATCCGAGGTCTGCTTCGACATCCAGGTCTTCGACTGGAGTTTCGGGGACACCGTCTTTCCGGGCTATGTGGCGCTCGACGGGGCGAGCCTCGCGGAGCTCACGAACGAGATCGGCGTTGCCGGCGCGGACATCATCAGAAACGACACAATCAGGACGAACAGGCTGATCGCTGCTTCTCACGACGCCTTTACGGAAACCTATGAATATGAGTTCTTCAACAAACTCAACAATATCACCCTCGATGCCGATACGACTTCCCCTGAAACCCTCTTTGCGTGGGAGGGGATAAGGCAGAAGGGGGTTCTCACGTGCACCTGCACCGACAATAACAGCAACAAGGTCTGCGACCCTGCAGACACGATAACCTCGAGCTTTGAGACCTCGAGCTACGATGACGGTAAAGTGCATATTTACAGTCTCTTCGACAAGGAGATCCCTCAGGCGGTCATCTATTCGATGGGGCTCGATTCGGGAGCTGCGACTGCCTATTATCCGGCCCTCGGGTTCGATCCGGTGACGCAGAGGTTCCTCGCCGCCTGGGAGGATATGAGGGATGGCGCGAACACGAAGGTATACGGCCGGATCGTCGAATCGGGGGGAGGTCTTTACAACAGCGATTTCATCATCTCCTATGAGGACCTCAATGGAGACGGCAACATCGATGATAATGTCGCGAATTCGAAACAGACGAAGCCCTTCGTCTCCTATGACCCCGTGAACCAGCGCTTTTTCGTGGCGTGGCAGGACGGCAGAAACGGCACCCTCTCGCTCGAGAACCTCGATATCTTCGGCCAGAAGGTCGACGCCGAAGGCTCTCTGAGGGGCAACAATTTCTCTGTTTTCACACTGCCCTATAACCAGTACAATCCGGCGATCGCTTACAACGAAGCGACGAACGTGTTTCTCGCGGTCTGGAAAGATGCGAGGAACGCCGACAAAAACATCTGCAGCGTAAGCGGACTGGCGCCGTTCACCAAACCCTGCGGTTCCGATGTCTATGGGCAGAGGTTCACGCTCGGTCAATCCTCTCTCACGCTCCTGAACCCCGACAACACCCCCCTGACGCCGCCCCTGCTGAACCAGTTCGAGAATCCTCCGGGAAGCGGGGTCGTTGAGGTTGGGCTGACCGACACCCAGTCTTTCAAGATCAGGAATACCGGCGACACGACCCTGAAGATCCAGGGCATTTATCAGATACCTAATGATCCCAATCTCTGCCCGGGACCCGCTTCGACGTGGGATATCACGCCCTTTTCGTTTGACGGCCTTCCCCAGCAGATGATGGACGTCTGCGACGGCAGCGACATCGAACTCGTGCCCGGCGCTGAACTGACCCTCACCGTCAGATTTACCCCTGTGAGGGGAGGAAGCTTCAACAAGTATTTCAACATCAAGTCCGACGGGGGAAACCCCCAGGTAAACCTGTCTGCCTTCAGCACGGAGCCCGACATCAGGGTCGACGGCCAGACACCGATTGTGAGCTACAACTTCGGGGCCGTCTTCATCGGCAACACGGCCGACAAGACCTTCATCGTGTCGAACGTGGGTGTGGCGACCCTCCAGATATATTCCGTTGAAGCGCCTGCGGCGCCCTTCAGCATCCAGAACGACGGATGTTCCGGAAAATCGGTCGCGCCGGGCGCTACCTGCTCAATCGTGGTCCGGTTCACGCCGACCGCTGTCGGGGTATTCAGCTCTTCTTTCTACATCAACTCAAACGACCCTGAGACGACGCCCCCGAGCCACAAGAGATTCGAAGTGGATCTGACCGGAGCCGGAGGGGGTGCGCCGAATATTACCGTCTCTCCCCTGGCAATCGATTTCGGCAATGTTCAGGTTGGGCAGACAAGTCCGGCCCAGACGATAAACGTCAGGAACGACGGCACCATGCCGCTCACGATCAGCTCGATCAGCACGCCGGGCGCGCCTTTTGCAAGCAGCCATAATTGTCCGATAGGGCCTGCGACGCTCGCCGTAGGGGAAACGTGCCAGGTGACGGTCACCGCCACCCCTTCGATACAGGGGGCGGTCGGGTCGAGCATCGTATTTACCTCGGACGATCCGACCGAGCCGACGGTGACGACGACACTCAGCGTCACAGGCGTAGTAGCCCCCCAGATCAGTGTGGACCTCCCCTTCGTGACTTTCCCGAGCACGCCTACCGGTTCGACTACGTCGCAGTCGGTTACCGTGACGAACGTTGGGTCGGCGAACCTCGTGATCACTTCTATCACGAACCCGACCCCTGACTTCAGCATCACCGGTACGACCTGCATCGGGACTCACGCGCCGGCTGCTGCCTGTACGATCACCGTCTCCTTCAGCCCGGCGACGACGGGCATACAGAGTTCGAGCTTTGTGATAAACTCCAATGATCCGGTCACGCCCGCCTTTACCGTCAACCTCTCGGGCACGGGGAGCACGGGAGGAGGCGGTCTTCCGCCGAACATACAGGTGACTCCAACGCTTGTAAACTTTGGGAGCCACAAGTCGGGAACGATATCCCTTCCGGAGACCGTTACGGTTTCGAATACAGGCGCCGGCGACCTCGTGATAGGGACGATACAGTATCCGGGGAAGCCTTACACGATCACCTTCGACAGTTGCAGCGGGCAGACGATCCCGCCGGGCGGAACGTGCACCCTCGAGGTGATCTTCAACCCGACCCGGCCGGTGTACTATTATCCGTACTACATCGTCATCAATTCGAACGACCCTGACATGCCGAAGGCGAGGGTCACTTTGAGGGGTATCGGCACTTACTGAGATACGTATCTGCAGATGGGGGGCGGGTGAAAACCCGCCCCTTTTTTTTGTGCGGGAATGAAAGTAACCCCACCTCGAGTAGTGTGAAGGACTTCAAAACCCCTCCTCGCCTCCCCTTATCTTAAGGGAAGGGAAATTTCTTCCCCCCTCTTGGGTAACGCCCCCGCCTTCGGCACCCCCTCTTAAGATAAGAGGGGGATAGGGGGAGTTATGATTCCGACAGAGAGGGGGAAGGGGGCGTTACTTTAAATAATTTCAAATAACCCTTCGAATTTGCCTCACGAGGAGGCTCAGTGGCCTCAGTGTGCTATCATAAGAAATGATCGCGATTGTCGACTATGGAATGGGGAACCTCCGCAGCGTCGAAAAGGGCTTCCTGAAAGTGGGTGTCGAGGCGAGAATCGTCTCGGACAAGAAGTCGGTCGAAGATGCGCGCGGTGTGGTGCTCCCGGGTGTCGGGGCCTTCAGGGACTGCATAAGGAACCTCACCGATGCGGACCTCACCGGCGCGATAGTCGGGGCAATAGAGAAAGGCAAGCCCTATCTCGGCATCTGTCTCGGCCTCCAGGTCCTTTTCAGCGAATCCGAGGAGTTCGGTGTCTGCAGAGGTCTCGACGTGTTCAGGGGACGCGTGGTGCGGTTTCCTGAGAGTGCGCTGAAGGTGCCGCACATGGGATGGAATACGGTGAAGATCGCAAGAAGACCTCCGCTCTTCGACGGCATCTCCGACGAGAGTTACTTCTATTTCGTCCATTCCTTTTATGTGGCGCCGGAGGAGCGGGAGATAATCGCGGGCACCACGGAATACGGCCCCGAGTTTACCTCGATGGTCTGGAAAGACAATATATTCGCCACGCAGTTCCATCCCGAAAAGAGCCAGGAACTGGGGTTGAGGGTCCTGAAGGGCTTCGGCGACTTCGTCAGGAAGGCCTAAGCAATCGTAGCATGCCTTTTCCGATGTCATTCCCGCTTGTCGGGAATCCTTCCTAAACTTTTACTATGAAACCGGACAAGGCAAAGAGGGATTCCGAACAAGTCGGAATGACAAATAAAGGTCAAGACTATCCTATTGTCGATAAGGGACAGGACTATCCTATTTCGGACAACAGTTCTCTTACCGTCTTATTGAGAACAGGATGGACTTTGTCGGGCGCGATCTCGGCCAGGGGCCGGAGCACGAATTCCCGCTCCTGCAGAAGCGGGTGGGGGATCCTGAGGCCAGGGGTGTCGAGCACAAGGTCATCGTAAAAAAGTATGTCGAGATCGATTACGCGGGGCCCCCACCGGTAGGTTTCCTTTCTGCCGATCTTTTGTTCGATCTCTTTCAGTGTCTCGAGGAGCCTCAGGGGCTGGAGCTCCGTCCCGGCCTCAACCACCATATTCATGAAGTTCGGCTGGTTTTTCTCCCCCCAGGGTTCAGTCTCATACAGGGACGAGTGTTTTGCTATCACAATGCCGTTTTCGAAAAGAAGACGGAGGGCCGCGAGGCAGTTCTTCTCCCTGTCGCCGAGATTTGAACCGATGCCGATATGGACGACGGGCATAATCCTCTTAATGCTCGACTTTCAAAGTCAACTGTGCGGCCGGACCAAAGTGCGCCATCAAGAAAGACTGATACTGCGTGAGGACGGCATTCTCTCTCATTCTCGCTTCGCTCCGAGGCACCGGGCCTACGGCCCGCTGAAACCGTTCGAATGCATCCCCACGCAGAGTTGATGGTAGATTTGGGTGAACCGGAAAGGGAGCCCGGCACGCGTCAAAACCTTTTGATATCGAAAGACACACTTGGGTCGTGAATTCACCACTGCTGCCGTTCAGCTCAAACCGCCTCATGATATCGGATACTGTTGGTGGTATCGCTATAAAAGGGGGTTTTTCAGTATACCTGTCTCCCCCAAATAGTATCTTTTCTGTAATTTTAAGGTTTTAGGTTCAACGATGCATTCCCGTTTTTCCGGAATCCTTCTCGCAGAGCCTTCTTTATCCGTTCCACCGCCTCTTTTATCCTTTCGACGGGGACAGTGAGGGCGAATCTCACATAGCCCTCTCCGGGACTTCCGAAGCCGTTTCCCGGGGTCGCAAGCACTCCCGAGGTTTCGAGTATATGCGCGACAAACCCGGAAGAGTCGAAGGGAGGCGGGACCTTTGTCCAGAGGTAGAACGTCGCTTCGGGTTTGATCACGTGTAAACCGAGACCCCTGAGCCCGTTGTACAAGGCGTCCCTCCGGGCCTGATAGACGCCTCTGATCCCCGAGAGGACCTCTTCACCCGTACCGAAGGCGACGATCGCCGCCTCCTGGATCGCCTCGAACACACCGGAATCGAGATTCGTCTTTATCTTTCCGAGCCCTGCGAGCACGCGGCTATTGCCGACAGCAAACCCTATCCTCCATCCCGTCATGTTGTAGGTTTTCGACAGAGAGTGGAACTCGATGCCGACTTCAGCGGACCCGTCCACTTCCATAAAACTCATCGGCCTCCTGCCGTCATAATAGATTTCTGAATATGCGGCGTCGTGGCAGACGATGATATGGTATTTCCTTGCGAGCTCTATCACATCCTCGTAAAAGGAGCGTGAGGTCACGGCTGAGGTGGGGTTGTTTGGATAATTGATGAACATCAGCGATGCCTTTTTCAAAACACTTTCAGGAATTGCCCGGAAGTCGGGCAGGAAGCCGTTCTCTTCGAGAAGGGGCATGAGGTGACTTTCGCCTCCGGCAAAGAGAGTTGCCACGGGATAGACGGGATAGCCGGGAGAGGGAACGAGGGCAACGTCGCCGGGATTCACGAAGGCGAGCGGAATATGGCCTATCCCCTCCTTCGAGCCGATGAGGGAAAGGACCTCCGTGCGCGGGTCGAGCGCGACATTGAACCGGGTTTTGTACCAACCGGCCACCGCTTCCCTGAAGGCGGGCATGCCCTCGTATGACGGATAACGGTGATGTGCCGGCTTCTCGACCGCCTCTTTCATGGCCTCGACGATATGCTTCGGCGTCGGGAGGTCCGGGTCGCCGATACTGAGGTCAATGAGGTCGACGCCCCTGGACAGGGCCTCCTGTTTCATTGCGTCGATTGCCGCAAAAAGGTAGGGTGGGAGGTGTTTCACCCTGTCCGCAAACTCAAATGTGGGCATAATAATCCTCCGTTGACGGGTTTTTCAAGATCGGCCGGCGTGCCTCAAAGTACCGGGACCCGACTATTATATACCAAAAAAAGGGATCCTTGCGAGCGGGAGAAGAAGGAAAAAGAACGAGGCGCCGTTACCACGGCGCCTCGGCAATCGCGTCCCGAGAGGACTATTTCTTCCCAGCGGGCTTCTTCTCCTCGGCCTTCGGAGCCGCCTCCTTTTTTTCCGAGGCTTGTCTCTTCGCCATGATGCCGATGATACTGGCCATGTTCTTTCCGTCGGCTTCGGTGTATCTGACCATAGCCCTGTCTCCGACTTTTACGTCGGCGAGGGTCTTCTTTTCTCTGCCGACCCTCACCACTGTCTTGTCGTCCGCAGAAACGGTCACTTCACCTCTCCTGCCCTTGACGGTGAGCGTCTTTGCCGATGCATCGACTGCAGCGACTTCTCCGACAACCTGATTCACCTTCACGGGGGCCTTCTTTTCCGCCTTCGCAGGGGCTTCCGCCTTCTCGGCTGCAAAGGAAAGACCCGCAAGCGAAAGAACGCAGAGGACCGGCACAACGAGAGCGATCATCTTTTTCATGCTGTTTCACCTCCTTCCGGTATTCTCTTCAGTATTCTCTGCCCTGAGCAGAGACGCCTTCAAGTTCTATGCCAGGGAAGCGTCGGGGCGGCGATAAAAAACGGGATGGAAAATCAGGAAGTTCCGGAGCAGCCGTCCTAGGCGACTCCGTCCACCCGACAACATGTCCCCATTTAGGGAGGACCTTCCTTTTTTGGGAAGTGATTCGCGAGTCCGAATTTCTCCCACCTGTACCAGAAGGTCTTATAGCTCATGCCGAGAAGCCGTGCCGCCCTCGCTGCCACATTGTCGGTCTTTTCCATCGCTTTCTTAATGAGTTCTTTTTCGAGCTCTTCGAAGACGATGCCTTCATCCGGTATGTCGATGTCGAAGAACCCCTGCCGCTGCGGGAGCCGCAGCTCACTTTTGATGTCCTTCAGGCGAATGACATCAGTATCGCACATAAGTACCGCCCGTTCCACCACAGACTCGACCTGTCTCACGTTGCCCGGCCAGTGGTATTCCACAAGGGCCTTCATCGCTGCCTCGTCCAGCCCCTTGATGCGTTTACCGAATTCCTGGTTGTAGTGCTCGAGGAAATGCCTCACGAGTTCGGGGATGTCGTCACGTCTTTCACGGAGCGGCGGAAGCTCTATCGTAACGACCCTGAGCCGGTAATAGAGGTCTTCCCTGAACTTTCCGTTCTCCATTTCCTTATCGAGGTCCTTGTTCGTCGCGGCAATGATGCGGACGTCCACCTTCATCGTCTCCCTGCCGCCGATCCTCCGTATCTCCTTCTCCTGGAGCACCCTGAGGATCTTCGACTGCGTCAGGGCGGGAAGGTCACCGACTTCGTCCAGGAAGAGGGTGCCGCCGTTCGTGGCCTCGAAAAGTCCGATTTTCCTCGTCGTTGCGCCGGTGAACGAGCCGGGCTCATAACCGAACAGCTCGCTTTCGAGGAGGCTCTCCGGTATGGCCGCACAGTTTATCGCGGTGAAGGGTCTTGCGCTTCTGAGGCTGTTGTAATGGATCGCCTTCGCGACCAGTTCCTTACCCGCTCCGCTCTCTCCGAGGATCAGCACGGTCACCGGACTCTGAGAAACCTTCTTGATCACCTCGATGACTTCCTTCATCACCTTCGAATTGCCGACTATTCCTTCGACGCTGAACTTGCCGTGCAATGCCTCCTGGAGAGTGCGGTTCTCCCTCAGGAGCTTCGATTTCTCGAGTGCGTTCTTTACGTTTACAAGCACCTTGTCTTTGTCGAGCGGTTTTTCGAGATAACTATAGGCGCCCTTGTTCATCGCCTCGACCACCGACGGTATCGTTCCATAGGCGGTCATCAGCACCACCTCCGGGGCTTCTTCGAGGTCTTTTATCCTGTCAAGAAGCTCGATGCCGCTCATGCCCTCCATCTTGAGGTCAGTGAGCACGACATCGGGCATATAGGACTTCATGACGTGCAGCGCTTCATCCCCCGATGAAGCCACGTGAGTCTCGTATCCCTCCGAGGAGAGGATGGTCTTCAGGATGTTCCTCTGGTTTTGTTCGTCGTCTACTACAAGAACAACCGCCATACGCTGCTCTCCTTCCTCACTCAGTTCAAGGGCAGGCTGATCAGGACCGTGCTGCCGCCGCCCCCGTTGTCGTGCAGGTCTATCTTTCCCCCGTGCTCTTCGACGATGCGCTTTGTCGTCGCAAGGCCGAGGCCGAGGCCGTTGCTCTTCGTGGTGAAGAAAGGCTCGAAGACTTTCGCAAGATTCTCTTTCGGCACTCCCCGGCCTGTATCGCTCACAGAGATGATCAGCCGCCCGTCGTCCTGCTCCGTTTGGATTGTGAGCACTCCTCCGTCAGGCATCGCCTGAAAGGCGTTCATCACGACATTCAGGAAACAGGTCTTTATCAGTTCCGGATCGGCCTTTACCCGGGGCGAAAAATCGCACTTCTTCACGATCCCTATCTTGTCCGAGTCCGCCTTGGCCTTTATTATTTCGACCACTTCGTCCAGGATATCGCCGACCTGCGTCTCCTGCATGTTCAGCTTCAGCGGCTTGCCGTAATCGAGAAAGTCGCTTACGAGTCTGTTGAGGCGGTGTATCTCGTGCTTTACGCTCTGCACGAGGGCCTGGAATTCCTCCGCGCTCCCGGGAGCGTTCGGAAGATATTTTTCCCCGATGTGGTCGATGCTGAGGCTTATGAAATTAAGGGGATTCCGTATCTCATGGGCGATCGTCCTCGAAAGCTGTCCCACTGCGGAGAGGTGTTCGGCCTCGCGCAGCCGCTCCTCGAGGCGTTTGTTCTCCCTCAGCCTCTGGAGCATGAAATTGAAGCTTGCCGTGAGTTCGCCTATTTCATCTTTCCTATCGACGGTGAGGTTCTGGTTGAAATCCCCGGCCGCGACCTTTTTTGCGGCTTTCACCACGCTGTGGATCGGATCCGTATAGCGCAGGGAGAGAAAGATCGCGACGCCGATGCCGAGCCCGAAAACGATGAGGGCGGCGAATATCCGCTTCAGGAGGTTGTGCTTGAGGAGCTGCGAAACGTCGTCCGAGTTGATCTTGAGGTGGATATAGCCGTAGTGGGCCTCTCCGGCGATGACGGGTACAATCACGTTATACGTCTTTCCCTCCGTCGAGACGGGCTCGCCCAGTTCCGCCCTCAGCCCCAAAAAGAAGGTTTTGGGGCTGAGGGCGGCCCCGATCTTCGTCGGATTTGTGCTCGCGATGATCTCATCCGTGTTGCTGATGATCGAAATTTCTTTTATTCCCTTCGAGTTGAGCTGTTTCAGATATTGTGCCAGCCGCGACTCATCGGTAGGACCGCTGCCCGTCACCTCCTCGACACCGACCTGGATCGCCTTCGACAACTCCGCAGTCTGGTTGCCGACTTCGTTCAGGAGCACCTTTTCGGATTGCCAGTACAGGAACACGAGGATCGAAAGCAGGACGGAACTCAGAAAGACCATCATGAGAATGAGTTTCTTGTTCAGAGAGAGATTTAAAAAAAAAGTCCTAATAGCGTTTATCATGCGTTGTGTCTCGTGCCGCTCTGCCCGTTTCCTCGAAAAGGGGCCCTTCTTTCCCGGACCGCGCAGGCAGGCCGAGACGCCCTTATTATAGCGCAAACAGTCCTGAAATGGGGAAAGGAATGCGCCCGGTGTTCGTTGTAAAATTATCATTTCTTTGTATATAATGCTTAAGGTCTGTTATGGACAGGGTCGATGTTATATACCGGCACCCCAAACTGCTGATTATGGTCAATGTATCCATTGTCGTTTTGCTCATGCTTTTCCTGCTCTTCTTTGCAAGGGATGTCCTCTCTTCCGTCCTGAGAAAGCCGGCGAGACCCGCTCCCGTCGCGCAGGCTGAACCACGGAAGGCGAAGGGCGGTATCCAGGAGTATGCGGGGATCTTTGCGCGCAACCCCTTCGGATTTCCGGCAGGCCGGCTGAAGGAGCTTTCAGGTTCGAAGGAAGGCGGCGTTTCGACTTCCGATCTTTCGCTCGTCGGAACGATTGCAGGCGCTCCGCAGTACAGCTATGCCATAGTTGCGGACAAGAGCGGTAAACAGGAGATATTCAGGATGGGCGAGTCCGTCTTCGGTTCGGGCAAACTGAAAAAAGTCGAAAAGGACAGGGTGATCGTTTCGGACGGCGGAAGGGAAATGAGTATCCCGATGGCCGAAATGCTGACGATCAAGGACGTCACTCCGCACGGGGCGGGGGCAGGGTCGACGGACTTTGCGAAACGTGCAGGAGCGAGCACGTTCATCGTCGATCAGCAGAAGGTCCTCGACGCCCTCGAGCACCCCAACCAGCTGATGACGGATGCGAGGCTCCAGCCGAACATCTCGGACGGCAAACAGGAGGGGTATATTCTGAGGGAAGTAAGGAACGGCGGCATCTACCAGAGCCTGGGACTGCAGAACGGCGACGTCCTCCTCCGGATCAACGATTACAATATCTCGAATCCTGAAAACGCCCTCCAGGCCTTTACCGCCCTGAGGGGAATGGACAGGGTGCAGGTCGATCTTGTGAGAGGCGGTTCCCGGATGACGATGACTTATCAGATCAGATAAATAAGGAGCAACGAGAGGGTGATATGCCAAATCTGAAAAGAATTTCCCTGCTTGTCGTTTTTCTGCTCGCTGTGCTGGTTGCCTCTTCGGCGTTTTCCGAAGGGAAGAAGGCAGAGAAGGTCACGTTCAACTTTGTCGACGTCGACCTCCCGACCATCACGAAATTCATAAGCGACATCACGAAGAAGAACTTTATTTTCGACGAACGGGTGAAAGGGAAAATAACCATTATCGCTCCCTCGAAGCTGAACATCGACGAGGCCTTTAATCTCTTCACCTCCGTGCTCGAACTGAAGGGCTTCACGATCGTGCCTTCGGGAGTTGACGCATACAAGATCATTCCCTCGGCGGAGGCGAAACAGCGGGGCATAAAGATCGCGACGGACAAGCTGCCGGTGAACGAGAGCTACATCGCGAGGCTCATATCGGTCAGGAACATCTCCGCCGACGACGCCCTCAAGTTCATCCAGCCGATGGTCTCGAAGGACGGCTATGCCTCAGCCTTCGGCCCGGGCAACCTCCTGCTCGTGATAGACTCCGGCCTGAATATCGAGAAGATCCTTTCTCTCGTCGACAGCATCGACCAGCCTGCGACGAGGGAAGGTCCCGAAATAGTCTTCCTCAAGCATTCGAGCGCCGACACTGTTGCGAAGCTGATCAATGAGGGCATGAGCCGCAGGACGAGGGGGGCTCAGCTGCCCGTTGGAGGCGAGGAGACAAAGGCGGTCGCAGACCACAGGCTGAACGCCGTCGTGCTCTTCGGGGACAGGGGAGCGCGGGAATCGATGAAGTCCCTTATTTCACTGATCGATATCCCTTCTCCGGAAGCCCTCGGGAGGATAAACGTCTATTTTCTCGAAAACGCAGATGCGACGGAACTCGTGAAGGTCCTCGAGGGGTTTGTCAAGGCTACGAAACCCCAGCAGCAGGCAGCGCCGGGGGCCGCTCCCGTAACCCCCTTCGAAGCGGCAGGCGGCATATCCATCACTGCCGACAAGGCATCGAACGCCCTGATCATTGTGGCATCGCCGGCAGACTATCAGAGCCTCGCACAGGTGATCAAACAGCTCGACAAGAGGAGGCGGCAGGTTTACGTCGAGGCGATGATCGTCGAGGCCTCGATGGAAAAGCTGAGGGACCTGGGCGTAAAATGGAGGGCAACGGCGACGAAGGGGGGGAAACCGATCGTGATAGGCGGGTTCGGCACGATCAACCAGGCGGCGATTCAGGGTATCGTGCAGGGACTTCAGGGCGCCACCCTCGGCGGACTCGGAAACTTCCTGAACATCCCGATCACGACTGTCAACCCTGACGGTACGATAAGCGACACGACGCTCAATGTGCCCGGCTTTGCGGCCCTGTTCAGTCTTGATGAGTTCAGGGATGCCGTAAACGTGCTCTCGACGCCCCAGATACTCACGTCGGACAACAAGGAGGCCGAAATTCTCGTCGGGGAGAACGTGCCCTTTATCTCCCAGAGGGAGACGGGCGTGACGACCGGCACCGCGGTCCTCAATTCGATCACGAGACAGGACATCGGCATCATCCTGAGAATCACGCCCCAGATTACCGAAGGGGACCATGTGAAGCTCGACATCTACCAGGAGATTTCGTCTCTGAAGCAGCAGTCCGACGCGCTCACCATAAGTGTCGGCCCGAGCGTCACGAAACGCTCGACGAAGACATCGGTCGTGGTGAAGGACACCCAGACCGTGGTAATCGGCGGATTGATTCAGGACAAGACGGAAGAGACGGTGACGAAGGTGCCGCTGCTCGGAGATATCCCCGGCCTCGGATGGCTCTTCAAGCAGAAGAGCGTCAGTAAGAGCAAGACGAACCTCCTCGTCTTCCTCACCCCGAATATCGTGAAGGGCCCGGGACGCCTCGCGGCATTGACCGCGGAGAAACGGAGGGATTTCGCAGTGTCTGAGAACCGGTATCTGCAGGGGGAGCTGATGGTGAAGTTCAGGGAAGGGGTATCGGATGAAGCGGCGCGGGAAATCATCGCGAAGGAAGGCGCTACGGTAATACGATTTCTGGAGGGAATCAAAGTCTACCAGATCCGTCTGAAAAAAGGCGAGGAGGTGGAAGATGCGATGAAGGAATTCGCCGCGCTTTCCGAGGTGCAGTATGCGGAGCCGAATTATACGATGCGGGTGAAGTAGGCAGACCGGTGCGGGAGCGCGGGCCAGCGCATCGCCCGGGGACTTTCCCGGTTCAGGCTTCCGTGCTTCCGGCGGGATTATGGAAATCATCGATACCATAAAGGAAGAAGAGATAGAAATTTCCCTGCTCAAGGAGGTTCCCCTCGCCTTCGCAAGGAACAATCTCGTGATGCCCGTGAGGAGGACCGACGGCTCCCTTATTGCAGTCGTTGCGGACGACAAAGGCCTTTTCGCCCTCCGCGACCTCGCCAGAAGATACGGGTTGAAGCCGCTTCCCCTGAGGGCGCAGTCCGGGGTCGTGATCGACGCGATTAACAAATTCTACGGGCAGGTCGGCTCTGCCGAAGAGGTGATGGACGGGATATCAGGGGAAGATCTCTCCTCGGTGGCGACGGAGTTCGAATCCCCCAGGGACCTCCTCGAGCTGACCGAAGAGGCGCCGATTATCAGGCTTCTCAATGCGCTTCTCCTCCAGGCGGTGAAGGAAAAGGCGAGCGATATCCACATCGAGCCCTATGAGAAGGAGATTGAGGTGAGGATGCGGCTCGACGGGATCCTCCACAAGGTCCTGTCCCCGCCGAAGATCATCCAGGACGCGCTCATAAGCAGAGTGAAGATTATGGCGAATCTCGATATTGCTGAGAAGAGACTCCCTCAGGACGGCAGGATAAGGCTTCTCATCGGCGCCAGGGATATCGACATACGGGTATCGATCGTGCCGACTTCCTTCGGCGAGAGGGCGGTCCTGAGGCTGCTCGACCGGCGGCATGGGCTGATCGGGCTGAACGAAGTGGGGCTGGAGGGAGAGGACGCGCGGCGGGGCGGGGAACTCCTCACCAGGTCGAACGGCATTATCCTGGTTACCGGGCCGACGGGGAGCGGGAAGACGACGACCCTTTATGCAGTGCTGAACAGGATCCACACTGAAGAGAAGAACATCATTACTGTCGAGGACCCGGTCGAGTACCAGCTGAAGGGAGTGGGACAGATCCACGTGAACCCGAGGATAGGCCTCACTTTTGCATCGGGACTGAGGTCGATACTGAGACAGGACCCTGATGTGATCATGGTCGGCGAGATCAGGGACTACGACACTGCGGAGATCGCTATCCAGGCGTCCCTCACCGGTCACCTTGTCCTGAGCACCCTCCACACGAACGATTCCGCTTCTGCCATTACGCGACTTATCGACATGGGGGTCGAGCCTTTTCTCGTTGCCTCCTCTCTTGTGGCGGTTCTCGCTCAGCGGCTGGTGAGGACCCTCTGCCCTCACTGCAAGGAAGCCTATGAGCCGAACGATGCGGAAAGGGCGTATCTCACTCTGCAGTCCCCGTCTCAGCGGGCCGCTCCGGATGACGGGACCGAAAGCTTCTCTCTTTTGTACAGGGGGAAGGGATGCGATAAATGCAGGGGAAGCGGGTATCTCGGAAGAACGGGGATATTCGAGCTTTTCCATGTGACCCCCGAGGTGAGAGAGATGATCACATCGAGGAAAGATTCTCAGCTGATGAAAGACTATGCCGTTGCGAGAGGCATGAAGACCCTTTATATGGACGGCCTGCATAAGGTGCGCAGGGGGATTACGACGCTCCAGGAAGTCCTGAGGGTCACGCAGAAGGACTATGCCGAGGAATAGCGATGGAGCGCGAAGGATTCCGCCGGGCAGATCCGGACGGCGGAATTCCGGGCGGCGCATTCGGGGTTAAGAAATTAGGACCTAAGATTCCAGGGATCTATGCCGATATTTCGTTACAGAGGATATACGACGGAGGGCAGGGATGTGCAGGGCAGCATCGAGGCATCGGGGCCGGGCGACGCGCTCCTCAGGGTCAAGGCCGAAGGCATCTTCCCGAGCGAAGTTACCGAGTCGGGAATCACGCGCAGGAAAAAGATATTCAGGAGGACGGACGAGTCCTTCCTCCCGAATGTGACGAGACAGCTTTCAATACTCCTGTCCTCCGGGGTCCCCATGCTTGAGGCGCTCCAGTCCATGTCAGCCGAGAACAGGGGCTATTACCGGGAGCTGCTCATTGCCGTCAAGGAAAAGGTCTCCGGCGGAAGCGGCTTGAGCAAGGCGCTTGAGGACTTCGGCGACGTCTTCCCGGAGTTTTACGTCAATATGATCCATTCAGGAGAACAGAGCGGAGCCCTCGACAAGGTCCTCCTGCAGCTTGCGGATTTTCTCGAGAGCCGCAACGCGGTGAAGGCGAAAGTTCGATCGGCCATGATATATCCGGTCCTCATGATGGGGGTCAGCATCGTAGTGCTCTCGTTCCTTTTTACCTTTGTGATACCGAAGATCGTGAAGATCTTCAACGACACAAAGGCGACCCTGCCTTTCATCACTGTCGTGCTTATCTTCGTGAGCAATCTCTTTATCAAATACTGGTGGGTGATGGCCGGCCTTGCCGCAGCCGCCGGCTGTGCGGTCAGGAAACTGCTCGTGACGCGGAGACGCGCCTTTGACAGGCTGTTGCTGAGGCTCCCGGGCAACGTCATCCAGAGCCTCTATTATGCGCGCTTCGGGCGCACCCTCGGCTTTCTCCTCGAGGGAGGACTTCCGATGCTGAAGGCGCTGGGCCTTTCTGCGAAGTCCGTCGGGAACAAAGAGCTGGAGGAGCGGATCCTGGGCGCCGAGCGGAGGGTGGCGGAAGGACAGAGTCTCTCCTCGACCCTCGAGGGGTTCCCCCCGGTCTTCGTTCAGCTCATCGCGACAGGGGAAAAGAGCGGAAGACTCCCCGACACTCTCGGCAGGGCCGCCCAGTCTTACGAGGAGGAATTCAACAGAAAGGTGAACAGGACGGTAGCTCTTTTCGAGCCGGCCATGATACTCACGATGGGACTTGTCGTGCTCTTTATCGTGCTCGCAGTCCTGTTGCCTATGTTCCAGCTGAATCAGCTGATTAAATGATGCACGGAGGTACACAGCATGCATAATCCGAGATGCAAGACCCGCAGCGCGGGGTTGCGGAACGCCGCAATGTGCGACGATTCCGGAGGGCAGAAAGGGTTCACGCTCCTCGAGATCATCGTCGTCGTCTTCATCCTGAGCCTTCTCGCTGCCATCGTGGCGCCGAAGATTATCGGGAGGACGGACGACGCGCGAATGGCGGAGGCGAAGGTCCAGATACGGCATTTAGAGACCGCCCTCAAGCTCTACAAGATGGACAACGGCTTCTACCCCGATACCCAGCAGGGGTTGGACGCCCTCACCGAGAAGCCGACGAGCGGGCGGGAGCCGCAGAACTACAGGGAGGGCGGGTATCTGGAACAGAAGAAGATACCCCTCGACCCCTGGAACAACCCGTACATCTACGTTTCTCCGGGACTGAACGGCGACTATGACCTCCTGAGCTACGGCGCCGACGGCAAGGAGGGGGGAGAGGGAAAGGACGGGGATATCAAGAGCTGGGACATGAAGTAGAAAGAATATTGTACTGTGACGGGCTTCAGAAATTGTGGAATCGGCAGGGCCTTCCGGAGCCGGACTGATCGGAGACGGGGCGGCAAAGGAGGGAACGCCGTGCCGGGACGACACAAAATCCCGCCCCTCCTGTCTCCCTTTGCGGGGCCGGAACATTCAGGGTTTACTCTTTTCGAGCTGATCGTGGTTATCTTCATAGTCTCTCTCATGTGTGCGGTGGCCCTTCCTTCCCTGACGGCGATGAGTGAGAGCAGGATAAAGTCGGACGCAAAACGGCTCGGCTCGATCGTGCGCTACCTGAATGACAGCGCGCTCTCGACCAAGGAGACTCTCAGGATGAAGATCACCTTCAGCGACAAGGCCCTGGCATACAACGGTCCGGACGGAGAAAAAACGGAGAAGTTCGATTCCCTTTCGGGCATCGATTTGCAGTCGAAGGGCATGATATCGGAGGGCGAGGTGATCGTTTTTTTCAGCCCCCTGGGACAGACAGAGAGCTTTACCCTGCACCTGAGGGATGAGAAGTCGGAGGTGACCGTCGCTTTCAACGGCATGGACGGAAGAGTGAAGATAGGGAAAGGCAATGGACCGATATAACATGCGGGACGGCGGCCGGCCGAGGGCCTTTCGCCTTCACGCAGGAGGGTTCACCCTCCTCGAAGTCATGATAAGCCTCGCAATCGTCGGCGGCCTCCTCGTCACCCTGATCTACACGCTGAACTATCACCTCGGGATCGCGGGGCGGCACAGGAGCGTCACGGTCGCGACGTCCCTCGCTGCGGAGAAGATGTATGAAATGGAGAGGACCCCCGCAGCCGGAAAAGGGCAGTTCCCGGAACCCTATGAGGGATTCTCCTACGAGACGGCCGTCAAGGCCTCTTCTTTCCCCGGCATGTCCGAGATATCCGTCGTAGTGAGCGACGGGAAGGAAAAGATCTCTCTGGCGGAACTGATCAGGAAAGTGAAATGAAACCGCGCCTTTCCGAAAGAGAGAGGATGAGAGGCCTTCCTTCCTGTCCGCAGACCCGGGAGAGCGGCGGGTTCACGCTTCTGGAGGTGCTCCTTGCCGTCGGGATGACGGCTATCGTCGTCACCGCGCTCTACAGCTCCTTTTTCCTTTCGCGCAAGGCTGTCGATGCGGTCGACGATTCCCTTCTGAGGCTCCAGGAATGCCGCTCGGTCCTCGATGTGCTGAAGAGGGAGATTGAATCTTCGGTATACGATCCGGCCGGCAGCAGGAATTATACCGTCCTTAAGATCGACGACAGGGACTTTTACGGAAAGGAGGGGTCGCAGCTGGTCTTCACTTCTTTTTCACCCCTGCTTCCCGGGCTTTCGAAGATCGCATATACCGTGGAGGAAAACGAGGGAAGGCTCACCCTTAAAAAGAAGATCGATCCTGCCTACGGACAGTCCTCCGAGACGAAGGGTATCGACCTGATCGAAAATATCGGGGCCTTTACCGTCGAGGCGAAATACAACGACAAATGGGTCAAGACCTGGGACAGCGGCGTTGCGAAGGGCGTTCCCGAGGAGATAAGGATAAGCGTGCAGATCAGCGCGAAGAAGGAAGAGAGTCCGCTCGTCATCTCGGAAGTCGCGCGTCCGAGGATCGGAAAGACGCTATGAACGGGAGAGAGAACGGGACGGCAGGGGCGACTCGTCCGGCCGCCGGCTGTCTCGCCTCCGAAAGCGGCATCGTCCTCGTGCTCACGCTCATGATACTGGCGCTGATCACCGCAATGGTCGTCGAATTCTCCTACGGCGTGTATACGACGACCTCCGCGCTCTCGAACTGGAAGGATTCCCAAAGGCTTTCCTTCGCGGCAAAGTCGGGGGTTACCCTTGCGGTGAAGACCATGGCGGATATACCGGTCAACGAGCGGTACAAGTTCCCCGGCAGGATGGATATCCCCGTCCAGAATATCCTCGATGGCTTTTCAGGGACGGTCATAGTCACTGTCGAAGATGAGAACGCGAAATTCAATCTGAACTCCATAAACAAAGTCTGGCCGGATGGATCGCGAAAGTCTTATAGCTGTTTCAAAAGACTGCTGAAGAACCTCGGTCTCGACGAACGCATTGCCGACAGAGTGGCCGACTGGATAGACAGCGACAGCGAGCCGAGACCGGACGGCTCCGAAGAGGGCGCGAAGAACGGGTATATGGACAGCGTGGATGAACTTCTGCTCATCAAAGGCATCGACCGTGCCTCCTTCGACAAGCTTTTTCCCTACGTGACCGTGTACGGTTACGACGGCAGGCCGGACGACGCCCGCATCAATATGAATACCGCGTCGATACCTGTTATAATGTCCCTTGGGACATCGCAGGGACTTGGAATATCGAGGATATTCTG
>JAMCWJ010000001.1 GCA_023475105.1 Nitrospirota bacterium
GAAAGATCCGGGTGCAGAACGTGCCGCCTCGCGGTCACTGCGAGGGAGGCGAAGAAGTCGAGCTTCGCAACCGCACGGCCGCAGGATACAAGCGACACGTTCTGCACCCGGATCTTTCCGAGAATGTCCTGGAACAGGGCATATTCGAGGCCCTTCAACTGCTCTTCCGAGCCGGTGACCTTCGCCTCGTATTCCTTCAGTTCGGGGGTGATAAACCTCTCGCCGTTCACAAGCGTCTGTTTTCTGATATAGTGACCCGGAACAAGCTCGATATTCGCCTTCGTCACTTCTATGTAATACCCGAATATCCTGTTGTACCCCACCTTGAGAGAAGAGATGCCCGTTTTCTTCCTCTCCCGTGCTTCGAGCTCCGCAATGAAATCCTTGCCGTTCACCGAGATCTTCCTGAGGTCGTCGACCTCCGCGCTGAACCCGGCCCTGATGATCCCGCCGTCCCTGGTACCGAGGGGGGGATTCTCCGTAATTGCCGACTCGATCAACTCCTTCACCCCGCCGAGTTCCGGGATTTCCCCGCCCAGGGATGTCAGATACTCATCCTGTGATGCTTCGAGCGCCTTCTTCATCCCGGGCAGGGAGGACAGGGAGTTCTTTATCGCGATCACGTCTCTCGGCGAGGCCGAACCCGCCGCGACCTTCGCGGCGAGTCTTTCGAGGTCCTGAATCTTTCTCAGGTTGGCACGCAATGCCTCGAGCAGTTCGTAATCGTCCACCAGAGACTCGACAGCCCCCAGGCGCCTCCGTATTTCCTCCCTCTCGACGAGCGGTCTGAGGATAGCGCTTCTGAGATATCTTCCCCCCATCGGCGTGAGGGTCTCGTCGAGGACCGAGAGAAGGGAGCCTTCCGTCCCTCCTTTCAGATTCCGGATGAGTTCGAGGTTCCTCTGCGCCGAGGCATCGAGAAACATATACGAACTCTGGACGAGGGGAGTAAGCTTCCTGAAGCGGACCGCCTCCTTCTGGGTGTTCACGATATAGGTGATTAATGCGCCTGCCGCGGAGATGGCGGCCGTCATCCCTTCGCAGCCGTACCCGTCGAGAGAAAACACTTTGAAATGCTGCAAAAGAGCCCTGTAGGCCTCGGAAAAGTCGAAGGTCCAGTCGTCGGCCGCGGTGCGGTAAAAGTTCTTCAGGGCCTCCTCATAATGAATGTTGTCCGCCAGGCTTTCGGGGAAAAGGACTTCCTTCGGCTCGAACCTGCTGAGTTCATCCTCGATCGGCCGGACGCTTTCGTATACCATAAACTCGCCCGTAGAGATGTCCGCGAGGGCGACGCCGTATTTTCTCCCGTCCGGGTAAAAGCAGAAGAGGTAATTGTTCTCCTTGGGGTTTTCGGGTGAAAACGTTCCGGGGGTGATCACCTTCACCACGTCCCTCTGAACGATGCCTTTTGCGTCCTTTGCGTCCTCCATCTGTTCGCAGACGGCAACCTTGCGGCCTGCGCGGATGAGCTTCGCGATGTAGCCGTCAGCTGCAAAATACGGGATGCCGCACATCGGAGTGGGGTCCTCCCTGGACTTGTCCCTCGTGGTCAGAGCGATCTGAAGGATCTTCGATGCGACCTTTGCGTCCTCGCCGAACATCTCGTAAAAATCGCCCAGACGAAACATCAGGATCGCATCGGGATGCTTTTCCTTGATGCTGAAATACTGCTTCATCAGCGGGGTCAATTCAGGCATAGGATATTAAATACCATACGACATCGAAAGTGCAATAGAGGAGCAAATCGGCCCGTCGTACAGGAGGGGCGGGGTCTACGCGCGGCCGGCGAGGCGGGCAGGATAGTCCGAAAAGACTTTTGCAGCGATTCCTTAATGGCATCGGAAGCCACTCAGATTATACGAAAGTGGGAAATACCGTTCGCTGAAGTCCTCTCCACCCGACGCCATGCCCTCATCAGATCCTATCGCCTTAAAAGGCTTTGAGGGATGCCCTGCCCGCCTCGTTATTTCACATCAGGGCTATGTCTCCGAAAATAAAGAGGCAAAAAACTCGGAGCTGCTAGAACGTCACGTTGTCCCGTTCCATAAGCATTTCGCCGAGAAAAGAGCCCGGCTTCACTTCCGCGTTCTTCACCAGTTCCGCCTTGTCGAGGCCGTAATGCCTCACGCAGGAAGCGCATATGTAGAACTTCACGCCGAAATCCTCGACGAGGGTTCTCATCAGCTCATGGACTGGCGAAAACTCGTCTTTCTTCTGAAGTTCCGACAGGGTTTCCGCAAAACCCTTGCGGGCGAGCAGGACGCCATCGTCCATAAGAAAAAAATCGAGGTCGACGTCGAAAGCCTTCATGTTGGAAGCCAGCTGCATCGCCCCTGCCGTGATATCGGGTCTGTCGTACGAATGGGTGAGGATAAATACGAATTTCTTGTTTCCCAAAGCGTTCCTCCTTTATCTGTTTCTCATTCCGTGCCACATGGGCCTGCAGGAGCCGTTCCTCAAAAGGAGCTCCTTGCCGGTCTTCATGTCCTTTATCCTCCGTGCAATGACGGAGATGGTTCCCTCTTCTCCAAAATACTTCGAGCCAGTAATCTCCAGTTCGTCCCCCTCCTGAAACATGACGCCTTCCTACCCGACATACCAGGGAGGAGCGGTCATAACGGTGTAAAGCCGGTCCCGAACAGCGTGCTGAGCAGCGCCGGCTGCCCGGCGAAGTGAATACACTTCTTGCGCAAATTACCCGGAATCGATGGACTCCTCAGTGAAACCTATTCATCGACAGATAAACCATTATTTAAACCCTTCAACTAGACTCTGAACTTTTTGCATAATCCAAGAAATTCATCTTTTACATCGGGCAAAGACGGCAATTTGAGTTCATCTAATTCATGATCTATCTTTCTAGCTTTTCTAAACTCTAGGTCAGAAAGATAAGTTTTTTTAACCTCTTCTGCGGTTTGAAACTGATGAAATTGGCGTTTCTCACTTTCAATACGCCTCTTCACATTATGAAGCTTTCTTATGAGATCTTCACTCTTATAGTCTTCAGGCAAGGCTTGCAGGATGGGGTCAAATACTTTTTGATCAAGGCATTTTAGCAATTCTTCTCTTTTTCTGTCATCTGATGCCGTCATTTGACCTGGTCTCCTCTATAAAGATTATTTCAAAATGCTTCCATATTAATTATACTCTCATTTTATGTAGCCATCACCCGTCCATCAAAATGCAGTTTCAGAGGCCAAGCATTTCTTGGCAGATATCGCAGAATCCCGGCCCTTTTTTATCTGTATCACTGATGCGATTGGAAAAATACATTATGCATTCGGGATCAGGGCAATGGTCAAGCCCGTAAACATGCCCGAGTTCGTGAATTGCCTCCTTGGCGGCCCGCTCTTTCAGCAGATCCTTGTCCCCGGGAAGCCCGTAAAACTCCTGTCTGAGTCTCCAGAGAGATATTACTGCAACTCCCGCATTCGGATCAGCCTCTCCGAGGACGTAATTGAACCTTGAGGCATAGAGGTCAATATCTACGATACCGAGCAGGCTATCGCCAGCTCTCTGTTTGTAAGAGATCATCTCCTTGAGAACGGCAACGGCGTTATACTGCTTCCTCAAAACATTGTAAGAATCCGGAGGTATTGACATCTTGCGACCCACTTCGGCTTTCGTATGAAATTTATGGCCGGTGGCAGAGGAGATAGTCCGGAGAAATTCAGGATTCACCTTTCCGATGGGTATGATGATGATCCTTTTCATGAATGAGCCGAGTTCATAAGAATTTTCAACATAGAGTTCCCTTTTCGCCTTGGACCGGCATTCATGTTCACGGTCACAGTGCTCGCTTGAGGACCTTTATCACCCTCTTCCTTAACAAAACATACCTTCATCCCGACCTTCAGAGTCCTGAAATCTGTTTACCTTAACGTTGCATGGAACGTTTTCTCTGTCATTCCGGCTTGTCCGGAATCTTTCCGAAAAAGAAGGATTCCCGACGCGCTTCGCTTGCAGGAATGACAAGTGAGAGGAGTTCACTTTTTGTGAGTTCCTCACTTGCCTGTCCAATCCTATGGAAACCGGCTATTACAATGCTTTGCTGAGTTTACTGTGCAAACTTTTTGCAACGTTAAGGTTTATTACGCTGTGCGCATTAAAATAGACCTCCAGTCCGTCCGGAGCGGTGAGAAAGCCGTAACCCTTGTCAGGAAACAGGGTGCTTTTCAATCACTTCTCGTTATTGCCCCCTTTGCAGGCTCTTTCATTCCTTCCTTTCACTTTTTCCAGAACTCGTACCACTTTTCGCAGAACGTGGGCTTATCGGACCCGGAGCACTTTGGCAGCCAACTCAGTACCAGACACACGGGCGCGGATCTTTTCGAAAGCCGTTTCCCTGTCCGTTGAAGTGTCATCGCTGAATGGAGAAAAACCACAGTCGTCAGTCGTTCCCAGTTGGCTAAGTGGAATGTATTCGGCTGCTTCAAGTACCCGATCCCTTACTTCTTCCGGTGTTTCTACTCGGGGATTAATCGGATCAATCACGCCAACGAAAATTCTTTGATCGGTTCTTGCCAGTTCCTTAATGATTCTCAGCACTCTCGCGCGGTTGCTCTCGCTGGCCAACTGGATGTAAAAATTGTCTACCTTGAGTTCGAACAAACTTGGCAAGAGCCCGGCGTAGTCCACATCAGCACTGTGGGTCGAGTCTCGGTCGCCGCCGGGGCAGGTGTGAACCCCAATTCTCTTCCTCTCTTCCGGCGAGAAACGATCCAGCACCCCATTGTTAAGGTCGATGAAGCTTTTCAAAAGTTTCCTGGTCGGGTCGAGTTTGACCGCGAGCCTTCCCTCAGTGAAGTCGATCTGAACGTGATAGGCGCCTCTCTGAAGGCAACGGCGAATGTCGGCTTCGTTCTCGCGGAGGAGGTCTGCGATAAACGCGTCTCTGGAATATCCCTCGACGCCACTTTGCGGATACAGCAGGCTGAGTGCCGATGCCGAGATGACCGCTTGCTTTACAGGAACATGAGCAAACCTCTTCGCCACTTCCAGATATTCGTCCGCGTACGTCTTGTATCGGAAAGGTCCTGCTATTAACCTCGGCAACTGGCGCACGTGACCATCTGCAAAGGGGATAGCAATGCCATCCGGTGCAATGTTCTCGAGTCCATCGATTGGATAGGTTGCAAAGCTGGGCTTGGTCTGTTCCCCGTCCGTGATGACAGGTGACCCCGTGGCTTCGAAGAGCCGAATGGTGTCGAGGATGGCTGTGTCGGACAGTGCATCCAGCTCCTTTTTCGAGATGCGACCGGTTTTGAACGCCTGTATGCCTTCGATGAGTGTCTGTGATCTTGGAATACTTCCAATAGGTTCAGTAGGTATTGACATATTGCACCTCCTAACTGCAATGGATGATAAATAAGTAGATACCCACGGGCAAGCCCGTGGGTATCTACTTCCGAATCTGTTCTATAAGACCACCTTACCATAGATCGTGTGAAAAGACAAAGGACAGACTTTTCAGGCGTTCGAGCGGGCAGCTTCGTATAATCAGCAATAACTACTTAATATAGAATAAGTATTTAGCATTCTCATCTATTAAGATTTCTTAGTAGGACAAGACAACATTTTGTGATATACTTTAGTTAAGAGATAGTCCCGACAAAGCCAAACCCTTTGCGAAGAGGGTGCGGAAAGCGGCGGGTCTTTTGAGGAGAAGATGGCCGAGCTGCCGAAGGAATGTGGTAGGCTCGGTTTTTTTGCGAGTGGAGATCTCGGTGAGGGATTGGCCCGGGGAAGGAGGAACCCATGCTGGTAAGACAGAAAATGCATAAGGAACTGGTGAGTGTTCTGCCCTCTTCATCTGTTCACGAGGCTGCTTTGAAAATGAAGGAGCACGGTGTAGGCACGGTTCTTGTCGTTGAAGAAGGTTGGAAGCTTAGGGGGATATTAACGGACAGGGATATAGCCTTGACAGTGGCTGCGGACTTTAAAGACCCGAAGACGACCTATACATGCGACATTATGACGCTCGATCCTATAACAATCAACGCCGATGCCGATATTGACTCTGCCTTAAGAATAATGAATAGAGCAAACATAAGAAGGTTGCCTGTTACCGAAAATGGAAAGCTGGTAGGTCTTTTGTCTTCGGCTGACGTGGCTGCGGAGATAAAAGAAGAGTTCGATCAATTCATCGGCCTTGAAGAGGCCTTTGCGAAACACTGATTTCAGAACAGGGCCAATCCCTTCTGATCTGCCGATTGAAGGAAATCGTCTCACAAGAATAAGGCACTTTTATTTCTTTAAACATGGATCAAGAGGACAGAAGCGAGGGGGAAAAGGGTGGTGAAATAAGATGTTCAAGTATAAGGTGGGGCAAAAGAGTGGTGTTGTTTTTCGGAATAACCTAACGCTGTTGGCCCTGAATTAATCGTAATCGACTGACCCTATCGAAGCCCTTCCCGGATTAAAATACCCTAAAAAAGAAAGGACCGGGAGCGGGAAGGCCCGACGT